>NZ_JARXHY010000004.1:0-300000 GCF_031127815.1 Pelagicoccus sp. SDUM812003 | reverse complement strand
ATTCCCTTCATCGAAGAACGCTACCCTGCGGACCCCGAAAAACGCTACCTCTTCGGCCACTCTCTCGGCGGACTCTTCGCCCTCTACACGTATTCGAAAAGCGGTGACGATTTTCAAGGCATCGTCGCCGGCAGCCCCTTTCTCGCCGGACAGCTCGACCTGCTCTCGGATACCGCGAGCGGCGCCGATGCTCGCGTTTGTCGCCTCTTCATTGTCACAGGCGACGAGGAAGACGCTGTCTATTTCCTCAACGACTTGAAGCCGCTCGAAGCGAAACTCTCTGGCGGTTGGGCAAAACCCGGCTCATTTGAAATCAAAGTGCTGCCCGGCTTCGACCATTTCACCATGGTGGCGCCATCGATCAGCATGGGCTTGAAGTCCGTATTCGCCCAATCAAAACAGTAGCAACGTTTCGTTGACAACTAGCTAGGGGTAGCTCTCGCCGATGGTGGAGCGAGACCTCCGGGGCCGCTTTCGAGCCGATAAAAAAGACGCCCCGCAAATGCCGGACGTCCTGAAAAGTCGCGAACGAATCTCCGCGAAAACGGGAAGGCGGGCCCGGAGGTCCCGCCCCACCTGTCGAATACGACGCGCTCTAGAACTCGAAGGAATACTTGGCCGTCAGCGTTCTGCCCCGCCCCGCGAAGTAGCGGCTATCGTTTCCTACCGTCTGCGAATAGTAGGTGATGTATTGCTTATCGAATACATTTTCCAATCCGACCTTAAGAGCCCCCTCTCCCAGCTCGTAAGATAGCAGCAGATCGAAGAGCGTATAGCCACTGAAGCCCCTGCTGTCGCTGTCGAAGTAGTTGGACGCTTGAAAACGGGTTCGCAAACCCTCGCCCCACACTCGATTCCAATAGAGGTTGAGGCGAGCCGGCGGGATGTTAGCTCCGTTCAAACGTGTATCCACTTCGCCATCACCATCCGTATCCGACTTGCCGTCTACCCAAGCGAATACGCCGCCGATGCTGGAACGGGCATCCAGGTCGCGCTCGAGTTCGGCCTCCGCGCCCCAGATTTCCGTCTTCTCGCGACGAACAAGATAGATGCCGTCCTCGTTCGCTTGCAGGCGACTACCAAGGTCCGAGGTCGACCAGTAGCCACTGAGCGAGGCTTTCCAGTTCTCCGACGACCAGCGAGCGCCCAGCTCGTAGTTGTCCGTCACTACAGGCTCTAGATCGAGAAAGTCATCCACGTCCTGCCCGGGCTCGTTGATTCCGCGCAGCACACGCCCCACATCCGCCATGCCGAATCCTTGGGTGTAGCTTGCGAAAACCGTCAAGGCATCCGTCGCCCGGTAGGTAGTTCCGAGGTTGAACAGCCATTCGTCGAAGTCCGGGCTGCCTCCCGCGACCTCTTGGCTTCCATAGGACTCCAGCGTAGTGAAATCGCCCACGTCGAGCTTCGCGTTCTCGAAGCGTACTCCCGTAGTCACTACAAAGTCGCCAACCAAGCGATCGAGCTGAAGGTACGGCGCCCAGCTTTCGTAGGTCGTTTCCGGTACCCATTGACGGTTGGTCTGCACCAGAACCTGCTGCGTAGTGTCTTCGAAGAAATCGATGCCCGTGACCAGACCGAGGTTCAAATACTCGTCCAGATCGCGCACGAAGGTGACCTTCGCCCCCTTCTTTTCGGACTGGTTTTCCGACTGGTCGAATATCAGCTCACCCTCGTAGATGAAGGTCCCATAGGTGCCACCGCCGTAGGTCGCGGCGAAGTCGTTGGCGAAGAGATCGACCGACAGCTTCCCGCCGCCGATCGCGTTGTGACGATAGCTAGCGGACAGGGTTGTCACATCGTTCTGCGTCGCTTTGCCGATGGTTTCTCCTTCGATTGAAGTCGTCGGTACGCCCGCCTCGCGATCGCCGGCCACCTGCACGTACTCCAGATCCTGCTTCATCTCGAAGGTGTTAACCATGAAACGAAGCTCCTGGTCCTCATCGAGCTGGTAGGTGAGTTTTCCATACAAGTCCAAGGCGCTAGAGTTCATGGTGTCGCCTTGGACGTTGTCGATGCCGACCAAGTTTCCGTCGCCATCGTAGGACATGGGCCGCCACTCGTAAGTCACGCCGCCCACAAGACCGAGGTCCCCTTGGCGATAGCCAAGCCCATAGGCTGAACGATAGCCGACCCCGTCCGAGGAAAACTGATCGCTGGAGCTGAGGCCGAACTCCGCCCATTGGTTCAAACCGTCCACCGCAGGAGCGCGCTTGGTCACGTAGTTGATGATCCCGCCAGTCGCCCCCATGCCCTGAGCCGCGGAGGCCCCATGCACCAGCTCGATGCGCTCGATCATCGCGGGATCGATAGTGTAGCCATCGCGACTGCCATCGCGTAACGGATTTGACTGGGGCACACCGTCGATCATGAAAAGCGGATTGCGACCGCGAAAGGTTTCACCCGCACCCGTCATCTTGCCTCGGCTCGGCGAATAGCTAGGCGCCATTTGCGAAAGAGCCGAAATGAGGTCGCTGGAGATCGACAACTGATCTTGTAACGACTGTTCGGATACGATCGAAACGCTTTGCGGGATCGAGCTGATCTGCTTTTCCACCCGCGTGGCAGTGGTCACGGTGTAGGGATCCAGTTCGTAGGCGGCGCCCAGATCCTGCTGAGCCCAAGCCGAAGCAGCGAGCATGACCGCGCTCGTGGCGGTCAAAGCGTGTTTGTTGAGTTTCAGTGTATTCATCTATTTTGCAGTTCTAAGTTCAGACGCTCGACGCTTTCGCCTTCGAGCAAGGTAGAGATAGAGTCCCGTTCCGAAAAAGAAGGGCATGGTGAGGGCGCCCAGAAAGGCGACGGTCTGGCCGAAGACGCCTGCGATGCGCCCCGTATGCAGCGGATAGGCCCAGCGCACCAGCTGCTCGCCGGAGCTGAACGCCTCCCAAGGATGCTGCTCGATAACGTATCCAGTTTTCGGATCCAGAAACAGTTTCGAACGCATAGCGAAGGAGACCGCAGCCTCCGGGCTCCATTCGAAGCGCGCTGGCTGGCTCGGACTGGTCGGCAGCATCAAGCGCATGGCGGTTTGCTGCGGCACCTTGGTAAGACAATTCTCCCAGATTCGATCCAAATCCACGGCTGCATCTCCCTCGCCGCTCGCCTGCAAGGTGGGATAAGCGGGAAACTGGGGCGGACCTCCGAGCTGCTTCAAGAAGGCCGAATACGTGTCGAAGCTCCACACCATCCCCGTCAGCGGCATCAACAGCAGCCACGGCGTTCCCCAAGCTCCGACGATGCGGTGCAGAAAACGCCAACGAACCGAGGGATGCCTGGAGCGACTTTCCGACCTCGCAGGAATCCAGACGCGCTTAGCGTCCCGCCACCGACGCACCCCGATAAACAGGCCGCTAATCGTCAAGACCAGCAAGGCAGCCGATGCTCCGCCCACGATCTTCGTGCCCGCCTCGCCCATGGTCAAGGTGCGGTGAATGTCCAGGACGCCATGAAAGAACACCCGCGCCGCCTCCGCCCGCGGCAGGCGCTGGCCCGTGCTCGGATCAAGCATGAAGTCTAGACGCTCTCCCTGCTCCGTTCGCCAGATCACCCAAACAGGGGCCTGATCGTCCTCCGGCCACCGATACGCCGTGGCCGCGCCGTCCACTCCCCACGACCAAACGGTCTCGTTCAACTCCCGAGGGCTGAGGACCGACGCCGGAGTCCAGGCCTCAATCTTCTCGCTCCACCAAGCCCTCAACTGCGGCTCGTAGGCATACAAGGCCCCCGTGATGGCGATCACGCTCAACAGAGCGCCGCCCACCAGGCCGAGATAAAGATGCAGTTTTATGAGAATGAGTCGCAAGATCGTTAGCGATAGGAACACCAGCCCAAAGGTCAAGTTGCTTTTGAGACTCGTTTTCATCTTTAAGCCGAATAGCCCGCCGAGTCTCCTCCATTTCCCTGGCAAACGTCGTCTGAGCAGGCCTGCGTGGCTGTGCGATTCCGATGCGATCGAATCTTGGACCGGTCGCGTTTCACTGAGGCTTGAAAAGCGGCGGGCTCCGCCGCATAACCGCAGTCCAAGCCATGCTGACCTACGAGCCCCTTTACCTCATTCAAGACCTCGCGGTCATACTTGTGTCCGCCATCATCGCGGCCGGCTTGTGCAAAAGCGTCAACCTGTCTCCGGTAGTGGGCTACTTGCTGGCAGGCATCATCGTCGGCACGCCGCAGATCACCTTCATCTACGTCACCGACACGGCCCGCATCCACCTGCTTTCGCAGCTTGGACTCATCTTTCTGATGTTCACCATCGGGCTGAGCTTTCGTATCCAACGTTTCAAACAGCTCGGCATGGGCATGGTGATCGCCTGTCTTTGCACGGCTTTGCTGACGCTTACCATCGCCAGGGCGGTGGCGGGCTGGATCGGGCTAGGGGCGGACGCCAGCCTCTTTTTCGCGGCTATGCTGATGGTCAGCAGCTCCGCCGTCATCGGCAAGTGCCTGCAGAGCCAGGGCGTGACCCATCAGCGTTTCGGCCAACTGGCATTGAGCATCACGCTTTGCGAAGACATCGTGGCCATCGTACTGCTTACCATTCTCGGCTCCTACGCCGCCATGGACGTGGAGTCGGCCTCGAGCAGCCTGAAGCTCGCCACCCAAGTCGGCATGCTGATCGGCTTCATAACCTTGCTGCTGCTGCCGGGCATCATCTTCGTGCCTCGAACCTTGAAGCGCATCAGCAGGATGCGAAGCGACAAGGAGGAGCTGCAGACTCTATTCGTCTGCGCCGTGCTGTTCGCCATGGCGCTGCTGACCTTGCTTTCCGGATACAGCCTGGCGCTTGGTTCCTTCCTCTGCGGCGTGCTGGTCGCCGAGTCGAAGCAGAGTCGCCAGATCAGCGGCTCGTTTTCCGGGCTCAAGGACCTTTTCGCCGCGGTTTTCTTCGTCGCAATCGGCATGAGCATCGACATCTCGCTTTTCGGCGACGCCGCCCTGCTGATCGCGGTCGGTTCCGCTCTGGCCCTGGCGCTGCGGCCCTTGGCCGCGACGCTTGGTCTCCTGTTGACCTGCGAAGAGCCGGTAGACGCGACGCGGGCCGGCCTGAGCCTCTCCCCTATCGGCGAGTTCTCCTTCGTGATCGCGAACCTCGGCGTGGCCGCCGGCGTGCTCGAACCGAGATTTCAGGCCGCTGCAGTGGGCATCGCCTTCGTCACCGCCATTCTCTCGCCTTGGATCATCCAGCGAAACGACGGCATCGCCAATGCCCTCAATCCCGGGCGTCTCAAGTGGATCGGCTTCGGGCTCAGCGCCTACCGCAAGATCTGGACAGGCTTCTCAAAACGCCAGAAGAGCAGCATCCTACTCAGGCTGCTCAAGCCGCGCATCCCCCAGATCGTGGCCGAGCTCCTTTTTGTTTCCGCCATCCTGGCGTTTTCCTCGCCCATCTACGCGCAGCTCGCCAAGTATCCGCCCACCATGGAGCTGCTCGAGCGTGGCGCCTATCGGATTTCCTACTGGATCGTGGTGGCGGCGCTGGCCTTGACTCCCACCATCGCGCTCGCTCGCAATCTGAACGCCATGTCCTTGCTCGTCGGCGACGCTCTGACGCAACAACTCCCTCACGGATCGCCGGCCAAGCGCGCCATCATCCTCCTGCTGCGCGGCCTGGGGCTTTCGTTTCTCGCCCTTTGGCTGATCAACCTGATCCCCTTCAGCTGGATCGGCCCTTACGGCTTGGCGGCGACCTTGCTCTGCGTACTGATCCTGATCGCCGTGGGCTGGCGCCGGATGGTCTTTCTGCACAGCCAGGCGACCTACTCCATCACGCAAACCGTCACCACCAACAACTCCTCGGAAGAGGAGGAGCTGGCTCTCGACAAGGCGCGGCGCGAATGGGGCATCCAACTGGAGGAAACCTTGCTCAGTTCGTCCGGCATCTCCGGGCGCTCCTTGGCCGACCTGGAAATCCGCGAACGCACCGGGGCCACCATCGTGGGAATCGAGCGGCAAGGCCACTACCTGCCATCGATCGGGCCGAACACCCATCTTTTCGCTGGAGATCGCGTGTTCGCCACCGGAAGCATGGAAAGCCTCAGAAAGCTGAGGGACCTCTTCGCCAAGGACACGGAAACCGACTTGGACGACGCCATCGACTACAGCGCCGCCATTTTGGAAACGGTGATCGTGCCGGAAGCGTCCGAATGCCTCGGCAAGTCGCTCAAGTCCCTGAACTGGCCTCGCCTCCTAGGAGTGCAGGTGGTGGCGATCCGGAAAAAGGGAGAGGAAACCCGCCACGCCCAAGCCAGCGACCTCATCGAAGCGGGCGACCTCCTTCTGCTGGTTGGAGTGCCGAGCTCCCTGGCAGCAGCCAAACAAGCCCTTTCCACCCCAGGGCCCCGAGTGAATTGACAAGAGCGAGCGAATGAAGCCATAACGGGTGGGTTACCCCTAAACGTTCCTGCTATGCATCGCTACTTGTTTCCCCTCTTCGCTTCGCTTTGCTGCCTGCATAGCTCCTTCGCCCAAGAAGCCCGCAACCGAGCCGAACCCGGCCCCTTCACTGGTTTCGACTACTACTTGTCGTTCGACTTTCGACATGACGGCGTGCTCAAAACCCATCGGGGAAACGACTCCGACTACCCCCACCTCTCCACCTTTTGGGATCTTGATTCCTCTTCGCAAATCACGGGAAACGAAACGAGGCATTCCTTTCGCAAAGCCCTGGACCTTTCGCAGGATCGAAAGTCGGCCCTGCACCTCGGCAGGTTCGGAAAACTGTTTCTCACCCAGCTGGATTCGGAAAGCCCTCCCCGTCCTATCGACCTCCCAGGCCACCTGAGCGCCGCCACCTTCACCTCGGACGGCGAAGGCATCTTCTACGCGGCCAGCCAATATCCTCTGACCCTCGGCGCGATCGAGATCGAATCCGGCGCGCGCCGCTGGCAGAAGGCCTACGAGGGGCGTTTCAAGCAATTCCACTATCCGAACGACTCGCGCCTCATCCTTCTCAGATGGATGGACGAAAGCTACCTCTACGACTTCGATCGAATCATCGTGATCGATACCGATACCGGAGACGCGCTCTTGGACCGCGAGCTCACCGTCTACTCGGAGTTCTACTTCACTTTCTTCGAAGGGGCGAGAAAGCACCTTCTTCTAAACGGTGTGACCATCGGAGAAACCTACCACAAGACCGCTATCGTCAATAGCGACACCGGCGAGATCATCCCGGTAGGCGAAGATCAATCCGTCCTACTCGGACGCTTCCTCGCCAACGGGCAGCTGGTCATGCTCAAAAACGACCTCAACGACAACAGCTACCGGATTTTCAACACCGATGACGGCAGCCTGTTCCTCGATCTGGCGGAATTCGGCTTTCCGGAAACCGATCGCGCGACCGTGGACCTCGAAAGGAAACGTCTATTCGTACGCGTCGATTCAGGTATCGAGGTTTGGGATACGGAAAGCAAAACCCTCCTTTTCTCGCTCCCGACAGACAGCCGGTCCGCGGCTTGGATCGCCGTTTCAGATGACGGACAGCGCCTCGCCGCCCTACTGAGCGACGGAAGCATACGCGTCTGGGATGTCGACTCCCCGTCCTCGCCACGCGATTTTCCGCAAGGCATCGCGCCGATCTCCGTCCGCTTTCGCTTTTCCCCCAACAGCCATCACCTCGTATTCGGAAACCAAAGGGACCTCGTCTTCTTCGACACGGACCTCGAATCCCAAGCGATCCGCCCCATAGCTCGAAGCAGCATCGAGCTTGCCGGTTTCGATCGAAGCGCTGGTCTCTTCTACGTGATCGATCAGAAGCGTGAGGTTTCCTATTTCAGCAGCGAAACGCTCGAGCCAACGAGCCATGAGCCCTACGCGTTGCCCGACGGCAATCTGCTAGCCGCGCGCGCCGAGTCTAGAACGCTGCTTAGCTCGTACGGGAAATCGATTCGTATCTCAGACCTGGATACAGGTGAAACGAAATGGGAGCTAGAGGCCGAATCAAACGTTTCGTCCGGCTGGCTCTCCCCAGACGGAAGCTACCTAGCCTTCCTCGACGAAGAGAGCGGCGAACACCATTTCTTCGATGCGACTGCCCACACCGCGACGGTCTCCATCCCCTTCGAAGTCGATCGCAATACCTTGTATAGAAAAACCGCCATTTCGCCGGATTTCCGCTCGCTGATCATTCAAACCCAAGACCCCGATCGCACGCCTGAGCGTCTGCTGCACATCTTCACCATCGACCACCAAAACCGGACCTACACATCCAAAGAGCTCGTTCTTTCAGGTCCGACCTACGGATTCTGCGTAAGCGACGACTCGAAATGGCTCTACTTCGTGGAAAAGATCGACGGATCCTACCTGCTCACACGGCTCTCGCTCAAGACCGACGCGCCGCTCGAGCGGCTGCAAAATCCGTTCAGCTCGACCCCGAGATTCGTATTCAACGTTTCACTACCAGATCGATTGCTGCTCATCAGCTCGGAAAACGAAGCGTGCTTCGTCGATCGCGAAACAGGCCATCCAACGGATCGCTTCGAGCTGATCTTGGATCAATACGGCGTCGACCTCCATGAGTGCGAGCTGTTCTTCGATCCGCACCATTCGACGCTCGCCCTGAGCTCGTCGCGTTTTCCCGTTTACGACGCCTTCACGACCTGGCGGCTCAGGTCCGACCTGCCACTGCCGCTCTCCGTCGAGGTGGGAACCGACTCGGTCGAGCTCGACATCGCAGTCGCCGAAGGAGCGTCCTTCTTCATCGAAAGCTCCCCTGATTTGATAAACTGGAGAGCGAACCCGCCCGCAACCTCCAGCGAAACCGGGTCAACCCGGCGTAGCGTTCCGATTTCCCCGCATCATACCGAAGTCTTTTTCCGAGCCTTCGAAACAAGCGAATTCACGGCAGCCGAATAGAACGCGGAACGGAATCGGCTTCGCCGAGAGCGGCGCGCGCCCTCAGCTCCTCGTATTTCGGTTTTCAATACGCCTCGCCAGCGCAGAACAAGCGCGTTCCGAACCAAGCCAACTGAGCCGCAGCAAATCGATTCCGATCTACGACGCTTCGATCAGGACGGGCTAATCATTAGTAATTTATCTTTTATTCTTGATTGAAGATAAGCGAAGCTTAAGTTGCATTTCACTTACCACTTTTAAGATGTCCGTAAGCCCTCCTGACTCCGATTCGGAAAAGCCCTCGCTCTGGAAGCGTCTTTCCCCTTCCCCGGCCTGGCGACTTCCCCTGATATTGAGCACCGCCATCCTGCTCGGCCTGGGTTGCGTGCTGCTGCGGGTGTCGAACGCGACTTCCTACTTGTCGGACGAACCGTCGGCCTGCGTGAACTGCCATATCATGAACCCGCAGTACGCCACCTGGGAGCGCGGCAGCCACGCTCGCGTGGCGACTTGCAACGACTGCCACGTGCCGCACGACAACCTGGCCAACAAGTACTATTTCAAGGCCAAGGACGGGCTGCGGCACGCCTTCATGTTCACTTTCCACATGGAGCCGCAAGTGATCAAGGTGCACGAGCCGGGCATGGGCGTGGTGCAGCAAAACTGCATCCGCTGCCACGAGAACCTGCTCAACCACACGCCCAACATGATGGTGACCTTCGAGGAATCCCAAGCAGGCCACGGCAAGCTCTGCTGGGACTGCCACAGCGAAACGCCGCACGGCTCCGTCAACTCTCTTTCCGCTACCGAGTTCGCGCGCACGCCTGATCTCGACTCCGTCATGCCCGAATGGATGCAAAACCACTTCTCCAACCCTAACGAAGAACAAAAATGAATCGGCAAACTAGCTCTTCTGGCTCGCGCATGGGCTGGATCCTATTCCTCTCCACTCTCATCGGCGTTTTCATGGTCGGCTTCCTCATCACTTCCGTCATGGAGCGTCGCGTCGAAGCCAAGCAGGCCAAGATGACCAATCCCATCGCCCAATGGGAGCCGCGCAACGAAGTTTGGGGAGCCAACTTCCCTCGCGAATACGAGGGCTGGAAGAAGACTTTGGAAACCGACTTCAAAAGCGCCCACGGCGGTTCGGCCAAGACCGACTATCTGGAAGAGTATCCTAATCTGGTGATCCTCTGGGCGGGCTACGGTTTCTCCAAAGCTTACGAGCAAGGCCGCGGACACGCTCATGCCATCGACGACATCCGCGAGACCTACCGTACCAACGCTGGCATGCCGGCCACCTGCTGGACCTGCAAGTCCACCGACGTGCCGCGCGTCATGAACGAGATGGGCGTCGCCGAATTCTACGACGGCAGCTGGTTCGACCGCGGGGAACAAATCGTCAACGCCATCGGCTGTCAGGATTGCCACGACCCGCAAAACATGAACCTGCGCATCTCGCGACCGGCTCTGGCCGAGGCCTTCAACGACATGGGCAAGAACATCAACGAAGCCACGCATCAGGAAATGCGTTCCCTGGTCTGCGCCCAGTGCCACGTGGAGTACTACTTCGAAAAGGAGCCGGCCAAGTACCTGAAGTTTCCCTGGGACAACGGTTTCTCTGCTGAAGCCATGGAAGCGTATTACGACCAGCTCGAGTTCTCCGATTGGACCCACAAGCTCTCCCGTGCGCCTATGCTCAAAGCCCAACATCCGGACTACGAACTCTACATGACCGGCGTGCACGGCCAGCGCGGCGTCTCCTGCGCGGATTGCCACATGCCCTACAAGTCCGAAGGCGGAGCGAAGTTCACCGATCACCACATCCAGAGCCCGCTCAACGCCATCGATCGCTCCTGCCAGGTGTGCCACCGGGAATCGGAAGCCACCTTGCTGACCGACGTCTACTCCCGCCAGGCCAAGGTCATGGAGCTTCGCGGCATCGTGGAAGGCTTGCTGGCCAAGGCACACATCGAGGCGAAAACCGCTTGGGACGCTGGGGCGACGGAAGAGGAAATGAAGCAGTCGCTGACCCTCATCCGCCATGCTCAATGGCGTTGGGACTGGGTCGCCGCCGCGAACTCCGCGGGCTTCCACGCTCCCAACACCGCCCTGCAAGTTCTCGGCACCGCCATCGAAAAGGCCGGCGCCGCTCGCCAGGAAATCGCTCGCGTCCTGTGGTCGCACGGCATCACAGAGCCCATCGAAATGCCGGACATCTCGACCAAGGAAAAGGCCCAGCGCTTCATCGGGCTCGATCCTGAAGAATTGGAATCAACCAAGGCAGAGCATCGCCAAGAGCTCTTCCCCGCGTGGGACGAAACCGCAGCCGCTCGCCAAGAGGCCATGGGGCTTCCCGACAACGTTTCCGACAAGAAGAGCCTCTACTAGGCCCTTCATCTCTAGGTAGGGCGCGGCGTGGTGGCCGCGCCCTGTTCGAGCCTCGAAACCACCACCAGCCAAGAACAACGCATGCAAGCCGCGACACCCTCGTGCGAGCGCCCCGACCTCAACGCCAGCGCTCGCCCAACCTTCAACACCGCAATCGGCCGCGACTACGCGATCAGCGCCGCGATCTGCCTCGGCACGAGCGTGATCGCCATCGCGCTCTCCGCCTCCCTTGGAGGAAAACCGCTCTCCGCTCCCCCATTTCCAGGAAACGCGTATTTGCTGGGCTTATACGCTCTGTGGATCGTCACCACGAGCGTATTCGGGCGACGGTTACGCCCCGTGCAATTGCTTGGCGGCATCAGTTTCGCACAATGCGCCATCGCCCATTTCTTTCTCTGGGTGCTGGTGGCGGGCCTGATTCCCGCCAAACCGGAAACGGAGCTTCACCCCGTCGCCCTGTCTCTAGGACTGGCCCAACCGACGGCGAGCATTCCTTTCAACGCCGCCTTGCTCCTCTTTCTCACCAACCTCGGGCTGGGTTCGACCACCCGCCTTCTAAAGCGGAAAAGAGGCAAGCTGCGCTTCGCCCTTAACCACCTTGGCATCTGGCTCCTGCTGTCTGCCGGACTGATGTCTTCATCCGATCTGGAACGCTGGGAAATCTCCGTCACCGAGGGAAACGCCACCGCCCTGGCCACCCGGGCCGCCGGACACGAGTCGCGCTACCTGCCTTTCGGTGTCGCTCTCAACGACTTCGGCATCGAGTTCTTCGCTCCTCAGCTGACCCTCGTCGACGTCGGCGAATCGGTGATCATTTGGGAAAAGGGCGAACCATTGATCGATCTCGAAGAAGAAGCCATCGGCCAAATCAGGGCTTGGCGGATAGAGGTTCTCGAAAGCATTGCCTCCGCCCTTCCTGACGGCGACGGCTACCAAGCGAGCGGATCGCCCTACGCCGCTCCGGCAGCTCGTATCCTAGCTACCAATACGAAAAATGGAGAAACGGTCGAGGGCTGGATCACCTGCGGCAGCATCGCCTCGCCAACCCGAACGCTCTTGGCTGGCGACTCGTTTCGCTTCGCCATGGCCATGCCTCGCCCCAAACGCTTCTATTCAAAAGTCACCCTTTTCGAACCGGACACCGAGCCGCGGGAAGCGTTGCTGGAAGTCAACAAACCAATCCACATCGCCGGTTGGTCTCTCAACCAGCTTTCCTACGACGAGTCGGCCGGCAAGGCCTCTCGCCTCTCCGTCATCGAAGCGGTGCGCGACCCTTGGATGCCGATCATCTATTTCGCCTGCGGCATGATACTGCTCGGAGCGACCTTAACCCTCTTTTCTCGAGCCAGGGCAAACCGTAGTCCTTCGATCGATACAGAAAAGGAGATCGAGCGATGAATACCGCCCAAAGCTTTCCCCTGCTCGCTTCGGTGGTGCTGACGTCCTGGATCGGCGGAATGCTCGCCTTGTCTCGTCGGCGCGTACTTGGCATACTGCTTCTCAGCGCCGGCTGCCTGTGCCTCGGCGGCTTTTTGGTCCTGATCTGGATCACTCTGGAGCGACCGCCCATGCGCACGCTTGGCGAAACACGGCTCTGGTACGCCTTTATGCTTCCGGTAGCGGCAGGTCTGATCAGCTATCGCTGGAGGCTGCTCTGGCCGCTCTTCTACGCGGTTCCGCTGGCTGGTCTGTTTCTGGGCATCACCTGGGCGCATCCAGAAAGTTGGGACAGTACGCTCATGCCCGCCTTGCGCAGTCCTTGGTTCGTACCACACGTGCTCGCCTACCTACTCGCCTACGCCTTTCTTTCCGCGGCTTTCGTGGGAAGTCTTCGCGGCTGGAGGGCCAAAGGCGACGAAGCGAAAACCGCTCAAGCCATCGCCTTCGCCGATCGGTCCGCTCAAATCGGTTTCGGCCTGCTCACCCTCGGCCTCATCATCGGAGCCATCTGGGCCAAGGAAGCCTGGGGTCACTACTGGACCTGGGATCCCAAGGAAACGTGGGCGTTGCTGACCTGGCTCGCGTACCTCGGCTACGTTCACCACCGTATCCAATTTCCGAATAAGCGCGCCTCAGCCTTCGCATTCCTCGCCGTCGCCTGGGTGGTGCTGCTGCTCTGCTGGTTCGGGCTAAACTACATGCCCATCGCCAGCCAAAGCGTGCACAGCTACGCCAGCTAGAAACAGCTGGGCTGGCTTCTCCCAACGACGCCTTGAAATAGAGCCTTTCGAGTACGCAGATCCTACTAAGTAGATTGACCTTTGAGCTGCGATATGTCGCAATCCGCTGGATCCGGATCCCGCTCCTCATCGCACTCGAATGAAAAAACCCCTTCTCTTCGTCTCCGTCGCCTCCCTCGCCATACTCGGTCTTTCGTTGATTTTCATCCCTTGGAAAAACGCCGTAAACCCCGGAGACATCGAAGCGATAGTAAAACAAAAGGAAAACACGCCACGCCGCGCCCCAGCCGAATCCGGCGACGCTTCACGGCGAGAGCAAAGAGCTCGGCCCGCATCGCCCCCAGCGTTGGAGCCCCAAGAGGTCGCATGGCGAGATCCACGTGATTGGGAGTTCGCCAAACTGCATTCGGAAACCCGCCATCCCAGCCAGGACCTGGCCTCCGCTTCCTACAGCAGAATTAGAATCGTCACCACCGATGGGTTCGATTTCCCTATCCGCCTGGAGGAAGCGGTCTATGTCGACCCGAATTCAAACGATGAATACACCGAGCTCGTCTCGGCCATGGCAGCAAACCGGATTCTGCTCCACTCCGCCACCCCGCTTCGAAAAGACGATGTCGAGCAAATCGCCCAAGCGCTCGGCTGGCAGTTGAGCTCTACCATCCGAAGCCCCTTCCTAGCCGAACTCTTCACCACGGACTTTACAGCCGATACCGTACAACACGCTCTCGAAAGTATCGATCTTTCGGATACTGGCATTCAAGTCAGCGCCAACCTTATCTTCTACGCTAGCGCCTTCCCAAACGATCCCTCCTATGGGCGCGGCGAACAGTGGGCGCTCAACCATCGGCAGGACAACGATATCGACGCCCCGGAGGGCTGGCGGACGAGAACGAGCGCCGGCGACATCATCATCGCCATCACCGATTCCGGCATCCGCTTGGATCACGAGGACCTGAAAGCCAACCTTTGGACAAACAGTCGCGAGATCGCCAACAACGGCATAGACGATGATGGCAATGGCTACGTCGACGACGTGCACGGGGCGAACACCATAGCGCCAAGCCTTTCCGCCAACGACGACAATGGGCACGGAACGCATGTCGCTGGCATTGCAGGCGCCGTGGGAAACAATTCCATAGGGATTGCTGGCGTGGCCTGGGATGTGAACCTTATGGCAGTCAAGTGTCTCAACAAAGACGGCCAAGCATCCGTAAGCTCCCTGGTGGATGGCATCGACTACGCAATCGAAAATGGAGCCCATATCATAAACGCAAGCTGGGGAGGCTACGGTTTCGCGCCGGCATTGAGAGACGCGATATACCGAGCCCAAGACGCCGGTATCTTCTTCGTGACTGCCGCTGGAAACGATGCCTCCTCTCAGCTCCCCGTCCCCGCGGCCTACCCGATCGATTGCGTCGTTGCCGTGGGCGCCGTCGATGACGACGGAGAACGGGCCTCCTACTCTAACTACGGCTGGAGAACGCTGGATGTCATGGCGCCAGGGAGCGGCATCCTATCTAGCTGGCACAGCAGGACCAACGCCTACGCGAGCCTAAGCGGCACCTCCATGGCCGCCCCGCTCGTCTCAGGAACCCTCGCCCTAAACCTCGCCCAGCACCCGGATAGCGACATCGACGAACAGATCGCCCGCCTCCGCGCCTCGGCTGAAACGCGGCCCGGACTACGTTATTTCGCCATGTGCTCAGGGATCGTGAATCTTGCGAACAGCCTCGAAATGATCCGAATCCCCCAAATCCCCAGCATCACGGACTCCTCTGAACAAAGCGTCACCATCTTGGAAGGCGAATCAGCCAAGTTCAGAGTCACGGCTGAAAGCGATATCGAACTAGCCTATCAGTGGTACTTCGAGCAGAGCCCCCTCGAAGGAGAAACCAACGCCGCTCTAAACCTCGACGCCGTACCGGCCGAGAGTAGAGGAACCTACACCGTCGAAGTCAGCAACGCGGACGGTAGCGTCTATGGCAGCTTCTCACTGATCGTGTATCCAAGAGTTGAAGCCATCGAAAACGTTCTAGGCAGCGACATTCCGATCTACGCCTCCCACGAGGACGATTGGCAAATCGTTCAAGACGAAACCGATGCCGCGCCCTACGTCAGCGCCGCCGAGCAGTCAAACGGACGCCTGGCCAAACTCGTTCTGCTCGCCCCCAGCGAAGGCCTTCTCGAATTCGAAGCCAAGCTCGGCGAAAATCGGGTGATCGGTCTGGTGGCTGAAATCCAAAGCGACATCTATGAGCTAGAGTTGCCAAATAGCGATTGGACCACCGGTCGCTTGTTTCTACCTTATCAAAGCGACCAGAGGGTGACGGTTACCTACGGCACCCGCCTATCGACATTCACAGCTCCCGCAGGGGGCCTGGCGTTGAGAAAAGCAGTGTTTTTCCAGTCACAACAAGCGCCGCCTTTCATCATCAGCCACCCGAGCTCCAGAACAGTCTCCCTCTTCTCAAAACCGAAACTCAGCTGCGACGCGGAAGGCGAAGACTTGAACTATCAGTGGTTCAAGGACGATCGGTTGATCGACGGAGCGACAAGCTCCACCCTCGAGCTATCTCCGATCCAAGAAAACGACGCCGGACGATACCATGCGCTTGTTACCAACCCGTTCGGCTCCGCCAAAAGCCAAGTCGCGGAACTATCTATCGACGACACGCCTGTTCCCGCGACGATTCTCGATGCCGCGTACGAGACCACGACACTGATTGTTGGAGAGTCCATCGAGCTTTCGCGCGAGGTGGTGGGAGAACCTCCCATCGTCTATCAATGGTATCGCTCAACTCCGCTGATGCCGACCCAGCCCTTGCCCACTTCCGGCCCCAGTCTCGCCCTCGGACCCGTCACCGAAGCGCACACTGGCACCTACCATCTCGAGGTGAGCAACCAATACGGAAGCTATCGATGCGAAGGCCACTCGATCACCGTCGTCGCCTCGGACGATCGACGCCCTCCCCGCCTCTCGAGCT
The DNA here is from genome assembly GCF_031127815.1 of Pelagicoccus sp. SDUM812003. Taxonomy (NCBI): domain Bacteria; kingdom Pseudomonadati; phylum Verrucomicrobiota; class Opitutia; order Puniceicoccales; family Pelagicoccaceae; genus Pelagicoccus; species Pelagicoccus sp. SDUM812003. Next base: position 283,607 of record NZ_JARXHY010000004.1, on the reverse strand, counting down.
CCCCTGAGGACCAAACGATCTACGCCATCGAAAATGGCTCGTCTCCTGTCTTGATAAGCATCGGAGAAGTATTAGGGACGCAGAGCTACCAAATCAAATGGTTCAAAGATGGAGTGGAGCTCCCCAAAAGCGAACTTGGCAACCTCCTCCCAATACGCGCTCCCAAGATCGAAGACTCCGGAACCTATTTCGCGGAAATCAGCAATCGATTCGGCACCATCACCAGCCATGAAACGACCTTGCACGTACTCTCGTCCCTGAATGAGGCGATCGACGCGAACCGGTATGTTGTGTATTCGACCAATGACTACACAATAGGAAGGATAGACGTTCGCAGCCAATCCACGGTCACTCGCGATGGCATCGACGCTCTAGAGATCACTCACGATGGGCTCGCGCCTCAAGCTAGCGAATTCCACGTCATGGGAACGCCTCCCAATACCAACGTTAGCTTCTTTTGGAAGAGCGACCTGGGCACTCGTCTCGTGGTTTCTCGAGGAGAGCTCTTTTCGAAAACCCTGGTGGGAACCGGCCAATGGCAAGAGTTTCTCTTTTCCTCAGGAGAGCTTTCTCAAGCCACCGTTTTCACCCTTCATTCCACCTCCGGCCCCGTGACCGCATGGGTAGATCAATACCTACCCACGAAGCGACCTGCGATCCTACATGAGATCGCTCACGACCTGCCGGCCCTTGGGAGCAGAGTATGCCTCAAAGCGGAAATCACCGGCCCCGAGCTTGCTCTACAGTGGTTCAAGGATGACCAGGAAATCCCGGGAGCGAATCAACGTCAGCTCGTGATCGAGGAGTTCTCCGAGAGCGATATCGCATCCTACCATCTACGGGGCAGCAACTCCTTCGGCTCCGCTCAGACCCAGAAAGCACAGCTAGAGGGAATACCGTCGCTGGCTCACGGTATCGGCTCAAACGTCGACTTCGCCATCGAAGGGAGCGAGTTCATAGACTCCAGCCAGACCGACCCGGAAACCGGCCATCCCTACTTCCAAGCGCGTCTGGAAAACGGCCAAAGCGTCTCCCTCGCCGCTCAAGCGAGCGGACCCGGAGTGCTGGTTTTGGACTACCAAGGCAACCTCGGCGACGCCTCCATCACGATAGACGGAAAAGCCTACGCTCTCGGCGACCACAGTGAAAGAGGCCTTTCCGCGTATTCACTTTCTAGCGACAGCAACACCATCACTCTATCCCTTTCCGGCGGGTCGAATACAGGTTGGTCAAAGCTCTACGGCATTTGGACCCAAAGCGATCCCATCATCACCAGTCAAGCCGAGTTCTACGGCGTTCAAATTGAAAGCTTCGATAACAACGAACCGCCATTCATCGCGGTCGGCGGTATCGAGCCGCTCTCTCTCGAGTGGTACCGAAACGGTGAACTCATTTTAACCGAGTCAAACCAAAGCTCTGGTATCCACAGACTGTTTTCCACAGCTCCCAACAAGAACCAGGAAGGCGAGTACACCTGCACCGTCACGGACGCCGTCGGAGCTACCGTGGAGTCCGCCCCCATGAGCGTCGCCTTCATCGAATCCTACAGCGCCGTTCTCGATGCCCCCATCTACTCCCTCTACGGTCTGACCAGCGGCAGCCGCTACGACTACCAGGATTTCGTCCATGGCGGCTCGTCTCTTTCCATCGCTGGACCGTTTTCCGATGAACAGGCTCCGTTCCAGTTCTCATACAATGCGAAAAGCCTTTGGATGAAGACCGTCGGCTTCGATCCGAACGACGAGTTCTCCGTATCCATTGGCCGAGGAATGACAAGCAGTTTTCCTCCTCCAACAGAGTGGACCGAAGTCTCGATCTCCTCCGATCTGGATGATTGCTACGTCTTTATCCCATCGAACGACAACCCGAACGCTCGCGTGCTCATCGATAAGGTCGCTCTCGACGATCGCGTGCGTTTCGAGCAGCAGCCAATGAGCCACGCCACCTTTCTTGGCGACAGCATTTCACTGCGGGCCGAGGCCCTGAGCCCGATCAATCCCCTATCCTATCGGTGGGAAAAGAATGGTCGAAAAATCGCCGGCGGAGAAGACGGTTTCCTATCGATCGAAGACCTTTCCCTCGACGACCTGGGACGCTATCAAGCCATCGCAATAGAAAGCGCCGGGGGCGAAACCTACAGCGAAGTCGCTACCGTTTCCTTGCTGAAGCTTCCTTTCGACCTAGCCATCGATTTCCCCGGAGTTCGCCTTGGCACATGGGGCCATGCCTTGTGGGGCATCGACGAATCTCAAAGCGTCGCGGGGCCGAGCTGCCTCCGCTCCGGTGAAATCGGAAACGGACAGGAGAGCGGCCTTAGGATCGAAATCGACGGCCCCGCGATCGCGGGATACTACATCAAAGGAGATGGGTTCGAACTCGACGAAGTCGAAAGGGCCGCAGACTGGACTTTCCGTCCGCTGGGCTACATCGCGGCCGGCGAGTCTCGCGCCTTCAATATACGGGTCAAGGAAAGCAACGATGAGCCGGCGGGTGAACCCTCCAGCGCTTACCAAGCCATCGATCGCTTGATCATCTCCCCTCTCGCTGCCTATTCGTACGAGCAGTGGCGAAGCGATCTCGGTTCTCAACACATCCTTGCTCCCTCCTCCCACCTCGGGCAACAGGAAGACCTAGACAACGATTCTATCCCCAACTGGCTGGAATACACCTTCAACCTCCATCCGCTCCGCAGCGATCCCATTCCCGCGTTCCAAGTCACGCTTTCCCCAAGCGGCGAAGCGAAAGCCACCCTGGACTACCAGCTCGCCCGTAGCAGCGCATCCTCCATGGTCTTCGAAAGCAGCTTGGATTTGGTCGAGTGGAATCTGACGCGCCCCACCCTTACCCTCCAAGATTCCACGGAAAACTACCTCTCGTATCGAGCCGAGATCGTATCGGGAAATTCGAGCTCCACCGGCCAGTTCTTTCGCTGGAGACTCGTAAGAAACGGTACCGCCGATACGCCGAGCATCTATTTGGAAGAAACTCCTCTCCAAACCGGCCCAACGGAGTAGGACCTGTTCCTGACAAAGCTCTGGTTCGATTCGGAACCTACAGCGAGGTCCGTTCGTAGCGCCTGTATTTCGGCTCCCAATACACCTTGTCTATGGCCTTTTCCAAGGCCAGCTCCGTCAGATCGGTGGCCACTCCGTCCTCCATGGCCTGCCGGGCAACGCGACGAGCGATGAGGCGGCTGAGCTCGCGCAGCTCTTCCAGAGCAGGAAGCAAAGGGGCTCCGACGTTGCTCTGATGCGGCGAACTATCCGCTAGGGTACGGCTGGCCGCGATGAGCATGCCCTCCGTCACCCGACGCGCCTTGCTGGCCAGCACCCCTAGCCCGATGCCGGGAAAGATGTAGCTGTTGTTGCACTGAGAGATCTGATGCACCTTGCCCTTGTAGTTAACCGGATCGAAGGGGCTTCCAGTCGCCACGATGCCGCGGCCTTCCGTCCAGGCGATCACATCCTGCGGGGTCGCCTCCGCAAGGCTGGTCGGATTGGAGAGCGGAAGAATGATGGGCCGTTCGATCTGGCTAGCCATCAAACGAATCTGGTTCTCCTTGAAGAGACCGAACTGGCCGGAGACGCCTACCAGTATGGTCGGACGCGCCTGCTTGATCACATTGATCAACGGCACCTGGCCCTTCTCGTCACGCCAGGAATCCACTTGCGAGCTTGGCTGCGCCAACTCCTCCTGAAAGTCCCGCAGCCCCTTCATGTCGGAGGTGAGCAGTCCATCCTTGTCCACCATGAAGATACGCCCCTTGGCTTCCGCCTCGGACAAGCCTTCGGACCGAAGGTGAGCGACCAGATGCTCCGCTATCCCGCAGCCGGCCGATCCCGCGCCCACGAAACAAATACGTTGCTCCGCCAGGCTCTCGCCCTTTCGGGCCACAGCCGCCAACATGGTGCCAACCGCTACCGCAGCCGTCCCCTGGATGTCATCGTTGAAGCAGCACAGCTCGTCTTGGTAGCGCTTCAACAACGGCATGGCGTTGGGCTGGGCGAAGTCCTCGAACTGCAGCAGGACGTCCGGCCAGAGGTCCTTCACCGCTTTGATGAACTTGTCTACAAAATCGAAATACGCCTCGCCTCGCACCCGCGGCGAGCGTTTTCCCATGTACATGGGATAGTTGATCAGCTCCTCGTTGTCGCAACCCACGTCGAGCGTGATGGGCAACGTATTGGCTGGGCTGATACCCCCGCAGGCGGAATAGATCGCGAGTTTTCCGATCGGTATCCCCATACCTCCGATGCCCTGATCGCCCAAGCCGAGAATGCGTTCCCCATCCGTCACTACGATCACGCTCACTCGCTTGCGCGTCGCGTTGCGCAGAATGCGATCGATACGATCCCGATCCTCGTAGCGAATGAACAAGCCTCGCTTGCGCCGGTAGATCTCCGAAAAGCGCTGGCAAGCCTCGCCTACCGTCGGCGTATAGATCAAAGGCAACATCTCCACCAGGTAGTGAGTGAGCAGGGAGTAGTAGAGCGTTTCGTTGGTATCCTGAATGCCGCGCAAGTAGATGTGCTTCTCCATGCGCGAGGTCAGCTGACTGAACTGCAGGTAGGAGCGATCCCGTTGCTCCTCGATCGTCTCAATGCTGTGCGGCAGCAATCCTTCCAGATTAAACTCCCGACGCTCCCGCTCAGTGAAGGCGCTTCCCTTGTTGAGCAAGGGGACTTCAAGCAGAACGGGTCCCGCGTAGGGAATGTATAGAGGGCGCTTCGACTCGGACTCAGGCATTCCACGATAGAAAAAGCGCCACCGCTCAAAGCAAGCCTGTTCCATTGCTATATCGCACGCGAAACGCCACCCGCCACCCGACGCTTCCACGAAAAACCGCCCCCGCCACGCTCCAATGCTCAGTCCCCGCTCCTCGGGGCTTTCACTAGGTCAAAGCACTTTCGTGTTAATCCTACTAACATAAAGTTTGACGAAGGCGCCTTTGATGTTACTCGTACTAACATGAAAGAAGAGGTGGAGAAAAAGCAGAAGCAGCGGAGCTACCGCCAGCGAGCGCGGGCTCGGGCCAGCGCCGAGACCGCTCGAACGATCGTCACCTCTTTCCTGAAACGCCTTGGCGACCAGTGGTACGAGGATATCACCTTGGACTCCGTAGCCCAGGACGCCAACGTCACGGTTCAAACGGTGATTCGCCGCTTCGGAGGGAAGACCGGGCTTTTGGAAGCGGCGATCAAGCAGCTGGGCGACGAGATCGCGGTGCGTCGGCCAGTGCGGCAGGGCGACGTGGATTTCACCGTCAAAGCCCTGGCTGACGACTATGAATCGGTGGGCGACTTGATTCTTCGCTTCCTCAATCAGGAGGACCGTCACGAAGCGATCCAACCTGTAGTTGAAAAAGGGAGACATGGCCATCGCGAGTGGCTGGAATCCGTTTTCACCAATGAGCTGACCCATGCCAGCCCCGCGAAACGCCGCAAGCGCCTGGATGCGCTCGTCGTCGCCACCGACCTCTACGTTTGGAAATTGCTCAGACGCGACATGAAGCGACCAGTTTCCGAGTTTAAGAACGTGTGCCGCACCCTGATCCATGCCGCTCTGGAACACAGCTGAACGCGGGCGAGCGAACGTCTTTTTCTTGTGCCAAATGTATGAATACAACCGCAACTCAAGGGAAACCGATGCGTTTCCTCTTCACGACCTGGGAGGGAGGCGGAAACGTCGCTCCCACCCTGACCGTCGCTCGTAAGCTAGCTGACCGCGGACACCTCGTCCGCTTCATGTGCGACGAAAGCGCCCGCAAAGCGACCCTAGAGCACCGCAGAATCGCCTTCATGCCCTGGCGGCGGGCCCCGAATCGCCCCGATGGCTCGCCCGCGTCCTGTCCAGTGAAGGACTGGGAAGCGAACTCGCCACAGGAAGGCATTCAAAGGCTGATGGACAAGATCATGGTCGCTCCGGCGGGCGACTACGCCCAAGACCTGCTGGAGGAGCTGGATCGCGAACCAGCGGACCTGGTCGTGACCAGCGAAATGCTGCTCGGCGTGATGGCCGCCTGCGAGAGTCGTGATCAACGGACAGCCGTCTTCTCGGCGAACCTCTGCTTCTATCCCTTTCCCGGCATGCCGGCCTTCGGACCGGGGCTGCCACCCGCCAAGACGGACGAAGACCGAGCTCTGCACCTGGCCGTCAAGGCCGGAACCATCGCCTTGTTCGATACCGGACTCTCATCCTACAACGCGACTCGACTTCGACTAGGGCTCGCCCCGCTAGACCACGTCACCGACCAGATCAACTCCGTGGCTCTTTTTCTGGTCGGCACAAGCGAAGCCTTCGACTTCCCCGTCGACGCTCTGCCTGAAAAGCTGCGCTACGTGGGCCCGCAGCTGGACGAGCTGGGCGGGACGCGTAGCTGGAGATCGCCTTGGACGAAAAAAGACCAGCGGCCATTGGCCTTGGTCGGCTTCAGCACGACCTTTCAAAACCACGCCGCGGCGCTGCAAAAGGTGGTGGACGCCTGCTCCCTTCTCTCCATCCGAGCCTTGGTGACTCTGGGACAAATCGAGCCCGGATCCCTCCGATCCACCAAAAACGCCCATTTCGTCAAAAGCGTTTCCCACGACGCAGTGATGAAGGAGGCGGCGCTTGTGATCACGCATGGTGGCCATGGCACGGTGATGAGAGCCCTCAGTTTCGGCCTGCCTTTGCTCATCATCCCGCATGGTCGGGATCAAAACAACAACGCTATTCGCGTCGTGGAGCGCGGAGCCGGGCTCAAACTCGAGGCTGGATCAAGCGTATCCGAAATCGAATACGCCATTCGTAGACTGATCGACGAACCAAGCTTCTCCCGAAACGCGAAACGGCTCGGCAAGGCGATACGATCGGAAAGCGAGCAATCGCCCGTCGTATCCCTTCTCGAGAGTCTGGCAACGCAGACCGAACAGACGCCTTGCTTCGCTGGCTAGCGTAGTTCGTTTACAATTACACAATGCTTTCCTGTTCAGAAAACGTTCAACACCATGAAAACCAAAACTTGTCTCCTGTCGCGCCCAGCTGCGTTTACGCTGCTTCTCCTCGCGTGGGCTTCAATCAATCCGCTCTACTCAGAGAGCGCGCCCACTAGCAAAACCTCGTCCTCATCCCAAAGCGAACAAGTCGAAAGAGGACGCTATCTTGTCCACAGCGTAGCGATGTGCATCGATTGCCATTCGCCCCGCGGACCGGATGGGCAGTTCCTGGAAGGGAAGGACTTGACCGGCTCGCCGCTCGCTTTCGTAGCGACCGTACCCATGCCATGGGCGCCGCTCGCTCCCAACTTAGCCGGACTGCCGCCGCACTACGACGAAGCCTCGATGATAACCTTTCTCATGACCGGGGAACGTCCTCATGGTCTCGGTCCCACCTTGCCTCCGATGCCTACGATTCGTCTCGACCAGGATGACGCCATCGCCGTCACCAAATACCTGATGTCCTTGAAAAAGAACAGCTAACGGCCGGTCGATCGCATCGCTTTCCGGGAAGGCTGTCCAGTTGCGGCAGCCTTCCTTTTTGTCTCCCAATACCCCGGCAGCCAATGCGCGCGTCCCCATCTATGTGCTTGATATCTGCTGCGGATTATTCAGATTCTCGATACACGCGTTTTCCAGGTCGGAGAACGCGTTTCCTTCAACCCCATGACAAAGATGAAAACGTCGTTTCTTCTCGCTCTCTCCCTCCTCCTCACCCTCTGCTTTTCCACCAGCGAACTCTCGGCCAAGAACAAGAACGCCGAAGATGAGGAGGCTCCTGAACAGTCCGAAGAAGACGGCAAGCGCAACACCACCATGGTGACCGTCGCCGCGACGCCTGATCAGGTACGCGAAGCCGCCTTGGAGGCCCTCGCCAGCATCGGCTGCAAAATCAAGAAAAACAACAAGACGGCAATCGAGGGCAAGCGTCCCAACAAGGTAGGTCTGGCAGTGGGATCCGGCGGCGAAAAGCTTTTCGTCGACATCGTGGACATGGGCGACGGAACCTGCGAAGTGACCGTGAAAACCAAGAAGACCATGGTCGGCTTGGTGGGACAAAAACTGTGGAACGAAGAGGTCGCTCAAACGATCGTTCATGCTCTCGAATAGTCCTCGCTCCACGCTCATCGGCGCGGCCTGTCTGCTTTTCCTCTTCTCGCTGGCGGGGTGCGCCAGCGTGCAGAACTCCGTCTTTCCCATCGGCTCGGTCAGCTACCCTGCCAAGCCGAAGGACGCTGCAGTGGACGTTTTCCGCGAGGAGCTACCCAGCCGCGACTACCAAGAGATCGCTCGCCTGAACGTGCATCTCGAGAAGACGTTCTTCATAAAATCCGCTTTCGCCGAAGCCCTCCCCCGCCTGCAGCAGCTCGCCCGGGAACAAGGGGCCGACGCCATTATCGAAATCGAGGAGGAGCGAAGCCAGCTAAACGAAACCTTCATCTACAACGTGAAGGCGGTGGCGATCGTCTTCACCGATTGACCGCGCCGCGCTTTCCGTCGGCTTGATACGAACCGGAGCTCGGCCGAGCGCGCATCCGGACGACTCGCCCTACCGGTGGAGCGGTTTTCCCATCGCCTGCTCGCCAGATTGCCAAGGAGCTGCTAGGGCACCTCTATCATGGTCGTATTGGAGAGCATCGTACCGGTTCTAATTCTCATCGCTTTCGGCAAAGCCCTTTCGCAGGCCCGCTTCTTCGCCCAAGGCTTTTTCAAAGAGCTCAATCGCCTCACCTATTTCTGGGGACTGCCCGCCTTGCTCGTCTACAAGGTGGCGGAGATCGACCTGAAGACCGAAGCCGGTATCGGCATTCTCTATACGCTGCTCATCGCGATCGGGGCAACCGTACTGCTCGGATACCTGTTCGTCTTCCTGCTCAAGGTTCCCCGCGACTCCATTGGCTCGTTCATCCAAGGATGCTATCGTGGCAACCTCGCTTTCGTAGGCTTTCCCGTGATCTTCTTCGCGCTGGGCCAGGAGGGCCTCGACCTAGGCATGTTCTCCAGCGGCATCTGCATCCTCGTGTACAACGTCACCGGCGTAGCGCTTTTGATACTACACTCGAAAGGGAGAACAGAGCGTCCCCTCCGAGCCATCTGGCGCCACGGCATCAGCAATCCGCTTATCCTCGCCTGCGTGATCGGGTTCGCCCTGAATCTCGCGAACATCACCATCCCTGTCATGATCTTCCGCTCCTTGGAGGCAGTCGGGCAGCTGGCTCTACCTCTGGCGCTCATCGGGCTGGGGGCTGGCTTGAAGTTCGAGGAGCTCAAGGGGCAAATCGGCCTCTCGGCGGTGGCCTCACTGATCAACGTGGCCTTTAGTCCGCTGCTGGGCTACTTCGTGGGCAAAGCCTTGGGACTCGATCCCATCAGCCTAAAGGTCGCGGTCATCTTTTTGGCCTGCCCCACCGCCGTCTTCTCCTACGTGCTGGCTGAAATGCTCAACAACGACGGAGTCATGGCGCGAAACATCGTCATCCTCAGCACCGTCATGTCGATCGTTTCCCTAGTACTGGCTATCGCTCTCGTGTAGAGCGAGGCGCCAGGCTAAAGGCGAACGAATCTCCTTTCGTAGTCGCTCATCGACTACAGAGCGCTATTCGCAGAGCTCAGGGGCGCTTAGGCAAGCGCACTTGCGACAATCTAAACGCGAAACGCACGAGAACTCGAAACAAGCGAGAACTTTTCGGAATTCGAACCGGCTGTCGCCTCGTTGACAGCATATGATAGCAGCGGAGCTCGAACGCTTAAAACAATTCAATCCCTCGAGAGAGGCGGGTCTGCTCAAGCTGAAGCGCTTCATACCTCTTGCCGGCTCGACCTACCGCGCTCGGCGAAACTACGATCTCGGTCCGGCCGATCGCAGCAACGTCTCCACGCTCTCGCCCTACCTGCGCAACCGGCTCCTGAGCGAATGGGAGGTCTCGCAAGCCATCCTCGGGCGCCATAGCTACCGCAGCGCCGAAACGTTCATCCAAGAGGTTTTCTGGCGAACCTACTGGAAGGGCTATCTGGAGAACCATCCCGACCTGTGGGAGCAGTATCGCGAGCAGCTCCCACGTCTAGGTGAGCAATACAAGGGCAACCCCGACTACGCAGCCGCCCTAGCAGGCAACACCGGAATATCCTGCTTCGATTTCTGGATACGCGAACTCTACGAAACGGGCTACCTGCACAACCACGCTCGCATGTGGTTCGCCAGCATCTGGATTTTCACTCTCGGTCTGCCTTGGCAGCTCGGAGCGGACCTCTTTTTCCGGCATCTGCTCGATGGGGATCCCGCCTCCAACACCCTCTCGTGGAGGTGGGTAGCTGGGCTGCACACAAAAGGAAAAACCTACCTGGCGCGACCCAGCAACATCGATCGCTATACCGAATCCCGCTTCAGTCCAGTCGAGAATCTGGCGACTCGGGCAACGCCGCCAGAACCGTTTCACCCCGCTGCGCTGCAGCTTGTCGAGCCGCTACTGCAGCCGGACGAACCTCGATTCGCGACTGCCGGTCTTTTGCTGCTGGATGAAGACCTCGGCGGCTCCGTTAGCCGGATCCCCCGCAGCAAGGCCATTCTCGCCCTGTATCCGAAATCCATTTACGCCGCCTACGGAATCGCCGATACCGTGAAAACGTTTCGAAGCCATTCGCTGAACGATCAGATCGAGAGGCTACGCGATGCGAATCTCGCCCCGGTGGAACGTAGCGAAACAACAACCGCTCGGTACATCATCGCATGGGCGAAACAGCACAAGCTGGCGACCATCGTACTCCGGCAGCCGCAGACGGGGCCTTGGGGCGATTGGTGGAAGGAAAATCGCCCTCTGCTTGAAGCTGAAGGCTACCAGATCGAAACCTACAGGGAGTGGTGGGAAAACGAGCTCTACCCCTATGCCACCGGGGGATTCTTCACCATGAAAAAACAGCTTCCTCGATTGCTGGAATCGACATCCAGCCTTAGAGCATGAAAAAGTCGCTACTGCCAAGCAAGCGCTGTCCAGTCTGCGAACGGGAGTTCGTATGGCGACGAAAGTGGGCCGAAGCATGGGAGCAGGTGAAGTATTGCTCCGATCGCTGCCGCCGCAGACGGAAACTAGGCCGCAACCCAACCGAATCGACCTATGAACCCAGAAGTTGAATACGACGTCATTGTTGTAGGCGCTGGCCTAGCGGGCCTCGCTGCATCGATCGAGATAGCCAGAGCCGGCAAGCGCCTGCTCACGCTCGAAGCGAGCGATCGGGTGGGCGGCCGCCTTCGTACCGATCAGCACGAAGGCTTTCTGCTCGATCGCGGCTTCCAGGTGCTGCTGACCGACTATTCGGAATGCCGCGACCTGCTCGACTACGACAAGCTCGACCTAGGAACCTTCGCCCCTGGGGCGCACCTATGGAACGGATCCCAGTTGGAGACAGTGGCCGATCCAATCCGTCAACCGGAGCTCGCCTTTAGCTCGCTTGCCAGCTCCGCTGGCTCTCTCGGGGACAAGCTGCGCATCGGGAAGCTCAACCTCCGCCTTGCTCGGCAAGCGGATGACGCGATTTACCAATCGCCAGAGCGCTCCAGCCTGGAGCTGCTACAGCAGCGAGACTTCTCCGAAACGATGATCGAGCGCTTTCTCAAGCCGTTCTTCTGCGGCATCTTCCTCGAGCCCGACCTAGCGAGCTCCGGACGCATGTTCGATTTCGTATTCAAAAGCTTCGGACGGGGCCACGCCGCTTTGCCTGCTAACGGCATGCGAGCCATCCCACAGCAGCTCGCCGACTCACTGCCCGCTGGCTGCTTGCGACTGAACTCTCCAGTGGAAGCGATACGAGAGAATGGCGTGACCCTTAGCGACGGAAGCAGCCTGCGATCAAAAGCGGTCGTGGTCGCCACCGACATGGACGAAGCAAGCCGTCTCGGCAACGACGACTCACTTAAACGCCCCTGGAATAGCGCCCGCTGCAGCTACTTCGCCGCAGACCATTCGCCGCTAAGGCGTCCCATGATCGCGCTGAACGCCTCCGGCAAGGGGCTGATCCAAAACCTCTGCGTGCCGAGCGACATTTCTCCATCCTACGCCCCCGACGGCAAGGCTCTGATCTGCGTTTCCACCAACTCGATACACGAAGCGGAACCGGACTCCTTGAAATCTGAAATGGTCCAATGGTTTGGCGAAACAGCCCAGTCATTCACCTTCCTTCGCTCCTACCACATTCCCAGAGCGCTTCCCCGTCAGCGCCCGGGCGACCTTCCGTTCGAAACCGCTGCCCTCCGCCACCAAAGCGGCGTATGGCTATGCGGCGACTATCGATTCTCCAGTTCGATCCAGGGTGCGCTACGCTCCGGACGCAAAGTTGCTCGCGAGATACTTGCCTGGTAGCAGGAAAGCCCCGCTACCTCAGGGGACGAACCACCAAGCCGCCACCTTCGTTTTCGTAGTCACCGTCTTGCTCTTTGCGGAAATAGAGCAAAAAGAAACCACCCACGCGGCGAAGCCCCCCCCTAGCGCAAATACTGCTGCGCCTCGGGCATGGCCCCTCTCGACTGGATCGTTGTCACCCTCTACATCGCGGGCATGATCGGACTCAGCCTTTGGTTGGGCGCCCGCCAAAAAGCGCAGAGCGACTACTATCTCGCTGGCAATCGGCTTGGCTCCTGGACGATCGCCGGCTCCATGATCGCCACGCAATGCAGCGCCATCAGCCTCATCGGAGCTCCCGCGTTCATCGCCATCAAACAGGGTGGCGGCTTGAAGTGGCTCCAGTATGAACTGGCGGTCCCTCTGGCTGCGATTGGGATCCTGTATTTGGTTGGCGCCTACAAACAGCCCGGAGTCGTCACCATCTTCTCAGCTGTGGAAAAACGTCTCGGCGCTCCGACCCGAAAGACGCTGAGTCTGCTCTTCCTCAGCGGACGTGGTCTGGCTACCGGAGTCGCGCTCTACGCCATGTCGGTTGTGGTGGCGGTCTGTCTGGAGACGGAACTATTGACCGCCATCCTGATTGTCGGTGGTCTCTCCATGCTCTACACCACCATCGGAGGCATTGAGGCAGATATCTACTCCGACATCATTCAGCTGATCATCCTCTGGCTAAGCGCCATGGCTTGTGGCGCTTATCTGCTCACCTTGATCGAGTCGCCTTCGGAACGTCTAACTAACTTCGACCCCAGCCGCCTTCAGGTTCTGGATACGAGCGGTTTTGGGTTAACCAGCGACAGTTCCTACACCCTTTGGCCCATGCTCATCGGTGGTTTCTTTCTATACCTCGCCTACTATGGATGCGACCAAAGCCAGGCTCAGCGATTGCTTGCGGCCCGCGATATGAGAACCGCTCGCAAGGCGGTGTTTCTGAATGGCTGCCTGCGCTTTCCGCTTGTGCTCACCTATTGCGCATTCGGGCTGCTGCTAGGACTCTTCTACCAGGAATCAAGCTGGCTTCAGGAAAAGATGGTCGGAACGAACCCGGATTTCATCGCTCCGTATTTTATCATCGAATACATGCCGACCGGTCTCAAAGGAGTCATCGTGGCCGGCATCCTAGCGGCGGCCATGTCCAGTCTGGACTCCAACATCAACTCCATGAGCGCCGCTCTGGAAAACGATTTTCTCAAGGAGCGACGCATTCCTCTGCCTGGCTTTCGTAACCCGCTGCAGCGGGCCCGCAGCTTCACGCTCGTCTTCGGCGTGCTTTGCTGCTTGCTCGCTATCCTGTTCAGCGGCTCGCAAGCCACCGTTCTGGTTCTAGTGAACGCCGTAAGCTCCGCCTTCAATGGCCCGATCCTTGCCTGCTTCGTTTTCCTACTCCTCCCAAGAGGTGGCATCCGCCCACGACACTCCGTGCTTTCGCTCTGCGCCGGCATCGCCTCCAACGTTGCCCTATGGCTCTTCCTCCCACAAGTTAGCTGGCTCTGGTGGAACCTAAGCGGCTTCCTGGTGAGCATAGCGGGACTCGTCGCCCTCTCGCAAAAAGGCACGCATCACAAGCAATTGCAGCGGCCCTCTCCGCGAACCACGATCTCGCTTCTCACCTGCTTCAGCGCCATCGCAATTGCGCTAATCGTCCTTCAACTTCTACTGCGCTAATCGCGAGAAAACAGCGCCAATCACCCAATCGGAAAAGCTAGGCGATCGGCGAGACCACGTTCGGCGGTTCGACTGGGCGGAGAGCTCGGCGGAAACGAATTTCGGAGCAGGTGAGCGATCGGCGACCTAAGTTTTGTCCTACCGTGTTTGGCTTTCTCCCAGAGTTTGATGGCGAGATTTTATAGAGGCGTGCTTCGTAATATAAGGCGTACCTCGGCTTGTATCATCGCCTAACTTAACCCCTAGAATCACCATGACGGTCAATCGCTTCTTCGTCTCAGCAGCTATCGCGTGCGCTTTACACTTCCTCGCTTGGGCAAATCCGCCCGAAGAGCTTGGCGTTCCGCTTTTCACTGAAACCGCTCCCGCCTCTCCCAACTGGATCGAAAACGCCACCATCTACGAACTGAATGTGAGGCAATTCTCCGAATCGGGAACTTTCACGGCCGTGGAACAGCAGCTTGATCGTATCCAAGATCTGGGCATCGACGTCATTTGGCTGATGCCGATCCACCCGATCGGGGCCATCAATCGCAAAGGCCCGCTGGGCAGCTACTACTCGGTGGCCGACTATCGAGGCATCAATCCAGAGTTTGGAGACGAGCGGAGCTTTCATTCGCTGGTCGATGCCATTCACGATCGGGGGATGAAGGTCATCATCGATTGGGTAGCCAATCACACCGCTTGGGACCATCCATGGACGAAAAGCAATCCAGACTTCTACGAAACGGATTCCCAAGGCAGCTTCGTGCCGCCTCATGGCACGGATTGGACCGATGTCATTCAGCTCGATTTTCAAAACAAGGAGCTTTGGAAGATCATGAAAAACGAGATGCTGTACTGGGTAAGTGTATACGATATCGACGGCTTTCGGTGCGACTATGCGGCGGGAGTACCGGTCGATTTCTGGAACGATGCCACCATGGCTCTCCGCGAAGCCAAGCCTGATGTCTATCTTCTGGCTGAAGCAGAATCGCCCGAGCTCAACGTGGAGAGCTTCCACTCTTCCTACGCTTGGCCCATGCACCATGTGTTTAACAGCATCGCCCGCGGCGAGGAGCCAGCTTCGAAGATCCTCGATCAGCTCAATCGGCAAACCATCTACTTCCCGCACGACACTCACCTGCTAAACTTCGTTACCAACCATGACGAAAACAGCTGGAACGGCACGACGGCCGAACGCATGGGCCCAGCGAAACGAGCCTTCGAAGTCCTCATGTTCACCCTTCCGGGCGTTCCGCTTATCTACAATGGACAAGAGGCCGGGCTATCGAAGCGTCTGGAATTCTTCGAACGCGATCCGATCGATTGGTCCGACTTGTCAGAGTCGGCCTTCTACAAGAGCCTGACCACTCTCAAGGAAACCGTTCCCGCTATGCGAAGCGACGCAGCTTTCCAGCGCATTCCAACTACGGCTGATGAACACATCTTCGCCTTCCGCCGCACCTACGGGCAAAGCGAAGTCATCGTGATTGCGAATCTCACCGACCGACCGGTTGCGTTTTTCTCGGCAAGCAATAGTTTGCACGGAATCTTCCAGAGCTTCGACTCCGAAAGCGTTGTCACGCTTTCAAACCCCGCCTCGCTCCAGCTCGACGCCTGGCAGTTCAAGATTTTCACTCGTTAACCCTCTCTCCGCAATCGAATGAAACCGAATCTCTGCACCCTGCTAGCCATCGCTCTGCTTCCCATCGCAGCTTGGGGGAAGATCGAACGCGTCGAGCCGCCCTTCTGGTGGACCGACATGCCTGTATCCACTCTGCAAATTCAGATATACGCTCCCAATATTGGCCCCTTCAGGGCTGAGATCGACTACCCCGGCGTCAGACTGACCAAGCAGCTTTCGGTCGATTCGAGAAACTATCTTTTCCTCTATCTCGAGATCGGTCCAGAAACCAAGCCCGGCACGCTGCAGATCAATCTCACGTATCA
Source organism: Pelagicoccus sp. SDUM812003 (assembly GCF_031127815.1). Taxonomy (NCBI): domain Bacteria; kingdom Pseudomonadati; phylum Verrucomicrobiota; class Opitutia; order Puniceicoccales; family Pelagicoccaceae; genus Pelagicoccus; species Pelagicoccus sp. SDUM812003. The sequence continues at coordinate 267,643 of NZ_JARXHY010000004.1, read as the reverse complement.
AGATTCCCAGGTCAAAATCCCTTACGAGTTGAAGCAACGCGAGGACAATAGCGACCGGCATCAGGGCTTCGACTCCAGCGATCTGGTTTACTTGATGATGCCCGATCGCTTCGCTAACGGAAACATCGAAAACGACGAGATCGAAGGCCTGATGGAAGGCGTCGACCGCAGCGATCCGACCAAGCGCCAAGGAGGCGACTTGAAGGGCATAAGCGACCATCTCGACTATATCGACGACCTAGGCATGACCGCCATCTGGTTCACTCCAACCTTCGAGAACAACTCCCCTCCCGACTACGGTGGCTACCACGGCTACGCGGCCACCGATCTCTATCAAGTCGATCGACGACTCGGGACGAACGAGGAGTACAAGCAGCTCGTAGACGACGTTCATCAGCGCGGCATGAAAGTCATCATGGACATGATCCACAACCACATCGGACTGGACCACTGGTGGATGTCCGACCTTCCCACCAACGATTGGGTGCATGATGTCGAGAAATATGGATACACCAACTTCCGCGGTCCCATCCCCTCGGACCCCTACGCCTCTCAGGCCGACAAAGATCGACTGATAAAAGGCTGGTTCGTTCCCTACATGCCCGACCTCAACCAGCGCAACGAATTGCTGGCGGACTATCTGATTCAAAACACCATATGGTGGATCGAGTACAGCGGTATCGACGGCATTCGCATGGACACCTATCTGTACCCGTATCCAGACTACATGGCACGCTGGGCCAAAGAGATCACCGACGCCTATCCGAACTTCAACATCGTCGGGGAAGCCTGGGTGGAAACCGTCGCCCAGGAAGCCTATTGGCAAAAGGACCTCCCAGGCATTGACGATGGGTATCAGTCCCACCTGCCTTCGGTCACCGACTTCCCCTACTGTTTTGCGGTCCGAAATGGACTTATGGAGGAGTTCGGGTGGGAAACCGGCATCACTCGCTTGTATTATCTATTTTCACAAGACGCCCTGTATTCGGATCCCAATCACAACATCATCTTTCTGGACAACCACGACATGGGACGCATCTACGAGCAGCTCGGCAGGGACGAGGATTTGTTCAAGATAGCTTACCAAATCCTCCTCACCAGCCGAGGAATCCCTGTCGTGTACTACGGTACCGAGCTCATGATGGGCCACGAAGATCGCGGGGGCGACGATGAAGCCTGGCGTCAAACCATGCCCGGCGGCTGGCCTGACGATGAGCGAAGCGTATTCACAGAAAAAGGACGCACCGCGAAAGAGAAGGAGATACTCGCCTTCACCCATTCTCTCAACCACTGGAGAGCCACCTGCGAAGCGGCTCAAAGCGGGAGTTTCCTTCACTTCGCCCCCGAAGACGGCATCTATGTCTACTTTCGAGTTTTGGAAAACGAAGCCATCATGACCGTCGTGAACAGCAACGATGAGTCAAAAGCGCTGACGCTCTCCCGATTCGAGGAGGTGCTGAAAACGTTCAGCCAAGCAAAACGAGTTCCCACCAGCGAGGAGCTCGAACTGAAGAGCGAGCTTCAGATCGATGCGAGAAGCGCCTTGATCATCGAACTCAATCGTTAGCATCCTTCAGAGCTAGGGTCCGGGCGCCGTCCCGGACCTTTCGCATTTAAGACGAGGCGTAGCGCCACGGTCACGCCCTACCAATATGTAAAACCGCTTCGCCAATGCGTCATCAAAAACAGGCCCTATATCACTCCTAAATCGAGATAACCATATCAGCGAATTTGTCGTAGCCTTTTGTCCAGCGGCTCCGATCCTGTCCGCCCCCAACCCTCGCCAAAGCGGCGAGGGATTTTCGTTTTCACCTGATATCCTGATAGTTACGAATCCGTGAACACCAAAACCCATCGATCAACCGAGGTTACACCTTTTGTTTTCCATCTAGGTTTTGTCCTATCGATATCTGTTTTCTCCCCAGCTTCCGGTTGGCTAAAGAGAGACGAGTCGCGTTTAGTAATAGCATCGGAGCAAGTCACGCCTGGCCAGCGTCGCTCTGGTACCCCCACCCAATCGGCGCCCCATCCGGCTCCCAGAGCCCACCCACATCACCAGGGCTCATTCAACCGGCGAGGCGCCATCGAACCAAGGAAATCAATCAGATTATGCACACTAGATTCGCGTCATCCAAGACACCCCTAGCTGTTACGCGAAGCGCGGCCGTTCTCAGCGCCATTGGCCTCGCTTTTTCACCAACGCTCTTCGCCCAATCCAAAGCCGACGACGTTTTCGAGCTCGACGCATTCGAGGTCACTGGCGGCTACGCTGGCAGCCTCGCCGCAGCGACGCAAGTGAAGCGCTACAAACCCGTCATTGTGGAAGCCATTTCCGCGGAGGACATCGGCAAGCTGCCTGACACCTCCATCGCCGAAAGCCTCGCCCGTCTCCCGGGCCTCACCAGCCAGCGCGTCAACAGCCGAGCTCAGGGCATTGTCATCCGCGGCCTCACTGGCGACTTCAGCACCGCTTTGTTGAACGGTCGTCAGCAGGTCAGCACCAGCAGCGATCGCTCCGTAGAGTTCGACCAATACCCCGCGGAGCTACTAAATGGCGTGGTCGTCTACAAGACCGCCGACGCCACTGTCATCGGCCAAGGTCTGGCCGGCACTATCGACATGGCCACCGTCAGCCCGCTCAAGCACGGCAAGCGCACCGTCGCCGCCAACCTATTCTACGAATGGTCCGACCTCGGAAAACTGAATCCGGAGGCCGACGACGCTGGCATCCGCTACTCCCTCAACTACATCGACCAGCTCGACCAGGAGGGCAAGACCGGCATCGCCTTCGGGTACGTGAAGACCGACCAACCCGGACAGGGAGAGCAATGGAATGCCTGGGGCTATCCTATCGCTGAAACCGAGCAATACGGAGACGTCTACATCCTAGGCGGGGCCAAGCCCTTCGTGCGCTCCAGCACCCTGGACCGCGAGAGCTTTCTCGGCGTCTTGGAAAACCGTCCATCCGATAGCTTTCACTCCAAGATCGACCTCTTCTACTCGGAGTTTTCCGAAACGCAGTACCTGCGCGGCATCGAAATCCCGCTTGCCTGGAGCTCCGCCGAGTTCGTCGATGGCTCGGAAGTGGTCGAGGACGGACTCGTCACCGAAGGCGTATACAGCAACGTTTACGGCGTCATGCGCAACGACATCGTCTGGCGCGACGCGGAAGTCTTCAACGCGGGCTGGAACATCAAGCTTGGCGACGAGTCGCGCGAAAACTGGCTCTTCACCGCCGACCTCAGCACCTCCCAGGTCGAGCGCAAGGACAACGTGCTGGAGACCTACTCCGGCTTCGCCAGCAACCAGAACGGCACCGAGGACATCATGCGCTTCTCGCTCAAAGGCGGCGCCGGCGCCGTTTTCACTCCTACGCTCGACTACACCGACGCCAGCCAGATCATGCTCGCCAGTCCCCAGGGATGGGGTTCCGGAGCGGTAGAAGGCGGCCAGGTCGGCTTCTTCAAGGGACCGGAAGCGAAGGACTCGCTCGACCAACTGAAGCTGTCAGTCGGAAAGAACATCGACCGCGGCATCTTCAGCAGCTTCGAAGGCGGCGTGGCCTACACCACCCGCAACAAGTGGGAGATCGAGGCCGGCCCGGACGGCACCGAAGGATTCTTCCTCGCCTTGCCAAACGGCGCCACCAGCGCCCCGCTGCCTGAGATCATCGGCACCACCAGCCTCAGTTTCATCGGCATCGAAGGCATGCCCAGCTACGACGCTCGGGCCCTCTACGAGAGCGGCTACTACGACGAGATCCCCAACGACAACCCCGCCTACGTCTCCGAGAACTGGGAGATCCAGGAAGACATCACCACCGGATTCGTGCAAATGGGCATCTCCACCAGCTGGGGCGACGTGCCAGTGACCGGTTTCCTCGGGGCTCAGGTCATTCAGTCCGAGCAGGAGTCCAGCGGACTCGCCACCAACGGCGTCACCACCTTCAACGTGACCGACTCCCACGACTACACCGACTTCGTGCCCAGCCTCAGCCTGAACTTCGCGGTGGGCGAGCGCAGCACAGTGCGCTTCAGCGTAGCCCGCCAGCTGGCCCGCCAGGAGATGCGCGACATGCGTGCCGGCTCCACCTACGAGTTCAATCCAAGCCTAGCCAACTCCACCGATCCCACGAACAGCCCATGGAAAGCCAATGGCGGCAATCCGAAGCTCGAGCCCTGGCGCTCCAACTCCATCGATCTGACCTACGAAAGGTACTTCCAGGACGGAATGGGATACTGGGCCATCAACGGCTTCTACAAGGACCTCGTCAGCTACACCTTCGACGAGCCAATTCTTTGGGACTTCACCGGCTACTCCACCGGAGCTTCGGATGTCACCCCGGCGATCTACCAAGGCTACAACACCGTTCCGCAAAACGGTAGCGGCGGCAGCCTGCGCGGCTTGGAGCTGGCCCTTTCTCTTCCAGGCGAAAAACTCTCCGAGAGCCTGCGCGGCTTCGGCATGACGCTCAGTGGATCGCTCACAGAAAGCTCCATTCAGCCCGACCCGGGCAACCCATCCCAGCCGATTCCCGGACTCTCCGAGCAAGTCGTTAACGGTACCGTGTACTACGAAAACCAGCGCGGCTTCTCCGCCCGCCTCAGCGCTCGCTACCGCTCCGAGTACCGCGGCGACATCTCGACCTTCGGACCTCGCGGAGAAACCTTCCGCAGCCTGCAGCCGGAAACGGTGGTCGACGCCCAAGTCAGCTACGCCTTCCAAAGCGGAGCCCTCGAAGGCATGAGCCTCATCCTTCAGGGATACAACCTCACCGACGAGCCGCTCTTCGCCACCCAAGGCGACCAGGACGACCGCCTGGTGCAAGATTACCAAAGCTGGGGCGCCCAGTACTCGGTAGGAGTCGCCTACAAGTTCTAGATCGAAGAGTCGACAGGTCGGGCGTGGCAGATACGCCACGCCTCTCCCGAGCCTTCGCAACCACTCGCCGAGCGCCGCTCTCGCAAACGGGCGGCGCTCCCTTTCCCAGACCAGCCGAGTCAAACAAGGGCTGGAGAAGTATCCAAATTTTCGACACACAAGGAAGCTCCTTTCCCAAGAATCCTTATGAGCAGTTCATCATCCAGCTGGCTCGACTCACGCAAAGCCGGAGTTCTCGCCCATGTCAGCAGCCTCCCCAGCTCAAGCGGGATCGGCAACATGGGCAAAGACGCCCGCCGCTTCGTCGACTTCCTCGCTCGAGCGGGATTCTCCTACTGGCAGGTCTGTCCCCTCGGGCCGACAGGTTACGGCGACTCCCCCTACCAGTCCTTTTCAGCCTTCGCCGGCAACCCCTACTTCATCGACCTAGAGGAGCTAGTGGAAGTCGGCTTGCTCAAAGCGGAGGAAATCCTCCCTCACAAGACGCTGCCCACGTCGAAGGTCGACTACGGCGCCCTCTACCATCGCATCTGGGATACGCTGGCCCGAGCCCACGATCGCTTCGACTCGCGAAGCTTCCGCTTGCCGGACAGCGAATCCTTCAGCGAATTCATCGAGAGAAACGTGTATTGGATCGACGATTACACGACGTTCATGGCCTTCAAGAACCGTTTCGATCACAAGTCCTGGACGGAGTGGCCGCACCAGTTCCGCAGTCCCAGCGCCGCCGCCGAACAGCTCGCCACGGAATGGGACCGGATCGAGAAGTCCCGCCACACCTTCTACCAATACCTCTTCTTCAGCCAATGGGGGCGCCTGAAACGCTACGCCAATCAGCGAGGCGTCGAAATCATCGGCGACATGCCTATCTACGTGGCACTGGACAGCGCCGACACCTGGAGCAGAAGAAGAAACTTTCTCATGGACAAGGACGGACGCCTGGACTCCGTGGCCGGCGTTCCTCCCGACTACTTTTCCTCCACCGGCCAGCGCTGGGGCAATCCGCTCTACGACTGGGAACACCTCGCTCGCACCGGCTACCGCTGGTGGATCGATCGCATTCGAGCGAGCTTGACGCTGTTCGACGTGCTGCGCTTCGACCACTTCCGCGGCTTCGAAGACTATTGGGTGGTGCCCGCCGACGCCATGGACGCGTCCCGGGGACATTGGCAGGACGGCCCTTCCCTTGAGTTCTTCCAGGCCATCGAGGACGCGCTTCCAGGCGGCAAGTACATCGCCGAAGATTTGGGCTACATCAATCGTCGCGTCTTCAAGCTCAGAGAAGCCACCGGATACCCAGGCATGAAGATCATGCAGTTCGGATTCGGCCACGATGACAACAACGTAAATCTGCCCCACTTCTTTTCCTTCAATCAAGTCGTCTACACCGGTACCCACGACAATGATACGACGCAGGGCTGGATCGACAACTTGGAGGGCGAAACGCGTCGAAGCGTTTTCGACTACTATGATCTGCACGAACACCCGCGTTGCGACCGCCTTATCGACGCCGCCTACGGTTCGGTGGCCCGTCTCGTGGTGCTGCCCCTTCAAGACATCCTAGGACTCGGATCCGAATCGCGAATGAACCGACCCGGCACCACCACGGGCAACTGGCAGTGGCGCTTGGATCGGACCCAACTAGACGAGCTGATGCGCGTGCACGCGCCTGCGTACCAAAAACGTCACCGACGCTACCATCGCATCGACGACACGGCGCAGCGCGACTTCAGCGCCCCGCCCCGCTCGTCGGTCATCCCTCCAAAAATGTCGCCTCGCAAAGCTCGCAAAACCACCCCCCAAGCTCCCGTTCAACCCGCCGTTTGAGTTTTCCTATGAAAAGCGCTATCGACTCTCCTTCAACGCCCCCACCCTGGACAAACAACCCCGCCTCCATGGAATCACAGCGTCTTTCGTTTTGGCAGATCTGGAATATGAGCTTTGGCTTTCTCGGCATCCAGTTCGGCTGGGGGCTGCAGATGGCGAACATGTCCGCCATCTATCAATACCTCGGGGCCGAGGAGAGCGAGATCCCCCTGCTTTGGCTGGCCGCCCCCATAACGGGATTGCTGGTGCAACCAATTATCGGATACAAGAGCGACCGTACCTGGACGCGATTGGGACGTCGCCGCCCCTACTTTCTCGTCGGAGCCGTACTAGCCAGTCTAGCCCTCATCGCCATGCCAAACTCGTCATCGCTCTGGATGGCGGCGGGCTTGCTCTGGATCCTCGACGCTTCGGTCAACGTATCCATGGAACCCTTTCGCGCTTTCGTTGGCGATTTGCTGCCCGAAGACCAGCGCAAGACCGGCTTCGCCATGCAGTCGCTGCTCATCGGACTGGGAGCGGTCGCCGCGTCCTCGCTGCCATGGCTCTTCACCAACGTGTTCGGGCTAGCGAGTGGAGCGGCTGAAGGCAGCGCCATCCCGCTTTCGGTGAAGCTCTCCTTCTACATCGGGTCGGTGATCTTCTTCGTGGCGGTGCTCTACACGGTGCTGACCACCAAGGAGAAGCCACCCGCGGACCTTGAGGCGTTCGAGGAGGAAAAACGAAAGTCCGCCGGCGTCGGTCACATGTTTTCCGAAATCTTCCAAGGCATCTTCAGCATGCCCAAGGCCATGAAGCAGCTTTCCGTGGCCCAGTTCTTCACCTGGCTTGGCCTGTTCTGCCTGTGGCTGTACTTCACGCCCGCGGTGGCCACGCGACTCTTTGGCGGCGTGGTGGGAGATGCCGATTACCAGAAGGGCGTCGAGTGGGCAGGCGTCTGCTTGAGCGCCTACAACTTCATCGCCTTCCTCTTCTCCTTCGCCCTCATCGCCCTCACCAAACGCTTCTCCGCTAAAGGGATCCACACGGTTTGCCTGACTCTCGGAGCAGTTGGGCTTGTATCCACAAACTTCATATCGTCGCCAGAGTTGCTTCTCGTCTCCATGGTCGGTGTGGGCATCGCCTGGGCATCCATACTCTCTATGCCCTACGCCATGCTGTCCAACGTGATTCCCGGGACAAAGATGGGTTTCTACATGGGCGTATTCAACTTCTTCATCGTCATCCCACAGATCGTGGCTTCGCTGGGCTTAGGTCCCATCGTCAAGCATCTCCTCGCGAACGACGCGTCATTGGCCGTCGTCGCTGGCGGCATCGCCTTTCTTGTAGCGGCTTTCTCACTACGTTTCGTGGAAGAGAACCGCTAGTGCGGCTTTTCGCAAGAAGAGGTTGGGCGTGACCGTCGCGTCACGCCTCGCGCTGGCGGAAAGACCCAGCTATTGAGATACGGAGGCGGGATACGAACGTGATGGCCGCTTCAGGTCCGGGACGGCGCCAGGACCCTGCCACATTTGGAGATCTGCGAGCGGATCGTCTCAACCTAGCGATGCGGCGTTCCTGCCGAGTAGTCCTCGCGATCGTAGTAGATCGTTTTCGGGGCGGCTTCCTCCTGGCGGCGTTTTTCCTCGCGCTGGGCCCGGTATTCCTGCGGGGTCACGTTCATGAACTTCTTGAATACCCGAGCGAAATAGGCCGGGTCGGAAAAGCCGCTCGACCAGGCGATCTCGGAGACGTAGAGCGGCGTGGTCTGCAAGGCCAAGGCCGCTCCCTCGATGCGGATACGCTGGATATAGTGGGTCAACTTCTCTCCCGTCTGCTGGATGAAGAGATGCGACAAGTAGTCGGGCGAGCACTTCAAGCGGTCCGCCAAGGTCTTAACGTTGAGCTTCGCGTTGGAGATCTGCTCGCGCACCAGCCACTTCACCTGGAACACCTTGCCGATGTCTTGATTGAGTCCGTCGCTACCCGTTTCCACCAAGGATTTAACCATCGAAAGCAAAGCGATGGAGAGGCCTTTGACGATGCGATCCCGACTGGGTTTTCGCTTGTGGTAGTTGTTCACCAAAGAGTTCGCCAAGGTGAGAAACACATCCAAGTTCGGGGCGTCGTAGAACGCGATGACATCGATCTCGGGTTTGTGCGGTTCGACCTCGAAGGCGAGGTGCACGCTAATGGCATTGCTGTAGAAGCCGACCACGAGGTTGCGAAAGGAAGCCCCCTTCTGCGAGTAGATCGTTTCCTGATGCGGCACCCCGGCGGGCATGATGCACACGTCTCCCGGACGGACCGTCAGCACTTCGCCAGGCACCGAGAATTCGGTGAAACCGGAGATCTGGATAAAGATTTCCGGCTTGAAATGAAAGTGCATGCCAGGCCGTTTCTGCAGCCGTCCGTCGTCCCGCGGGATCTTAAGGGACAACGCGTTGTATTCGGCGTCGTGAATACGTTTCTCTAGCGTCTCCAAAATCTCGACACGGTCCTTGCTCGTTAGCAATCCTCCGATCAACAGTTCGGGTTTGGCAGCCTGCTGGGTTCGCTCGCTCATGGTAGGGGTAAAACGTGGCGATATCCAACCATCGGCCAAACGAAAAGGCAACTGGCAAGCGTCGATGAGGCGCGCCGACAATCGCCGACGATGAAAACGCGCCTGCGGCCGAGATCGGCGGAGAGGGGTAGCTCATTCCGCCGGGGAGCGATTCGCCGCCTGCCCGAGCCAGGCTCTAGCGAATGTAGTGTAAAAATGCGCCTCGCCAGCAAACTGTCGGCGATCGGTACCGATCTCTTAGGAGTGGAGCAAGCGATTCACTCAACCCCCACGCTTACCAGCATCGCCCAGCACTACGAAGCCATGCATAGGGACCTTCCCATCGCCTCGTTGTGGAAGGATCGCTGCCGACGCGTGCGCGGCTGCAACAAACGTCTGCTCTCCCTGCTTGGCCTGCCACCGTGCGAGCGCGACCAGCACCCCGTCGGCAGCGCCGAAGAAGCGCTTTTCTCCGGCCCGCTAAACTGCCAGATCGAGCTCGACGACTCCCGAGTCCTGGCCACCGGCGAACCGGCCCTCGATAGGGAAGTCGAAGCGATCCTGCCCGATGGCAGATCGGCGAACCTCATCGTGAGCCGCATCCCCCTCCAAGGCCACGACCAGAAACCCGCCGGCATTCTGGTGACCTATCTGGACGTGACCGAACACCGCGAATCGGAACGCAGGATCCTCGCTCACGAGAAGGAACTGGAAGAGCGAAACAAGACCATCGAGTTCGATCTCGATTCAGCCCGACAGATTCAGAAGTTCCTCCTCGGAAAGCGAGCCGAGCCCTGCGCCTTTCTCGACGTGGCGTTTCGCTACCGCTACATGGAGAAGGTCGGCGGCGACTACATGAGCTTTCGCAATCTGGATGGCGACGCCTACTCCCTGCTCCTAGCTGACCTGACCGGTCATGGCGTCACCGCCGCTCTGTTCATGGCCCTCCTGAAATACATTTCCCAGGAAGCCCCCGAGGAAGTCCGCGCCTTGCCTGGCTATTTTCTGAACTACCTCGATATGGAATTCTACGGGCAGATTCCAAACGGCTTCTTCACCGCCATCTCCGCAACCGCCCGCTACGATGAGTCCACCGAATCGGTGGAGCTCGAATACGCCAACGCGGCCCATCCTGCGGGAGTCATCGTGCGCAAGGATGGCAGCTACGAGCTGCTGGAAAACGGAGATTTCGCCGTCGGCCTACTCGACCTAGTGGAGCGCAGTTCGCACAAGGCGCAGCTTCGCCCCGGAGACCGATTCTACGCCTATACCGACGGATTCCTCGAAACCGTCAACGATCGTGACGAGGAGTACGGCATGCAGCGCTTTTGCGAAACCCTCGCCGCGACCCGAGGTCTCTCGCTGGAAAACAGCATCGAAGCGGTCTACGCCGCTTTGGCAGCGTTTAGCCGCAGCGATGACGCCCAGGACGACATGACCATTCTGGGGATCGAGGCCAGAGCGAAGGAGTCGCAGCTCCCCTCCCAGGATGAGGATCCATGGGGCGGATGGGGCGACAACTAGCATCTCTCCGGAGCCGAAAGCGGGCAAGTCGACCTAGCCAAAATCGCCGTACCCGTTTTTCGACTACCCCTGCGAACGCTCGAAAACGTTTTGACCATGCACGAAGCGCTCGATGTCTTCCAACGCTTCCTCGGTTGTGATCACGCGGGCGTAGCGGTCCTTGAGCGTGGCGATGCTGGCCTGATGCAGCTCGGGCGTCACGGTGGCGCAGGCATCGTCGATCATGGTGACGAAAAACCCGAGATCGCTCGCCGCCCGCACCGTCGTTTCCACGCACTCGTTGGTATAGACGCCGCAGACAAACAAGGCGTTGATGCCCATGTTCGCGAGAACGTAGTTGAAATTTGTGGACGAGAACACCCCGCTCGCGGTTTTGTTCACCACCACCTCGTCTCCAGCGGGAGCCACCGATTCCACAAACTTGGCTTCCTGCGAACCGGGGGCCGCCAGCAGATTGAGTCGCTTGTGGCCAGCGCTGCGGTCGCGTCCGTCACGAGTCAAAGCTTGTATCCGGGTATGCGCTACTTCCAGGTGATTCTCGCGAAAGGCTTCCTGCAGCTTGCGCACGTTGGGAAGCACCGTGTTTTGCAGGCGGCTGAAGTAGTAGTCGCGCCCTTCCTTGGGTACGCCCGAGGTCTCCGGATCGCGAAAGACGCCATAGCCTTCCACCGCGTCCAGATACTGCAGGTCGATGCAAAGCAAGGCGGTGTTGTGATTGATCAGCTGGCTGAAATGCCCGGGATTATCGACGATCGACTCGTGATAGACGGTTTTGAGTGGGTCTTCGTGCATGCGAACGGTTTGTTTCAAAACGATAGATAGGTAAACGGATTTCGCCTCAGGCGCCTGCCATTCGCTTGAGGGCATGCAAGGCCAGATTCGCTCCGGACTCGATGTCGGTCCACGCGGTCCACTCTGCGGGAGAATGGCTCTTCCCGTCCTTGCTCGGCACGAAGATCATGCCCACCCGCGTCAGCTGAGCCATGATCTGGGCATCGTGGGCCGCTCCGCTTGGCATTCGCAAGTAGTTGAGATCGAGTTCTTTGGCCGCCGACTCTAGGGAATCTACGATCTCCGGGTGGCACTGCGTAGGCTCGATCACGCTTTGGATCTCGTAGTCGAACATCAGTTTCCGGCGCCTCGCGATCGCCGACAGAGCCCGGTGAAACGCCTCCCCGAGCTCCTCCAGGATCTGCTTCGAAGTGTCGCGAACGTCGATGGTCAGCTCCACCAGACCAGGCACGGTGTTCGGGGCTCCGGGCAGGATCTGGGCCCGCCCGATGGTAGCCCGGCTGAGCTCCGAACCGTTTTCCTCTAGGATGCGAGGGATCTCATGGGCGAAGTCGGCGAGCCCCATGAAGGCGTCCTGTCTCATCTCCATCGGCGTGGTGCCGGCGTGATTCGCGGTGCCGCGAATCTTGATGAGCCACTTGAAAAGGCCGGTGATGTTTTCCACGATGCCCACCGACTTGCGTAGGTTGTCCAGCACCGGTCCCTGCTCGATATGCAGCTCCAGGTAGCTTTCTATATCCGCCGGATCCAGGGCGGCGTCCAACGCGTCAAACGGCTTGAGCCCGCGACGCTTCATAGCTTCGCCCAGCGTGCATCCCTCCTGGTCGCTGTAGTACTCCAAGGTTTCCGGAGTCACCGAGCCGACTACCGATTGCGATCCAAACATCCCTCCGAACCGCCCTTCCTCGTCGCTGAATGCCACCACCTCTAGATGGCGATCGAACGTCTCGCCACGCTCCTTCAAGACCCGCAGGCATTCCAGGCCGACCAGAACGCCTAGGCTCCCGTCCAAAGCCCCCGCGCAGGGCACCGTGTCGAGATGCGAGCCCACGATAACCGTCTTCGCTTTCGTATCCGAAGACTTGAGACGGCCGAAAACGTTTGCCGCTCCATCGACGCGCGTCTCCAGGCCGATCTCTTCCAGCTTGGAGCGAAACCATGCTCGCCCTTCCATATCGGCCTCCGAAAACGCGGTCCGGTAGATGCCTCGGTCCTCCTCGTTCCTTCCGATTTCGGAAAGCTCGAAAAAGTCCCGCTTCAAACGTTCGATATCAATACAAGTCATGGTTTCCCTTCCGTTTCAGTCGCTAGGTGGATTTCAAATCGTAGTCGGTGATCCAATACGCGTCGGGATTGCGAGGAGCGATGTAGAGCCTACCTTGCTCTTCAGCGGCGCCAGGTACGCGTAGACGGCGAAAAACGATCTGGTCGCCCGCCACGCCGCAGATCTCCATCTTCCCTTCTTCCGCCGACATCACCAACCGAGCGTGACTCTCCACACCCGAGAGGCCGCGCTTGGACTCGTTGAAGATCGAGAGCGTCTCCTCCACCGGAATCGCGAAGGCTCGAAAGCCCTGGATCTGTCGGCATTGGAAGAAATAGTGGTTCCCAATTCCATGGGCGTACAGCTCGCGCTGAAGAACGCGCAGGGCCTTCGCATCATCGTTCACGTCGCGGATGATCGGCGTCTGGTTTTCCAGCGAAACGAAGTGTCGACGTTCGCCTAGATGGGCTACCGCGTTGTACACCGGCGAAAGCCATTCGAGCCTTCCGTTTCCCAAATCGCACGGATCTCCTTCCTCGTCGCGAAACAGAAACTCGTCCGGATGCGTGAAGTGAGTCGCGAACACGATGCGCGTGTCTGAGTAGTATTCGTGAAACGCGTCCAACATGGCGAAGAACGCGTCGTCGAAACGCTGAGGGAAAAATGCGAGCTCCTTGGTTCCGATCCTTATCTTTTGGATACCGGCATCCGCAAGCGCGCTCAGCCATTGGGCGAGCTTCTTGTTGCTCAGGATCATTGGATCGCCTCCGGACAACAAGACCTCCTTCAACGCAGGGTGACCGCTTTTCGGATGCTTGCCGCCGTTCTTGACGACCTGATCATTGTGGTTTTCGATGTATTCAACAACTGGATCGATCTTGGCCAGCTGCTTTCCGGAAATGCCGGAAAAGAGGTCAGATCGATAGCAGTAGCGGCAATGGGCGCTGCAGGTCTTCGCTACGTACAGCAGAGCCATCTCGTACTTGTGCAGCACTCCTGGCAACGGGCTATAGCCGAGCTGATTGCTGGGGTCGATCTCGCCGGAGAGGTCGGCCACTTCCTCGCCGCGCGCCGTGACGAGGTTCGCCAGAGCTTCGCTTGGAGGCATGCTGCCGCTACCCTGCACCAGAGCATTGTAGTGGTCGCTGATCTTGACCTTCATGCGCTGCTCGACTCCGAGCTCGATCAACCGGCGAGCTTCCTCCGGGCTGTAGAGCGGCCTCTGCGGCCGCTTGTCACCGTCGGATTTCGCATAAGCGGAGAGTCGGCTCACGCCGCCACGCTGGTAGCGCACGTCTAAGTCCGCAACCTGTTCGAGAAAGGTGTCCCGAATGCCGGCCCGAACGGACGCCCCTTTGTCCGTATTCAAGTAGTCAGTTCGGCTTCCCATATGCTGCCTCCGTTTCGATGAATTTGTCGTGCATGATCTGCAGGCAAATCAGGTGGTTGAGGAGCGTATCCTTTCGCGTCAGGGAGATCGGGTCCTTGTCCTCGCGATAGTGTTTGAGGAAAGTCTCGGTGCGCTCCGGACTGAGGATGCCAGCCTCCCGTACGCTATCCGGGTTCAGGAATCGCTCGATCAGCTCGTTCACCTTGGCCAACTTGTCCGGACTGGTATGGGCGGGCGGGGCCATGAAGGCGAACTTCTCGCGCTTGTATAGCACCTCGGGAAGCACGCCCTTGACGGCCTCGCGCAGGACCCATTTCTCGACATTCCCTTTGATGCGCAGATTCGGCGGCACCTGAATGGCTGCTTCTGCTAGATGGTGGTCGAGGAAAGCCGGACGAGACTCCATGGAATTCGCCATATCCACGCGGTCGCCGCCCCAGTTCAAGATCTGACCTTCCAGCTGGCACTTGCTCCAGGTGTACTGAGCCTTGTCCAGCGGGTGACGGTTCAGAAGCATCTTGGCATCGATCTTGGAAGCGATCTGCTCGATCGGGTCGTAGTCACCGATCTCCTCCAGCGAATCGTCGCTGAGGAGCGGCCGCGCCAGCTCCAGCGTAGCCATCCAAGGCTGAATCCACGAAGGAGTAAAACCGCACAGCTCTTCGAACGCCGGGTGACGCAAGCGATTCTCGGCGAGGATGGCGCCCTTGAACAGCTTGTTCGATTCGTCGAGCAAGCCCTGCAAGCGCTCGCGCTCCTTGGGATCCTCCGTTTCCAGTCCATAGAGGAACATGTCGCGCTTGAACGCCGGATACCCGCCGAAAAGCTCGTCCGCGCCCTCGCCAGTAACCACCGTCTTGTATCCACATTCGCGGACACGCTTGCTCATGAGGTACTTAGCTACACCAAGGGTGTTGTAAAAGGTACGCTCCGCATGCCACACCGTACGAATATAGTTCTCCCCATACAGGTCGGCAGCCTTGAGGTTTATCTGCTCCTGATCCGCCCCCATGCTGTCGGACATCTCCTTGGCGATGTGGGCCTCGTCGTACTTGTCGTCGTCGAAGCTGATGGTGAAGGCCTTGACCGGACTCTGCATGGCCCCGCTGGCCAAGCCAAGGATGCAGCAACTGTCGATCCCGCCCGAAAGGTAGCAACCAACCGGCACGTCCGCTTCCAAACGGAAAACGATCGATTCGATCAGCTTCTCGCGAATCCGCTCGATGTGATCCTCCTCCGTCAGCAAGGCATCGCGCTGGTCGACTTCTGGAAAATCGAGGTCCCAGTACTTTCGTACGTTCGTCTCCAGTTTTCCGTTACGTCGCTTCACGACCATCATGTGTCCCGGCTCCAGAGCGACGACTCCCTCAAAGGCGGAAGTCCCCGGCTTGATCGTCTGCATCAGCTGATGCAAGGCGGCCTTGCGGCATAGGCGCTTCGGCACTTTGGGATGAGCGATGACCGACTTGACCTCGGAACCGTAAACCAGCATCTCACCATTGTTGTGAAAGAACAGCGGACGGATGCCGAATCGATCTCGGACGAAAATCATCTGGTCCTGCTCCTTGTCGTAGAGAGCGAACGCGAACTCTCCGCGCAGGTGGTCGACAAAGCTCAATCCATATTTTCGATACAAGCTCAACGCGATCTCGCTATCCGACTTGCAGCGAAACCGGTCTCCTTCCGCCATGGCGTGGGATCGATATTTCTTGAAGTCGTAGAACTCGCCGTTGACGGTGAGCGCCAACCGGTCGTCCTTGCTCAAGATCGGCTGCTCGCCGGTGTTCAAGTCGATAATCGACAGTCGAGTGTGCCCCATGGCTACTCCTCGAGCATGATCGATATGAGCGCCCTCTCCATCGGGTCCCCGATGATAGATCGTATCCAGCATTCGAGACAAGGTGGCATCGTCTTCTGGATACAATGGCGCTGCTGAGAAAAATCCTGCTATTCCACACATTTAGGTATCTTATTCCTGAGTTAGCTTCGGCAGTCCACAAGCGGAGCTCATGGACCGTAGCGGTGAGAAGGAAACGGCCACTTAGTCGACGACCGGAATTTCCTTTGGCAAGCGATCGAGACGACCGCTGATTGCGATGAGCAGGGCTTGCCGTACGAAAACGGCTCCATGCGCCTGCGAGAAGTATAGATTGTGAGCCGTGTCGTCGAGAGACTTGTCCAGTTCGCTAAGCCGAGCCAACGGGTGCAATATAACCGCCTCTTCCTTCAACTCGCTTTCCTTGTTGAGCTGGAACTCGGCATCGAGATTTTTGTAGCTGTCCCCTAGAAACGCGATCGAGTTCATGTAGATAACGTCCAGCTTGGGCACGTATTTCTTCATGTTGTTCGTAACCTTGTACTGAATACCCGCTTTCTCGAGCTCAGTCACCAAGTCTTCCCCAAAGGGATCCGCCATCTGAGATATCACGATGACCTTGCTGATCCGATCCTGGAACATCAGCGACATCAGAAGAAAGCTCTTCACGGCGCGCATGCTGCCTGGCGTACCCAAAATCCCAAGACAGAGCTTCTTGCTCCGCTTGCTTGGATCCGTCTCGGCCAGCTTAGGGCGCCACTTGAGCAGGGCGTACCAATCTGCGAGAGACTGGGTAGGATGCTCCCCGCTTCCATTGCCGGCGTTGATAAGCGGAACGCGCAGCCCCTTCGTCAGGCGCTCCAGCGAATCCGTCTCCGTATGCCGCATGATCACCATATCGCAATAGGCGTTGAACATCATGCCGATGTCGTCCAGCGACTCGCCTTTGCGCACGCCGGTCACCCCGCCTTCGGGGATGGAAAGCACCTTCCCATCGAGGCGCAGCACGGCGCTTTCGAAAGAGAGCCGGGTCCGAGTGCTCGCCTCGAAAAAGGCGGTTGTGACGATCTTGCCGTCCATGATGTGGTAAGGCGCGATCTCGAAGTTCTCCAAGATCGCCGCTAGCTTAGCGATTTCGATCACCTCCTCCCGAGTGAAGTCCTTCACCGAAAGGATGGAGCGTCCTTCCAAAGCCCGCAGCACGGACAGCCGCACGGGGTTGTTTTCAAAAAGACTATTAGGCTCGGGCCTGAGCGTTTCCACCCCATCGGGAGGCGAAAGGAACTCGGCACGCTTGTTTAACTCTAGTTTGTCGCTCATTCTACCAAACGTCCTTTGTTAGATAGTCCTTGATGATCATAGCGATCAACGAAACGATGGCTATGCCCGTGAGGCACAAAGCGCCCACGATCAGCCCCGATACGATGGATTCCGGAAATAAGATCATTTCATTTTTAGGGGTTAGTGTTTTTCATTCAGCAGCTCCCAATCGAATTCCGTTCGAGAGAGCGCCACGGAAGCAAAAGTAGTAATCATGGATACCACGGTCGCCACAAGCGATGCCGTGTACCATCCGTGTCCAAAATACGCATACATGCCGGAGCTGATCCCTAGCAGCATCGAAAGCACCGCTCCGATCTGATTGGCCTTGCGCCAGTACAGCCCGGTGATGACCGGCCAGATCGTGCTGCCGACAAACGGTCCTGCGAAAAAGAGCACCGTCATGAGGTTTCCGATATTGGGCAAGCAGATCAGCCAAGTGACCAGCCCTAGCCCGATGATGATCCCGGTGGAAACGCGACGCAGCGTCTCGTCGCTGACCTGCGGATTGAACATCTTTTTATAAACGTCCTCCGCCAGCAGGTCCGAGGTAGCCGCGAGCAAGCTGTCAATGCTGGAACCGAGGGAACAGAACACCACTACGAACAAGATAACGGCGCCAGCGGATCCCAACAGATTACCCGCGATCAAGGGACCGGTCATGTCTATATCCGTAATGTTGATACCAAGACTGTTGCTGAAGAGAGCTCCGAAGCCGACCGCCAGAGGAATCGGCAGCCAGAACAAGCCAGCCAAACCGAAAGCTTTGGATACGATCGTCTTGCGCATGGCGAAAGCGCGGCTCCACCAGACGTTGTTGTGAAAGACCTCGCCGAATCCAAAGAACATGTTGTTGAACAGCGAAAGCAAAGCCACCGGGAGCAAGGCGTTGAAGAGCGCCGGCTGGGTGCGCGTCGCAGTCTGATAAGCCGTATCCAGATCGATCTTACTCAAGGCCGTCACGCCTACGATAACGATTCCGAGAAGGATAATAATGCTCTGAATGAAGTCAGTGCCGATCACCGCGTACAGACCGCCGACCAAGGTGTAGATGACGCAGACCAACAGGATCATGCTCATGCCATAGAGATAGTCGATGCCAGCCAAGGCCTCTAGGACGATGCCGCCGGCCATAGCCATGGAAACGAGCCAGGCCATGGAATAGCAGAAGGAGATTAGCAGAAAGATGGCCCAAGCGGGTCGGCCGTAGCGCAAGCGAATGAAATCCCCCGAAGTGAAGCCCTTAGGCATCAGCGATCTGATCCGAGACGCCATAGGGGCGAAAAGAAACAGGCCGAAACTGGCCGTGGTGAAGGCCAGCAGGCCCCAAACTCCCATCTTCAGACCGAACTGCGGCACCACCATGATGGTGTTGGAAGTCACCCAGGTCGCCATGGCGGTAGCGGCGCCGAGGGCCAGGCCCACGTTTCTGCCCGCCAGCATGAAGCCTTCCAGGCTCTTGGCGCGGCGGCCCCAGAAAAGCCCGAGCGCGACCCAGAGTATGCCGAAAATGGCCAACAAGGTCCATCCAAGGGTGGGATTGAGCACTGTTTCGTTTTGATGCATAGGATGAAACGTCAGGGATTCGGGAAAAGGAGGTTCAAGACGGGGCTTCTTCGATCTCTAGTCGCCATGCGCTATTTTGCGGCCTCTCGCAGAGCCCGCCGGTGCCCGACCACGATGGTCGCCACGATTGCGATAAAGGTCAGAAAACCCGCTCCCATGAGCGCCGCCACCACTCGCATGTCCTTGTAGTCGACCGTGACGCGCAAATGGGCGTCCTCCCACTCGGGAAAAGGCTCGCCTTGACCGCGAGATCGTACCCGTATTTCGAATACACCTTCCGGCAGTCCGGAAAGGAAGCTGGCGGTGTCCCCTCCCTGGTAGACAAGCACGCCTTGAGGGTCGCCACCAGCCTGCCAACGGCGCACCTCGAACTCGTCCCCTTCGGTGGTCGCGGCCCAGGCCAGAGGCACGGTGCCGTCGTCGGTGAAGTAGTCGTCCGTCTCGGGCGAGGAAAAGATCGAGGCTCGACCGTGCAAGGCGACAAGTGACGCCGCGACGAGCAAAATGAAAACAGCTATGCGAGAGGGTTTGAGAGGGAGCATGGGTCCGGGGTTGAGCTTCCGACTGACAAGCAGGCGCTTAGCCCGCGATTTCGGTACGAAACGGGGGACCTGATTCCAGGTCCTTGGCGGACTCCAGCACGGGCGCAGTTCGGTCGGAATGCAGTCCCTTGGAGCCGCCAAGCGGGGCATCGATACACTCGATGAGCTTTTCTAGTGAGAGCGCGATCGTGGCGCGCTCCAGCTCCGGGAGCCTGTCGATCGCCTGGACCAGATTGTCCTGCAAGGGGGATGGAGAACAGGCCACTCGTCGCTTGCCTTCATCCGTGAGCGAGATGCGCACGCGACGCCGGTCGCTGTCCGATCGCTCGCGAGCGAAAATGCCTGATCGTTCCAGACGATCCACGATGCCGACGATGGTGCTGGGATTGAGAAAAACCTCCCTGGATAGCTCCTTCACCGTCAACGGGCCGCGCTCGTCGATCTTGAGCATGCAGAGCAGCTGAGGCACCGTCATGCCGTGCTCCGTGGCGAGGCGACGCGAGTGGCTGTCCACGGAGCGGATGATGCGACGCAACGATCTCAAGATGCGCAAGTCGTAGCGCTCCTTGGGCAAAACAGGCAGGCTCTCCGACACCTCCTCCTCGGGGAGCTCGGATTCCTGCATTTCATCTGCCATTCTTGCTTCCATCGATTCGATTGCACGGTTCGTGCGCAAATAATTCGTGTGCGAACTATCGACGGTCGCCACACCCCTGTCAAGGGAAGCTAGCTAAGTCGCGTATTCGTAACGGATTAGCCTGCATTCGGGGTCGAAAGCCAGCGGCGTGACCTGGCGCTGCAGTCCGCAGCCCCGCTCGGCTCGGGCCTCAGTCGCCCCCCCAGGCTGATCCGAAAATCCTCTTCTCCCGACTGGATGCGCGCCCGCCGTGAGGCTCCGTCGACTCCCCTCCGTCCAAATGCTGAGAGCGAAGCATTGCAATGAAACGGGAATTATCCGAGGCTGTCTTAAATGTTTGCTCTCCGCTGACGATGCCTGTTTACGATCACGACTCAGCAAACCGCTAATCTCGCCAGCGAACGCGACCGCCCGAACGAATGAATACCAGCGTCATCCAAGTTTCCGTGAAAGGAGTCATGCCGACCGTGAACGGCTGCGCCGTCTTCCTCGGCAACGATGACAAGGTCTTCGTGATCTACGTGGATCACAGCGTGGGCAACGCCATTTCCATGGCCCTCAACGGCGTGAAAAAGGAGCGTCCCCTCACCCACGACCTGATTTCCGCCATGCTGCTGGGTCTGGAGGCCAAGATCACCCGCATCATCATCAATGACGTGCAGGAAAGCACCTTTTTCGCCCGCATTTTCCTGGAGATGAGCAACGAGGTCGATACCAAGATCATCGAGCTGGACGCCCGCCCGAGCGACTCCATCGTGCTCTCGCTGCAAAACAAGGTGCCGATCTACGTTGCGGAAAAGGTCTTCAACTCCACCGAGGACATGAGCTCCATCCTCGAGCGGGTGCTCAAGCAGCAAAACGAGGAAAACGAAGGCTGAGCGCCGTCCAGCGCCCGGGCGTTTCCGCCCCGCTTTCCGCCACGGCTTTGCGTCGCCCGAACGCAGATTAGCCAAGCTGCCCAAACACCAGACTGCCCGAAACGCGGCGTCCCCACTAGGCGACCACGCAGCGTTCCAGAGCCTGCTTCAGCTGCTCCATCTTGAGCGGCTTGAGGATGTAGTCGTCCATCCCCGCGATCAGACAGGTATCGCGATTAGCCTTCATGGCATAGGCGGTCACGCCCACGATGGTGACATCTCGATTGATGGGGCCGCACTCCCCGGCTCGAATCTGGCGGGTCAAGCTCAAGCCATCGATGTAGGGCATCTCCACATCCATCAGCACCAGGTCGTAGGGACGCTCTCGCAACATGCGTTTGGCGATGGCTCCATGAGCAGCCGTATCCGGTTTTGGATACTCCAGACCCTCGATCATCTTGAGCAGCACCTGGGCGCTCGGAGCGTGGTCTTCCACGGTGAGGATCTTCACTTCCTCCCGCTTCTTTTGCGGCAGCTTGCTCTCCCCCTTGAAGCGCTCGTCCACCGTCCGTCCGAGCGCGTTCTGGAAGAGAAAGTCGATGGTGAACTTAGTCCCCTTGCCGCGCTCGCTCTCGCACTCCAGCTTTCCGCCGAGGGCCTTGACCAGACGCTCCACGATGGCCAGTCCCATGCCGATCCCGCCCGCCTTGCGCGTGAGCGAGGAATCGAGCTGCTTGAAAGGCTTGAAGATGTCCTGCAGGTGGGCCGGATCGATGCCGATGCCTTCATCCTCGATGGAGATGAAGAACTCGGAGGTGCCCAAGGACTTCAGCTGGGATTGCACCGCGACCTTGACCTCGCCCTGGTCGGTGAACTTCAGGGCGTTCTGCAAGAGGTTTCCCACCACCTGCCGCACTGCCACCGCATCGGTGTTCACCAACCCCGGATTCGTGCCTTCGTGGGAGAACCTCAAGACCACCCCCTTGCGCTCGTAAGCCTGGGAAAACGAGTCCACCGTGGAGCGGCAGACCTCGATCAGATCGCAGGGCTTGTAGAGCTCCGTCAGATCGGAATCGGAAAGATGGGAGTACTCCAGGATCCCGTTGATCAAAGAGGTCAGGTGCTCGCTGCAGCTCGAAATGGTGCGGGAAAGCGAACGGGCGTTTTCGAGGGTGCAGTTCATTTCCAGCAGCTGGGCGTAGCCCATGATGGCATTCAAGGGCGTGCGAATTTCGTGCCCCATCATGCCGAGAAACTCGGACTTCATGCGCTCGGCCTGCTCGAGCGCCTGTTCCGCCTTCTGGGTGCGGTCGATCTCGAGCTTGTGGAAGTAGATGCTGGAGACCACATGCGCGTACTGCAGCAGCAGGTAGCCGACCTTATCGTTGATCACCGGCGTTTGGCAAAGATCGTCAGCCGCCATGAATCCCATGATCTTGCCATCGTGTATCATCGGCACCGTCACGTGATTTCCGGTCCCCACCACCTCGGCTCGAGAATTGCACAGCTCGATCCCGGTCTGCACGAAGAAAAAGGGCGGCCTCTCCCAGTGCTCGCGCATGCGAGCGAGCACTCCGGTGCGGTCGAAAATCCGGTGTCCCCTCTCGTCGCATAGTCGGGCGTTCTCGTCCACACCGTAGGCCCCGATCGCCACCTTGCCATCGTCCTCGAAAAACCAGGTGCCGATGCGGTTGAACTCGAGCCGCTCCTGAGCCACCACCACCGCCTCGCGCAGCACGTCGTCCGCGGTAGCGGCCTTGCCCAACAACAGCGCCGCCTCGCTCACCAGAGCGAGTTTGGATTCGAGCCATCCCTCCGGGGCGATCGCGAGGGAGCGATCGGCTCGAGTCGGCTCCGAGCGTCGTTCGTTTACCATATGAAGCGGGCGACGCAGCGCGTCAGCCAGAGAGCGGTCGGCGCGCCGCAAAAGCGAGAAAGTAGTAGATTGAACGATACAGCAAATCGTCTCGCAGCGTCAATCGGCAAGCAGAACTGGCATGGCATTTCGTCCCAGTTCCGCCCGCCGTCGCCGTCTTCCCTTGAGCCCTATCCGCAGTTCCCTGATGCCATCATGGCGAAATGGAGCAGCCACCATAAAACAGCGGCGAAATGCCTTTCAGCCAGCGGTTTCGTCTTTCCCGAATTCGCATCGTCCCGTTTAAGAGCGACCGCCAAGACCTCGCCGATCGAACAGATCCATCTGTCCGAAAATCGAAACCGATGCCCATAGCCAAACTCGCTCTCATCGCGAGCGCCTGCTTCGCTGGGCTATCCAGCCAAGCAAGCGAACGCCTCAGCGAAACCAGCGTCAGGGAGACCGCTCCGCACCCCTCCTACGCGCTCAAAGCCAACTCCACCGACGAAAAAACAGAACAGCGTATCCGTAAACTAGAGACATTCCTCCAGAGCCACCGCCAGTCCGCCTTTGAAAGCCGCTTCCAGGTCTACGATCACGGTTCGGCCAACGCCGTGAAAGGAAAAGCGAGCATGGCCTGGAAAAACGCCGAACGCAGCCTCTCCCTCTACGTCGAGGGAAGCTACGAAGCGCGACTGCGCGCCACGAATTGGAAGACGACCCTGTCCCCTTCCCTAGGCATGCGCTACCGTCCGTCCCAAGCCGTTTCGATCGCCCTCGCCGTGCATAGCGGCGACCGCGGAGACCGCGGAGATAGCGACCAGTTTCACCAGCAGCCGCTGCAAAGCCATATCGCCATCGCCTTCTAGACGAGACGGACTGCCGTCAGCCTTTTCCAAGCCCGAGCTGGCGACATTCAGCGAAACGGACTTGTCTCGCCCCGCGTTTGCGGTTCTTCCTTCTGCCTAGTTCATGAGCTCCGAAATCCGAAACGCCCAGCGAACCCGCTTGCCCGCACCTATCGTGGAGGGCCAGCCGATCACCGCCCTCGCTCCCATGCAGGACGTGACGGATCGCCCTTTCATGCGCGTGATCAGCGCCTTCGGAGCGCCGGACTACTACGTCACGGAGTACTTTCGCGTGCATGCCCAGTCGCGACTCGAGAAGCACATCCTGGAGGCGATCACCCAAAACGACACCGACCGGCCAGTCTTCGCCCAGATGATCGGCGAAGATACCCGCCACCTGCTGCGCAGCGCCAAGGAGCTGCTCAACTATCCGGTCGCCGGCATCGACCTCAACATGGGCTGTCCCTCCCCGACCGTCTATAAGAAGCAGTGCGGAGGCGGGCTGCTGCGCGATGTGGCGAAAGTCGACGCCATCCTAGGCGCCTTGCGCCAAGCGATCCCCGGACTCTTCACTGTGAAGATGCGTATAGGTTTTCAGGATACCGAAAACTTCGCGCCGCTGCTCGAGCTCATCAACAAGCATCAGGTCGACATGCTTAGCCTCCACGGTCGAACTGTGAAGGAAATGTACCGCAGCGAAGTCCACTACGACTATATCAAGCAGGCCGTGGAATCGGTATCCTGTCCAGTGCTGGCAAACGGCGACATCACCTCGGCAAGGAAAGCTCGATGGGCCCTCGACTTCACCGGAGCGGAGGGAGTCATGGTAGGGCGCCACGCCATCCGAAATCCATGGATCTTCAAGCAGATCCGCGAGGAGCAAGCTGGATTGCCGGTATCCAGAATTCCCTTATACGAAGTAAACCGGTATGTACACATGCTGTACTCGGAAGTCAGCAAGCCGCACCTCCCCGAGAGAGGGAAGGTCAACAAGATGAAGAAATACCTCAACTTCGTCGGCCAAGGAGTCGATCCCGACGGCGCGTTCCTCTACGAAATGCGGCGAGCCAAAACGGAGGATCAGCTCTTCGAGATCTGCGATCGCCACATGCCCGACGAGCCTGGACGCTTCTTCGCAGATGAACCGTTCGAGGGCGTCGTCGCCCGTCCCAATTGCGAGAGCTGAGGGAAGGGAGCGACCTTGCCCCAATCGTTCGCGGACGCCTACTCGATCCCCAGCACCTTGCGGCCTTCCTCGGAAATCATCTGCGGACTCCAGACTGGATCCCAAACGATGTCGACCGTGGCTTCCTTCACCTCATCCAAAAGCTGGATACGAGTGCGAGCATCCTCGGCAATGACAGGTCCCATGCCGCATCCCTGCGCCGTGAGCGTCATCTTGACGAAGACATTGCTCTGCCCCGAACCGTCCGGTTCCACGCGCAGGTCATAGACAAGGCCAAGGTCCACGATATTGATCGGTATTTCCGGGTCGTAGCACTGCTTGAGAGCGCCCCAAACCTGATCTTCCAAGGAGTCTTCCGATGGCTGGGAGCTGTCTCCGCCTTCGCCCAGCTCGATCTCCTCCAATGCGTCCACATCCACGCTTGCGATGCGGAAAAGGCCTTGATCCGTGCGCACAGTGACATTGCCGCCCAACGTCTGCGTCACCAGGACGGACGTTCCTTTTTCCAAAGTTGCCGCGGTTCCCGCGGGAATCGCAGTCGCGCTGCAGTTTCGAATGAGTTTCGTCTCCATACCTTCTCGTCCTTCAGTCTATCTCTATTTCGTAGGGTAAAATCGCATACACGCCTTTCGGATCGTTGTAGCGGCTTCCCAATTCATTGAGCTCTCCGTATAACCGAGCCACCGGCTTGAGCAGCTCCTGGTTCACGCTCGCTCCCTGCTTGGCAAGGCTCTCACTTAGTTGCTTGAAGAAATCCACCGGCTCGGGGCGTTCCTGGATGGTTGGCTCGGAGCCTAAACCGGCCTCTCGACCAGCGAAGGCGATGGCGTCGTTCAGCCCTCCCAGCTCATCGACCAGGCCTAGATCCAGCGCGTCCACTCCCGACCAGATACGGCCTCCAGCGATCTCCCGCACCCGCTCCACGTCCAGACCTCGCCCTTGCGCGACCTTGTTGAGAAAGGAATCGTACACCATATCCACCTGCCGTTGCACCAAACTCATCTCCTCCTCCGTCTTCGCTCGGAAGCTGTCCATCAAATCCGCGTGCTCAGTCATCTTGACCGTATCGAAATTGACCCCATGCGTACCGGCGATCTCCTCGAAATTGAAGAAGATGCCGATCACGCCAATGGAACCGGTCAGGGTGTTCGGCTGGGCGAAAATCCGGTCCGCGTAGGCGGAAATCCAATACCCGCCCGAAGCAGCGTAGGTCCCCATGGAAACCACCAACGGTTTGCCTGCCTCCTGAGCTAGACGCAGTTCCTTTTGGATCATCTCGCTCGCCAGGGCGCTGCCGCCAGGCGAATTCACTCGCAGCACAATGGCCTTCACGTCCTCATCGAGACGCGCCTTGCGAATCTCTCGGACGAAACGGTCGCTGCCGACTTCACTCGGATCGCCCTCCCCATCCACAATAGGCCCTTCAGCATAGATCACCGAAACGTATCCACTGCTCGAATACCTTGGCTTCACCTTGGCCGACAGGTAGGCTGACATGCTGGTCTGCGTGAAGGAGAGTCCATCCTCCTCTTCGCCGGAAATCCGCTGCATCTCCTCCAGGAGAACATGGGAATGCGCCAGCTCGTCCACCAAGCCAAGCTCCAGGGCCTCGGAGGCCTGCAGCATGCCCAGTTCGTTCAGTTTTTCCTGATAGACGCCCGGCTCGAGATCCGAGCCTGCGGCGATCGTATCCAAATATTCCTGCCAAAAATCTTCCAGCAGCGCCTGGTTCGCCTCGCGGGCCGGTTCGCTCATGCCCTCCAGCACGAAGGATTCGGCAGCCGCCTTGTATTCGCCCGCTCGCGTCACCTGCACCCCGATGCCGTACTTGTCCATGAAACCGCCGAGGTACATGCCGCTCATCGACATGCCGGTATCCGCCACTAGACCTTCCGGATTCATGTAAACCGTATCGACCGCCGACAAGACGTAGAGATCGCGAGCCGTCGGATAATAGGTGTAGGCATAGACCGGCTTGCCAGATTCGGAAAACGCTTCGATCGCCTCCTTGACCTCCCGTAGCGCCGCAAAGCCTGAGCTGTACCCATCCACGCGAAAAGATCCTTTTAGCAGCAGCGCCTTGATGTCGCTATCCGTCGCCGCCAGGCGAATCCCTTCCGTGAGCGAACGCATCGACACCGCGCCGGCGATTGGCATGCCCATGGCCTGATCGATGAACTCTCGGCCGGTTTGTCCCACAGGGCGATCCTGCACCGCGACAGACATATCGAACACCAGCACGCTATTCGCCTTCACCACCGGCTGCGGTTCGCTCATGGCGATGAGCATGCTGAGCAGCAACGCGAAGAACAGGGAGCACATCACCACCGCGAAACAGATCGCAAGCAGCGAAGCGAAGAACATTTTTAGGAATTGCTTCATCGTAAATAACAAGACGTGGGATGGCCAAACAACAGGGCAAAGGGCCCGGGTCGCAACCTAAATCAACTAGCAGGAACGCCCTCCCTCTGCCGAAGCCTCGGCGCCTCCGACTCCGCCGACGCCTTGCTCCAGCACTCCTTTCGCCTTGGGCCAGCAGAGAAATGCCTCCACCAGCATCCAGGCTTCCAGGACGATGGTCGCGAGAGCGATCAGCACCAACGGCCAATTCCTGGCTTCGGCGAACAGCCAACCCGTTTCAGGGTGAAGCAGCTGATAGCCCATCGCCCAAGCCGGCATGACCAGCATGAACGCCGTCGGCAACACCACGAACCACACCGGCAAGCGTCGTCGCCACATCCAAAACGCCACCACCAAAAAGGCCAATCCGCCTAGCAATTGGTTGGTCGCCCCGAACATAGGCCAGAGGATCATCCCACCAACGCCCACGTTTTCCCAAGCCCATTCCTTGCCTGCGGGCGGAAAGGCGGCGAGCAGGAAAGCCGTCCCGACCGCGAAGACCGTGGCCCCGTGCTTGTCCGTCAGCCAAGAAACCGGATTGGCGGAAACGATCGCTCTCCCGCCGGGATCGCGCTCCACGAACAGTCCCGCCAGCTCCTGGACGACGTAGCGCTGCAACCGACATGCGGTATCCAAAGTGGTGGCGGCAAACGAGGCCACCAGCACGCCCATCAGCGCTACCGAGAACCCGGCTGGCAAGCCGATCGCCTTGAGGAAATTCGCCGAACCGTCCACGAAGGCCCCAACCTTGGAAGCCAGACCGCCCGCCGCCGCCCAGGAAGCGTAGCGATCCGCGAAGGCCGCCTCCCCCATCAGCAGCTCCCCGCCCTTGCCCGTGATGCCCAGGCCGAGGCCCGCCACGCAGGCCAAGATCACCAGGGTGGCCAGAAAGCCTTCCAGCAGCATGGAACCGTAGCCCACGAACTGAGCATCCGTTTCGCAGCGCAGCTGCTTGCTCGAAGTCCCGCTGGAGACCAGGCAGTGAAACCCGCTAATCGCCCCGCAGGCCACCGTGATGAAAAGAAACGGGAAGATCAAAGGCGCTCCCAAATCCGCGCTCTGGAAAGCGGGAGCAGCGATCTCCAGGCTCGGACGCAGCTGGGAGCCGCCCACGGGCGCTCCGCCGAAAAACGCCGCCACCAACAAGCCGACCACCACCAAGGCCAGGGCCGTGATCAGCTGCAGGCTGTTGATGAAATCGCGCGGCTGCAGCAGCGACCACACCGGCAAAACCGAAGCGATGTAGGAGTACAGCAGCAGGGCCACCACCCAAGTCCCATTCGGCCAGGCCGCCAAAGCGGCGTTGAAGGCGTGGATGGGACCGTCCCGGTCGCCGAAAGCTACCGAAACGTACATCGCCACGAGAGCGAGCACCGACGGGATCAGCAGGCCGACGCCTTTGCGATGCAGCCACACGCCGATCGCCACCGCCAATGGGATCTGCACCAAGCAGGGAAAGATGGCGCTGGGATAGCTGCGAAACACCACCGCGATCACCAGACCGAAAATCGCCAGCACGATAGTGAGGGTGAAGAAAAGAATGATGAGAAACAGCAGGCGTATCCGCGGATTAAGCACGCGTCCGGAAATCTCCCCCACCGTCTGGCCCCGATTTCGCAGCGAGACCACCAGACTGCCGAAATCGTGCACCGCCCCCAATAGGATCGAGCCAAACAACACCCAAAGCAAGGCAGGCGCCCATCCCCAAATCACCGCGATGGCCGGACCCACGATCGGGCCCGTGCCGGCGATGGAGGTGAAATGGTGGCCGAACACCACGAACTTGTCGGTCGGCACGAAATCGCGATCGTCGTTGAGCGCCACGCTGGGCGCCGGCACGTCGTCACGCAGCTTGAAAATGCGGCGAGCGAGGTACTTGCCGTAGGTGTGGTACGCGACAAGATACAAGACGCCCGCTCCGATGGCGATGAATAGAGTCTGCATAGGGCTCGGTGCTGGGGAAAGGGGGCCGAAAGAAACGTCGTTCGAACGGCCGTATTGGAAAACCGCCACCGACGCGGCGCAATCCTCTTTTTAGAGCAAGTCCGCTCGACCCAAACCGTGACCGGCCAAGGAAAGCCGGACCTTTCGCCCATCGCGGCGCATCCCAGTTTGACCTGACTCGCCGACTCGCCCAGATTCCCCACCGCACGGCGAAAACAATCCACAGCACCACCCACCAAATGGACTCTCCGAAGGAACAGGAACTCCTCACCACCAACCGCAAAGCCCTCACCGTCAATCTCGACGCCAAACGCTACGGCACCTTCGCGGAGATCGGAGCCGGACAGGAAACCTGCCGAAACTTCTTCCAAGCGGGCGGAGCCGCGGGAACCATCGCCAAAACCATGTCCGCCTACGACATGACCTTCAGCGACTCCATCTACGGCAAGTCCGGCCGCTACGTCTCACGCGAACGCCTGCAAAAGATGATCGACCACGAGTACTCGCTGCTGGTGGAACGCCTCTCCGAAGAGGTCGGAAACGAGCGCTGCTTCTTCGCCTACGCCAATACCATGAAAGCCAAGAGCTACCGCGGCGGCGACGATACGCACGGCTGGATGGGTATCCGTTTTCAACTTACACCGAACGCCGAGCCGAACGAGATCATCCTCCACACCCGCATGTGGGATCCGGAAAACGTGCAGCAGCAGCACGCCGTAGGCATCCTCGGCACCAACCTCATCTACGGCGCCTCCTACCTGCATCACAACATCGAGGAGCTCATCGAATCGCTGGCCGACAACGTAGGAAACGACCGCATCGAAGTGGACCTGATCCACTTCAGCGGTCCCGATTTCTCCCACGTCGATAACCGCATCGCCAACCTCCACCTCGTGCGACGCGGCCTCACCAACGCGGTGCTCTTCTCGCCGCACGGCGAAATCACGCAGCCGTCCGAAGCCATCTATAAAAAGGCGGTGCTGGTGGAACGAGGCAGCTTTCGCCCCATCACCCGCGTCAATATCGACATGCTCAAATGCTCCGGAGCCCAGTTCGTGCAGGAGCCTTCGGTGCAAGGCAAGGACGTGCTGGTGATGGCGGAACTGACCATGAACAACCTGCTGGCGTCGGGAAAGCTCGACTACGACGACTTCCTGCAGCGCATCGACACCATCGGAGCCACTGGCAACTACGTGCTCATTTCGAACTACTTCGAATTCTATCGCCTCACGTCCTACTTTCGTCGATACACCAAGGAAATGATCGGAGTCGTCATGGGCATCAACAACCTGCTCGAAGTCTTCAACGAACGCTACTACGCCCACCTCGAAGGCGGCATCCTGGAAAGCTTCGGACGGCTCTTCAAAAACGCGGTCAAGCTGTACATCTACCCGATGAAGCAAAAGGCCTACCGCCGCTACCTCGATCAGATGAAAAACGGCGATGCGACCCATGAGCCCGGCAGCGTTTCCCCGCAGACCATCGGCGGCATCGCGGACGAAATGCTCATCACCTGCAACAACCTGCGCATCGACTCCAAGCTCTCCAACCTCTACCTCCACCTGCTGGAAAACGGCTACATCGAACACCTGCGCGGGATCGACGAATCGCTGCTGGAAATCTTCTCGAGAGATATCCTAAAGGCCATCGCCGACAACGATCCGAGCTGGAAGGAAATGGTGCCCGAAAAAGCCGTCGCCGTCATCAAGCAGCATCAGTTTTTCGGATACAGAGCCCCCAGCGCCCAGGCATAGCGTACGCCCGCTCCCCTTCCGCGAAACCGAGATCCGACCGCCTACTTCAGGTAGATCACGTTGACCACCACTTCGCCGGAGTCCCAAAGATCGTCCACGAAGTCCTTGGTCCGATCGCCGCGCACTCGCGCCACCGCCATGAGCCGATCGCCGTCCTCGAAACTCAAGTAGCTTAGAAGACGAACGCCCATCGACTTGCACTTGCTGATGAGAAACTCCAGCGTCTGATCGCCCTTTGTAATATCGAAGGTGATACGAGCCGAATTCCCTCCACCCGCCATGACTTGGGTCAAGGCCCGAAAAATGTCCGACTCAGTGATGATTCCCATCAGCTTCGCTCCGCTCATCACCGCCAAGCTGCCAATGTGATGCTTGGTCATCAAACGGGCCGCCTTCTCGATGGGATCGTCCTGCCCGACCGATATCACGGGGGATTTCATGATTTCCCGCACCCGCTGCACCTGCTTGCTGGTGCCCACGCGCTCCGCCGCGCGCGTCAGATCCCGAGCGCAAACGATGCCATGCACCTCGCCCGCCTGACTCACGATCAGGCGACGAATCCGCTTCTCGCGCATCAGCTTGGCAGCGACGGAGGGCTTGGTATCGGGATCGATGGTTTGAACCCCGCTCGTCATGTACATGCGCACGATCATAGAAGTAACGAATCTGCGAATACTCGCGATGGAATCAATAGACGAAATCCAGATCCGGACCGCATCCGCAAAAACCTGAGCTTCGACTTGGCAACGCCCATACCCGGCGTATCGTTTGCCACATGTCTGACGCCTCCGAATCCGAAAAACCGTCCAAGAGCGTTCTGAAGGACCTCGCCATCAAGCTCGGCGTGCTGCAGCGCGAAGCCAACGATCTAGATATCCCCGTGCTGGTCATGATCGAAGCTCTCGACGCCTCGCGCAAAGGGAAGCTGCTCAACCAAATTCTGCTCGAGATCGACAGCCGCTCCTTCAAGGTCTACTCGACCCATGCCTCCCATCAGGAGCCGCGTCGCTACCCCTTGCTGCATCGGTTTTGGAACAACACCCCCGCCAAAGGGAAAATCCAGTTCTACGACCGCGGCCCCTACTACCTGGCCCTCGACACCTGGGCCGAAGGCAAGCTGCACGACGAACAGATGGAGAGCTACTGGGACGACATCGTAAAATTCGAACGCCAGCTCCACGACAGCGGAGTGAAGATCATCAAGCTCTTCCTGACCGTGCCCAAGAAGGTTCAGGCGAAACGCCTGAAAAAGCTGGAGAGCAACCCCAAGACCGCCTGGCGGGTGACCGCGAAAGACTGGCGTCGAAACCGCCAGTACAAAACGCTGATGGGCATGGTCGAACGCATGATCCAAGCCACGGACCGCGACTACGCTCCCTGGCAGGTCGTGGATACCCAGTCCTTCAAAGGCGCCTCCATCGAAATCTACAATCGCATCATCGATCAGCTCGAAAAAGCCATCGAGGAGGAAAAGGCCCGCCAAAAGCCACGAAACTCCAAGCAAAGATCCAAAACATGGATACCCTACAAGGGTACCAACTACCTCGCTCAAACCGAGTTCCCCGAACCCATGGATCGGGCGGAATACAAGGCTACGCTAAAGAAGCGGCAGCACACCATCCACGAACTGGCACACGAAGTGCACTCTCACAAGGTGCCGGTGGTTATCGTCTTCTGCGGCTGGGACGCGGCGGGCAAAGGCGGCTGCATCAAACGTCTCGTGCAAAGCATCGACCCGCGCGGATACGATGTCACCCCTGTGGCAGCGCCGACCCGACTCGAACTGAGCCACCACTACCTCTGGCGCTTCTGGAAGGAAATGCCGCAGCAGGGCAAGATCGCCATTTTCGACCGGTCCTGGTACGGACGTGTGCTGGTCGAACGCGTCGAGCGGCTTTGCAGCAACGAGGAATGGCAGGCCGCCTACCAGGAAATGAACGAGATGGAAAGCCACCTCGCTCGCTTCGGCACCCAGATCGTAAAGTTCTGGCTGCACATCGACAAAGAGACCCAGCTGGAACGCTTCCAAGCCCGTCAGGAGAATCCGCTCAAGCAGTGGAAGATAACCGACGAGGATTGGCGCAACCGCGAAAAGTGGGAGCTCTACGAAGAAGCGGTCAACGAGATGATCGACAAGACAAACAGCGCTTACGCCCCTTGGCATATCATCCCCGCAAACTGCAAGATGCGGGCTCGCATCCAAACCCTCGATACCGTGATCCGCAGCCTTCGAAAAGGGATCAAGCACGCTCAGCTGCCGCCGCTTTGACGTCGCAGGCCTGAGCGCACGCCCCTCAGCGTTGCTCCCGAGACTTTCCTATGTCAGCGAAAAAGCCGCAAAGCGCCTGAGCGAACAGGCAAGCAAAAAGCCGAGGACGAATCCTCGGCTTTGATTTGAAGTGATAAAAGGAATCGAAGCGGATTACTTCTTTTTCTTCTTAGCAGCCTTCTTCGCAGCTTTCTTAGCGACCTTCTTGGCAGCCTTCTTCGGTGCCTTTTTGGCGGCTTTCTTGGCAGCCTTCTTGGTTGTCTTCTTAGCAGCCTTTTTCGCTACCTTCTTGGCGGACGCCTTCTTGGGCGCCGCTTTCTTCGCAGCTTTCTTGACCGCCTTCTTCGCTACCTTCTTGGCAGCCTTTTTGGCGGCGGCTTTCTTGGCGGCTTTCTTGGCAGCCTTCTTAGCGGCGCCTTTCTTTGCCGCCTTCTTAGCTGCCTTTTTCGCTGCTTTCTTGGCAGCCTTCTTAGGAGCAGGAGCCGCTTTCTCGATCCCTGACTTGGCAGGAACTGTCGGAAGGGTTTCGAGCGCTGCGCGAAGCAGTTCGCCGATGCTCACCTTCTTGGACTTAGCGAGCTTAACCAGATCCTTCTTTTGATCCAGTGGAAGACGCACGGAGATCTGACGATGCGATTCCACAGCTGGCGCAAAGCCAGCATAGTCGAAGCCGGCGATCGCATAGCGAATGATTTCGCTTTTGGATACACCGAGCTGTTTTTGGTACTTATCGAGGACAGCGATGAGGTCTGCCTTCAGATCGAATGTGAGAGGGGAACTCTCAGCGCTTTTTTTAGCGGCCATAACGTTAGTATGGTTAGGATTAACGGTTTATTAAGTGGGAATTCTTAAACCTGAAGAAACGTTCTTTTACTCTTATACCGTAGTTTTTCAAACCTAAACTTGTTAGTATTTTTTGGTTACACCCTGTTTTTACAATATTTTTGGCCTAAAACGGCGGTGTATTCAGATTTTTTGTCACCTTTTACGTTTCGAGGCCTTCGATCTGTATCCAGATCAGGAATTTCGATACAGGGGAAACTCGAGCTTCGAGCAGGCTTCCCTTTCTTCGCTTTTACACCAGTAGGACGATCTTCGATACGATTCGAATGCGGGGTTCGATCGAGCCAATGGATACGCCGAACCTGTTCTGCCAGACAGTTTCGTATCAACGCTGTCCCGACGTTTCTGTCAGCTTTGGCCAAGGAAACGGAGAAAGCCTAGACTCGCCTTTTCCTAAAAACAGCCGATAGGATTCCCGTGTCATGGCCACTGTCGAAATCCGCTCCCTCACCAAGATCTATCCTGATCGCAAGAACAAGGACGTCACTGCGGTCAACGGTATCGACCTAAGCATACAGGATCGCGAATTCATGGTGCTGGTCGGACCATCCGGATGCGGCAAATCCACCACCCTTCGCATGATCGCGGGACTGGAGGACATCACAAGCGGCGAGATTTCCATCGACGGAAACCTCATCAACGATGTGCCCCCGAAGGATCGCGATATTGCCATGGTGTTTCAGAACTACGCCTTGTATCCACACATGAGCGTTTTCGAGAACATGGCGTTCGGTTTGAAGCTGCGAAAGTTCAGCAAGCAACAGATCAAGCGACGCGTCGACGAAGCGGCTCGCATTCTCGGTATCGAAGATCTCTTACACCGAAAGCCCAAAGAGCTTTCAGGCGGTCAGCGGCAACGGGTCGCGGTCGGGCGGGCCATCGTACGCAAGCCCAAGGTTTTCCTCTTCGACGAGCCGCTTTCCAACCTCGACGCCAAGATGCGAGTCAGCACGCGAGCCGAGATTTCCAAGCTGCACGATCGCCTGGACTCGACCATGATCTACGTCACCCACGACCAGGTGGAAGCCATGACCATGGGAGACCGCATCTGCGTCATGAACCATGGAGACATCATGCAGGTCGACGACCCCCTCACGCTCTACAACCAGCCTGCCAACCTCTTCGTGGCAGGCTTCATCGGGAGCCCGCCCATGAACCTGCTAAGGGGCCGTCTCGAAAGCGTAGACGCCCACCTCTTTTTTCACGCCGAGCAATCGGACATCGCGCTCAAGCTCGACGCTCGACTCGCCGAGCAAGGGCGAAGCCACCTGGACGAGCAAGTCGTGCTGGGCATCCGTCCGGAAAACATGAGAGAGGTTGCGTCCCAAGCGAGCGACCTGGCAGGTTTGACCGCTAAGCTCCAGCTTGAGGTGGTGGAACCGATGGGAAACGAAACCTTTCTGTATTTGCGCAACGGGCAGCAAAACCTGATCGGTCGCGTCGGCAGCGACGCAAAGTTCTCCGCCGGCCAGACGCTCGAACTGGCGTTCGAGATAAGCAAAGCCCACCTCTTCGACGCGAGCTCAGGGCGAAACCTCGCCGCAACCTAGTCGCATGCCGACCCGTTCAGGCGGCGAGAGCGAGCTGCTGACAGGCCTTCAGATCGAGCTTTCCCGTTCCTAAAAGCGGTATCCGCTCCACGGCGACAGACTTTTGCGGAATCCACAGATTGGGAATGCCGAGCGCTCGCAGACGCGTTCTCGCCTCTCCCAGATCGATCCGCAACGGACTGATCAGCACGAGCTCCTCGCCCTTCTGGGGACAGGACCGTGACGCCACGAGAAAGCGGATCTCTCCGCTCGATCCATCGTCCGGAAACGCTCGCTCCAGAGCCTCTTCCACGCGAGCGAGAGAGATCATTTCGCCTCCGATCTTCGAGAAGCGGGATACGCGATCTTCGATGCTCAAGTATCCATTTTCGTCGATACACCCGATATCTCCAGTGTCGAACCAGCCGTCCTCGGTGAAGCGCTCCTCGTTCTGACTCGGATCGAGATAGCCACGAAAGACGTTTGGCCCCTTTAGCTGAATCAAGCCGGCCTCGCCGCGCTGGCACTTACGGGCTCGATCCCCTTCCGAAACGAGCCGCAGCCAAACACCTGGAAGCGGACGTCCGACCGTTCCCGCCAAGTCTCCCCGCTGCTCGAGAACGTATCGCCCAGCGCAGGCCTCGCTTCTCAGACAATTGGCCGAAACCACTGGCGAGCACTCGGTCAAGCCATAGCCCTCCAGGATGGGGCTGCCCACCACTTTTCGCCATTGCGAGCCCAGTCGTTCCGGAAGCTTCTCAGCGCCAGCGACCGTCAAGCGGACGCTGGAAAAGTCCATCGTTTCCCCTCGCTTCAGGTAGTTTCTTAAAAAGGTCGGCGTGCCCAGCACAACCGATACGGATCCCTCGCGGATCGCCTTCACCGCTTCCTTCGCCATCAGCGGCGATGGCGTGGACACCATGGTCATGCCTCGCAGCAGGGGCAGCCAAAGTCCCCCTGTCAGACCGAAACTGTGAAACAGCGGCAAGTTAGCGAGAATGCGATCCTCGGGCCGCATGAGGGTGCATTCGGAGAGCTGCATCGTATTCGAAATCAGATTACAATGCGTCAGCGGAATGCCCTTCGGAGCCGCTGAACTGCCGCTTGAAAAGAGGAGGCTTGCCTCTCGATCCCCTCCATCAGTGGCGATGGAAAAAACGCTGGCGAGGCAGCGAGCTGGCAGGGCCATGGCCAACGCCGCCAGCAGCCCTCGCTTGAAAAGGGAGGCTTTCGAAAGCAGATCTTCGACGTAGAGCAGCGATACCGACGAAAGATCGAGACCTGGCACCTTCGCAAGCGCCCTGCGAGAGGTGACGATCCGTTTCAAGCCCGCGTCAGCGATCATGGTTCGCAGGGCTTCCGAGCCCGCGGTGGGATTCAGGTTCACCGAAGAACGCCCCGCCCAAGCGAGGCCCAGATTCGCGGCGCAACCGGCCACCCCCGGCGGGAGTAGAACCCCGACGCGACTCTCGCCTCGGGCCGACTTAAGCTCGCGCGAAACCACCAGCGCCGCTG
Organism: Pelagicoccus sp. SDUM812003; assembly: GCF_031127815.1. Lineage (NCBI taxonomy): Bacteria > Pseudomonadati > Verrucomicrobiota > Opitutia > Puniceicoccales > Pelagicoccaceae > Pelagicoccus > Pelagicoccus sp. SDUM812003. Next base: position 230,560 of record NZ_JARXHY010000004.1, on the reverse strand, counting down.
CCAGGAGCTCGATGCGCTTCAGCTTCCGTCCCTGCAGCCCGTAGTCGACCAAACAGGTTTTCAACGGGTTCGACCTGAGCGCCTTCAGAGCTTGGTAGCCCAGATTGGAACGCAGCTCCGGCCGGGCGCAAAAGCATTCGTATCCAAGCTGCATGACGGCGTCTCGCATCCCGTCCGAGCTGGCATCCTCCCCGAGGAGGGCTGCACCGAACCCGATGCGCACCGAACGACGCATGGGCATTCCAAGGCGATAGCGAAACGGCTCTCCAGCGAAGCTGAAAACGGATCCCCACATGCCATCGATATAAGCGGGAATCACCGGCGCCTGCGCCATGCGGGCGATCAATTCAGTCCCTTTCTTGAAGGGCATCAGCATGCCCGTTCGCGTCAGGGCGCCTTCCGGGAAAATGCAGACCACCGACTTGTCCTCCTTCAGGGCACGCACCGTTTTCGCAATCGCGTCCTTGGCCTTGCTTGGCGATACCGCAATGACGTTGAATCGTCGATACACCCAACGCATCAATGGCTTCTTCAACAGCTCGTCCGTTCCTACGAAGCGAACAGGGCGATCGACCGCGGCATAGATCAGCACCGCGTCGGCGAAGGAGACGTGATTCGCCACGATCAACGCCCCACCTGATTCCGGCAGGTTCTCAAGCCCTTTGACTCGGGTTGGATACAGAACTCGGGCAAGAGCAACCAAGGCGACCCGAAGCAAGCCTTCCGGTATCAGTTTAATCATTACGACAACCACCAGAACTGTCGTAGCAGCGACTACCCAAAGCTGAGCGACCGGGCTCCACGCGAGGTATCCAAGGATCGAAGCGAGCCCCACGAAGCCACCAGAGACAAGGTTGATCACGAGGTTGTTGGCCGCGATGCTCGCGGAGCGGGTTTCGCTTGGCGAACGCGAAACGAATGCCGCGTTCAGCGGAGTGGCGAAAAGGCCGCCCGCCAATCCAAGGATCGCCACGCCCACGATCGAAAGCAGGTCGCTATGCCAAAACATAGCTGTCAGCGGAGCGCCGAGCATCAAGCCGATCGCCCCAAGAAACGAAAGGCCCAGCTCCACACGCTTGCGACAAAGGCAGGCCGCCAAGCCGCTTCCAAGGGCGACGCCCGCTCCCAACAACGCCGCCATGAATCCGCCTTGGCTCGCGGCTCCCTGACCCTGCCCATGCTCCCAACGGCCATCCTGCAGGAGGATCATCACCAGCATCGCTCCCACGCCATAGAACCAAGCCAGTCCCAGCGACGGCCAGCGCAGGCCGGGCGTGACCGCCAGCTCCCGCAGGGTTTCCCGAAACGGTTTGCATTGCTCGAGCTTGGTTTCGCTGGAGCTACGTATTCTAGACGAAACTACAAAAGCCAAAAGCGAAACCAAGGCCGCTACCGCCGCGGCGACCGACGCCGCTCGCCATGGCGTGCCGAATTTCGACCAAAGCAAATCGAAGGACCACCCGCCGATCGCCAAACCGGCCAAGGTGGCCCCTACCCCCGCCAATCCGATCAATCCCATCATCTGACCGATCTTTCGAGGACCGCACAGATCCCGGAGCAAGGCGTTGCGAGCTGGAGCCAGAAAGCAGGACTGTATCGCAACCATGGACACGGAAAACATCATAAGCCCGAACCATGAGAAGTATGCCCCGATCGCCAGCCCGCCCATGGCCGCAGCCTGGAACAGAAAGCTGGCTTTCACGATGCGAGCTTTCGAATGACGGCGAGCCAAACGTCCCGCCAGCGGGGCGCAGAGCACGTAGGGAGCGAGGTAGAGAAAGGAGATCACCCCTACCCAAAGGGCAGCTTGCCGCTCGGGAAAGGACGCCGCCACGAGCGAGGACGCCACGATCTTCGCCCCATGATCGCCAAAGGCGTTCAAGGCCTGAGCTAGAATCAATCGGTAGGAAAACAGGGAAGCAGTCTGTACGTTCATGCCTCCCCATTCGCTCAGCCCATGCCAGCGAGGCAGACAGCGGGCTCGCGATTCTCCTTAGTTGCTCAACACCTGAAACTTAGAAAGAATAACGCTTGGTCGATCGACGGTAGATCCGGCACACGGGAAACTATTTCTACCCATTCCATCCAGACGTTTTTTGCACATCGTGACGCAACCGCACGCTACAAACCAATGGGGCGCCTCAATCCACCCCGAGCACGTAGCGCTTGGCAGTGCGGCGATCGACTTGCAGAACCTTGGCCGTCTCTTCGTAGCTTCCTCGCTGGAGGTAGACCTCCTGGGCGTAGCGGCTGAGCAGCTGGTTGGCGGTCAGCCCCTGCTCCGTCGCGTCTTTGATTCGATCGAGCTCCTGCTGACTCAGCCCGAAGTCGACCGTCTCGTAGCTGCCGTGAACCATGATGTTGCGCACGCATTGCTCGAGCTCGCGAAAGTTGCCTGGCCAGCGATAGGCCGGTCCGAGGCGCTTCACGATCCAGTCGCAGGATTCCTCCGCCAGAGCCTCCCCGTCCTCCGGTCCAGCCACCTTGCAGGCGATGTGGCGAACGAGAAGCTCGAGCTCGTTTGTGTCGCCGGCGATGATCTCGCTGAGCGACGGGGTGCGGATGCGATCCGCGCAAAGCCGGAAATAGAAATCCTCCCGGAAGCTCCCCTTGGCGATCTCGTCCGGCAGGTCGCGGTTGGTCGCAGCCATGACCTTGCCCACGAAGGGGCGCAGCGAGGTGTCGCCCAGCCGCTGAAACTGGCGGGTCTGCAGCACCCGAAGGAGCTTCACCTGGATGGAGCAATCGGTCTCTCCGATTTCGTCGAGAAACACCGTGCCGTATTCGCCACACTCCTCGAAATACCCGCTGCGGTCCTGCAAGGCGCCGGTGAATGCCCCCTTGCGATGCCCGAACAGCTCGGACTCGATCAAGGTCGGCGACAAAGCGGACAGGTTCAGCGGGTAAAACGCCTTGCCGAAATCCACCGCGAAGGAGCTGCTACGCTCGTCGAACGGCATGAATCGCGACATGCCGACGGCTCTCGCCACCAGCTCCTTGCCGCTTCCCGACGGTCCCGTGATCAAGGTCACGATATCGCCCATGCGATTGTAGAGGGACCTCTGATAGCGCTGCATGTTGCGGGTGAAGCAGGAGTTCCAGATGCGCCCGCGCAGTTCGCAGATGGCCTGCGAGCCGCCCACGAGGTAGCGGTAGATATTCAGCCAGGCCCGTCTCAACTGAAAATAGAGCGCGAAGTAGAGGGCTTCGTCCGCTGTCGAAAAGCGAGTGGCAGGACTGACAGCTAAATAGTAGCGCTGCCGCTCTCGATACTCGTAGTAAAACTCCGCCTCCACCGCTCGAGGCCGACCCGACAGGGTCTTATCGATGAGCTTGTCGTAACGCTCCATCATCTCGTGGTAGACCAAAAAGTGCATCAGGTTCTCGTACACGCCCTGCTCCTCCTGCGACGCCTCCCCCGCAGCCTTCAGCTTGGTCCGGGCCGATTCCATCAACTCGTGAGCGAGACCTAGGAGTCGCTTGAGATTCGGCGCCAGCAGCTCCTCCGAATCTCCCGGCGCCACGTAGGCGGCACGCTCCTGATAGTCGCCGCCGAGACACTCCTTCTCCAAATTCCAGCGCGTCTCCTCAAAGGGATTGCAGTAGACGATCGCAGCTAGCTTCTGAGCAAGGGGCCATTGCTCGCGGGTAAACAGATTTCTCGGCATCGATGTACACTATTTGCACATGAAAGATAGTCAATATCGGCAAGCGGTGGACTCGTTCTAACTCATTTCGAAATCACATAAATCCCTATTCCCCTAAGCTTCATACAGTTGCAAAAACGCAATCCATCTCCGGCATCGCCCCTGCGAATGCTGGGAGCATGAAACCCAATACTCCCTCCCGGAAATCCTCGTTTCTCAGGTCCGCGCTCTGCGGCCTATTGATCGCCGCAGCGTTCATCGCCTCGTCATCCGTCCTAAACAAGGCGGCGCAGGGCGTCCCCGAGGTCGAGCAGAGGGCAACGACCCAGCTCGCGCCCATCGCATCCGATTTCGATGACATCGTGGAGCAGATGATCGCTCGCGGATTCTAATGCGGAGTCTCGCAGACCCTCGCCAAGATCGAGCGCGTCTCGCAAAGCGCGGCGCTTTTGATGTTCGCGCTCCGTGGCCGCGTTTCCGCGAAACGCGGCTTTTCCGATCGAGGCGAGGTTACTCGCCTTGTTCGCCCGCGGTCCCTTCAGGCTCATCGACGGAAGCAGCGGCCGCGGTCGCGAGCTGCGTCCCATAGACCGGCTGCAGCAGTCCTTCGGGTTGAAACACCCAGGACGGCAGCTCTACGCCCATGGCGGCGTCCAGCACCTTGAAGCGCGTCTTGTCGCGGCTTAGCTCGTCGCGCACATCGACTTGGCTGAGCACGGCCTGCCCGTCGACCACCTTGAAGGAGACCACGGAAATGGTTTTCCGTTTCACCTCGTCCGCGTCGAAGATCTCCACTCGAATCAAGGCGTAAAACTCCTCGTCGAGGTAGATCCGCACCTTGGATACGCGCTCCTTCAGCTCTTCATTTCCTTCCGGCGGAAACATGCTGAAAGCGTGACAAGGGCGACCCTTCATGGTGGTGCGTCCCTCGTATCTAAACTCCTGCCAATAGCTGAACGGCATCAGCAGATCGAATACTGTGAAATCGCTGCCTGCGATGGGCTCGAAATAGTCTTCAGCAGTCACCGAAACCGGAACCGGTCCCTCCTCCGTCTCCGCGAGCTCCATGGCGTTGGCGAATATTCCGTTTTGCAGCAAGAGACGCCGCGTCACCGCAGGCGTCAGCTCTCCTCGCTCGCTCACCTCCGCCGGCTCGATCGCCACGTCGAGGCGCGAAAGCGGTCCCATCTGGTTCATGGTGCCGAGCATCACTCCCGGCACCGTAGTGGTTTTTTCCCCACGCGGCATGAGGCGCAGCTGGAAGTTCAGCCGATAGTCCGCCGCGATGCCAAGGCGGCGAAAGTTGCTCAGAACCTCGAACCCGTCCTTCTGGCTCACATCTTCTCCGAGCGTATCCAGCGGGCTCGAGCCATGACGTCGCTGGGCGTGCGCGAATTGAAAGGATTGCAGGGCGAGCAGCAGCGCCAGCAAAGTCGCGAAAACGGGGCGAATGTGATGAGGTCTAGACATGAAAATGGCCGGGCTAGCTAAGAGACCCGGCCAAGCAAAGTAAAGTTTCCTGGAAACGGCTATTCAGCCGCAGGCGTTTCAGGAGCCTCGTCCTGAGCTCCAGCCGCCGCATCCTCCGCTGCAGCTGCAGCGTCCTGAGAGGTGGCTTCGGCTTCCTCGGCGGCTTGCTCGGAGGCGGAAATCAGCTCCTGCAGAGCGTTCACCGCGTTGTTCTGCTCGGTGGCTTCGATCTGCGGCAGCGTCCCACCGGTTTCCGCCTGGTGCTCGTGCACGTAAAGCCGGCCGAGATAGAGGCCAAAGACCATGACGAAGAAGATGATGGAAATGTTTCTCGTCCAACGCGTCAGCACGGAAGACGTTTCCGCTCCCAACGCGGATTCCGCCATGCCGCCACCCATCGCGGAGCCGAGTCCGCCGTTTGCGTTGCCGCGCTGCATGAGGACCACGAGGATCAAGAGGAGAGAGACTAGGACCAAAACAATGGTCAGAAAGGCGTTGAGAGAGTCCATAAGAATCGGAGACAGTCGAAAAAGGGAATTGGCTTGTCAAGGACGGAAAAGCCGCTTTCGCGCCACGCTCTTTTCGCCCTTTGGCGACGGAATGGCTAGCCTTCCTCCAGGCCGATCTTTTCCAGAATACGCTGCAGGTCGTCGTTTCCGGTGTACTCGATGAGAATCCTTCCCTTCTTAGGGCTGTGCTTGAGCGCCACGTTGGCGTTGAGGAAGGAAGTCATGCGCTTCTCGATGTCCTCGATCGCCGCCGCCTCCGCCGAGGAAACCTCGCGACCGCTGCTGGATTTCGACTTGCCGCTGCGCTTGGTGGACTCGATGAGGGCTTCGGTGCCGCGCACGCTGACGCCATCCTCTATAATGCGGCGCCCGATCAAGGTTTGCTCCTGCTTGTTCTCCAGACCGAGCAGCACCTTGGCGTGCCCCACCGACAGCAAGCCGGTGGAAAGATACCCTCGAATCTCTTCAGGCAAGGCCAGGAGCCGCAGGGCGTTCGCGATTGTGGCCCGGCCCTTTCCGACGCGTTCCGCCACCTGCTCCTGAGTCAGGTCGAAATCGCGCAGCAGGCTGGCGTAGCCCATGGCTTCTTCGATCGGGTTGAGGTTTTCCCGCTGCAGGTTCTCGATCAAGGCCATGGAGGCCGAGGACGAATCCCCCGCTTGAATGATGCGGGCCGGTATCTTGTTCAATTTGAGAAGCTTGAAAGCTCTCCAGCGCCGCTCTCCCGCCACCAGCTGATAGATGCCGTCGACCTCCCGAACCACGATGGGCTGGATCAAGCCCTCGCTGCGAATGCTCTCGGCCAAGTCCTTCAGCTGACTCTCCTCGAACTCGCGGCGAGGCTGGTAGGGATTCGGCTCCACCTTGGAAACCGAGATTTCCATGAAATTCGCCTTGGCCGGGGACTCGTCGCTCTTCGCGGGCGGCGCTGCCGGGGGGGCGGCCTTCTTGGCCGCTGTCGACTTGCTAGCGGCCGTGGCCTTGGCGACCGGTTCGGCCGACTTCTTCGCAGTGTTGCCGGAGATGAGTCCAGCAAGCCCTTTACCCAAACGGGGTTTTCCTTTCGCCATGGCGCAGATTACTTCTCTTGAGGAACTAGAATGACCTGACCTACCTGGAGCAGGCGAGGATCTGAAATTTTATTGGCGTTCTGAATCCAATCCATTCGCGAATTCATCTTCTTCGCGATACCGGCCAAGGTGTCGCCTGGGGCCACGGTGTAGGGAACCCCTTCCGACGGAACGCCTTCGAGCGAGAAGCTCGTCTTGATGTTTGGATCCGGCTTTTCGATCTGAGGAATGGCGCCAAGCGCCTTGTTCACCTTCGAAGCAAACGCTTCGATGGTTTTTCCGACTTCCTCGATCACCTCCTTCTTCAACACCTCGTCGCGCTTTTCCAAGGCAGCCACCGCTTGACGAATCGAGGCGTTGAGCTGATCGGCCGTCACGAAGCGAGCCAGCTTGCCGTCGGCGCTTTGCTCGTAGCTGTCCACCAGCTCGCGCAGGCGGCGGTTTTCGCGGCGCATCTCCTCCAGCTCGTTGGTCATCTGTCGCAGTCGCTCATCGAGCATGCGCACGTCCGCGATGAGATTCGCTACCTGGTACTGGAGATTCGACGAGCTCTGGGCCTTCGCCGATGGACCAACAGCGAGACCGAACAGGTACACTACCAAAAGGAGACCGAGAAAGGGGCTACGCAACATCCTGCAAATCTGAAAAAAAGTTCCTCTGAAAACAAGTGCTAAGACGGGAGCAATTTCCTTACCGGCCATCGCGCGTCACCAGTGGCGGCATCTGCTTCGACTCGAAAACCGACTTCTCGGGCAACTCGAAGCCGCGCATGAAATCGGCCGCGTCGAGCATCTTGCCGCCAGGTCGCTGCAAGCGCTTGAGAAAAACGCTACCGGTCCCGCAAGCAACCTTCAGCCCTCGCGACTCCAAATCGAGCACCTCCCCCGGCTGGCCTGAACAATCCGCTTCATCCCAGGTCGCCAGCCCGATCTTGATCACCAGATCGCCCAGCCTAGCCCGCGCCCCAGGCCAAGGGAACAACCCGTTGATGCGCTTCGCTAGCTCGCGGCCCTCCACCCTAAAATCCAACTCGCCATCCTCCTTGCCAAGCTTGCGAACAAAACTGACCTGCGATTCGTCCTGCGGCAGCGACGTCGCCTCACCGCGGTGGATGAGCGGCAAACCGCGGCGCAAGAGCGGAACGCAAGCCGCGGACAACTTGGCCTCGACATCGAGGGCTGTATCCTCGGCTTCGATACTGACCTTCTCCACATCGAGCACCGGTCCCGCATCCATCTCGCGTACCATCTCCATGAGAGAAACCCCGGTCTCGGCATCGCCACTCGCCACCGCGCACTGGATGGGCGAGGCGCCGCGATATTTGGGCAGCAAAGATGTATGCAGATTCCAAATACCGTATCTCGGCGTTTCTATCAGTTTCTGGGAAAGCAAGTGACCGAAGGCCATCACCAGGATTGAATCGAGCTGCATGGCCTCGATTTCCAGACGCTGCTCCTTTCGCATCTTTTCCGGTTGATGCACCGGCAAGCCGCGTTCCAAAGCCCAAGTTTTGATTTCATTGGGCGCCACTTTCTTGCCACGACCGCGGGGTCGATCTGGCTGCGTGTAGATGGCGAGCAGTTCGATATCGCCGCACTCGCCTTCCCAAATCGCGTTCAGCGCCGGCAAGGCGATGGGATCCGAGCCCATGAATATCATTCGATATGCCATTTTATTTCAACGTTACGAATGTGATGTAAGCTTGATCTGATACGCGACACATGAAAACGCGCCCGGAGGTCGCGTTCCACCGTTTAGCTTCCGGCGGATGGTGGAGCGGGACGTCCGGGCCCGCTCTCTTGCCTAATCTTCCTGGATGTACGGGTTCTTCTTGTTCACCAAATCGAAGACCATGGGGCAGCCGTCGAGATCGAACTCCTCAACAAGTCCTGCGACCATGAAGCGTTTGTAGGAGTCGGCCAATTTCTTGGCCTGGTTGCAGAAGATCTTGAAGCGGTACGGGCGGTTGCCTGTGTGCACCGCGTAGTAAACGCGGAAGCGGCGACCGTCCTTCTTCGGGGCTGGCATGCGCTCGGCCATCTTGTAGATCTTGTTGTTCAAGCGGCCGGTGGGAATCTTGCGGCCCATGCGCTTGTCGAGCTGACGGGCGTGGTAGAGGATCTTTTCGATATCGATTCCTTCCTTGGCGGAGACGAAAACCACTGGCGATCCGGGAACGAAAAAGAGCTCGCGGCGGATGCCCTTTTCGAAGGCCTCGCGAAAGTCCTTTTCCGTTTCGAAGCCGTCGATCTCATCGTTCTCCCATGCCTTCAAAGTCAGGTCCCACTTGTTGACCACGATGACCACCGGCTTGTTGGCCGCGGTGGCTTCGCCGGCGATGGCCTTGTCCTGATTGGTGGGGCCTTCCTTGGCATCGACCACCATAAAGACCACGTCCACATCGCGAATGGCGTCGAGCGAGCGAACGCGAGAGAAGTATTCAACCGATGAATTCAGCTTGGTTTTTTTGCGAATCCCAGCCGTGTCGGTCAACTGGAAGTGCCAATCCTCGCCGCGCTTCGACTTCCAGGTGAAAGGCATGTTGATGGAGTCGCGCGTGGTGCCAGGCACGTCGCTCACGATGAAGCGCTCGGACTGGACCAAACAGTTGCTCAAGGAGGATTTGCCAACATTCGGGCGACCGATGAAGCAAACCTTGATCACCTTCTTGCCTGATTCGGTCTCCGGAGCGGGCGGACCGACCACTTCGTCGCGAATCTTCAACACCGACTTTCGTAAGCCGGATACTCCCCGTCCGTGTTCCGCGGATACAAGGAACGGCTCGCCGAATCCGTAGCGATAGAACTCCTTGTCGCGGATCGCAGTGGTATCGGTATCCACCTTGTTCACAACCAGCAGCACGCGTTTCTGGGTGCGGCGCAGCTTCTCGGCCATCTGGGCGTCGAGCGCCTGCAGCCCCTCTCGGCCATCGACCACGAATAAAATGAGGTCCGCCGCGTCGATGGAGAAATCGATCTGTCCTTCCACCGCGGTGACCAGCTTCGCCGGCGTATCGCTCATGCCTTCGAGCAGCCCCATGCCACCTGTATCCATCAGCGTGTAGCCATCTTCCAGATCGCGCGAAATGATGTCGCGCGTCACGCCCGGCATATCGTGCACGATCGAAATGCGCTTGCCCGCCAATCGGTTGAAGAGACGGCTTTTGCCAACGTTGGGTCGGCCTACGATTGCCACTGTGAAGTTCATATCCAGAAAATTGTTACACCGAAACGAAACGCAGGGGAGTCACGCTCCCCCGCTTCAAAAATCACTTACACTTGTTGACGAAGCGCTCGATGCGGTCGCAGGCCTCCACAATCTGGTCATAGCCAGTCGCGAAACTGCAGCGCACGAAGCCCTCGCCGAATTTACCGAAAGCGGTGCCAGGCACCATAGCCACCCTCTCCTCTTCCAGCAAGCGCTTGGAGAAGGTCACTGAATCGAGACCCGTTACCGAAACATTCGGGAACGCATAAAAAGTCGCGTTGGGATTATGGCAGGTCAACCCGATCTCGTTGAAACGTCTCACCACCAGATCGCGACGACGATGGTAGGCCTGACGCATTTTCGCCACGCCGTCGTCTCCATTTCGCAGGGCTTCGATACCGGCGTCCTGAGCGACGATAGAGGCGCACATCATAGAATACTGGTGCACCTTCATCATGGCTTCGGTCAGCGGAGCGGGCGCGCAAGCGAAGCCCAAACGCCAGCCGGTCATGGCCCAACCCTTGGAGAACCCGTGCAGGAAGATCGTGCGTTCATGCATCCCCGGGAAGGTGCCGATGCTGATGTGCTCCCCCTCGTAGGTCATCTCGGCGTAGATCTCGTCGCTGATGACCAGCATGTCCTTTTCCACGGCGAACTTGGCGATTTCTTCCAGTTCGGCCCGCTCGGCCACACCGCCTGTCGGATTGCAAGGAAGGTTGATCAAGAGCACCTTGCAGCCGGGCTGCCAGGCCTTTTTCACTTCCTCAGCTTTGAGGGTGAAGGCGGACTTAGCATCCGTCTTGATGGGCACGCCAACGCCATGAGCCAGCATCACCGTCGGGTGATAGGATACGAAACACGGGTCCTGGTAGAGCACCTTGTCGCCGGGATTGATCACCGCCCGCAGGGCGATGTCCATGGCTTCGGAAACGCCCACCGCGACTAGCACTTCGTTGTGCGGATTGTACTCCAAGCCGAAGTTGCGCCCCACGTAAGCGGAGATTTCCCGCCGCAGTTCGATCAGTCCGAGGTTCGAGGTGTAGTGAGTGCGTCCCTTCTCCAATGCGTAAATCGCCGCCTCGCGTATGTGCCAGGGCGTCGTGAAGTCGGGCTCGCCGATTCCCAGCGAGATTACGTCCTTCATGGCCGCCACCAGCTCGAAGAAGTCGCGGATTCCCGAACGCGGGAGTCCGATAACATGATCGGCGATGAAACGGGTTTGGTCGTTAGACATTGGAGTTCGTATTTTGGTTTTTTGTCGGAATCCCGCGCTTTTGGCGGGTGGTTCGAGTGAAAGTGCTGGCAAATAAGGCGTGTTTTAGAAACGGGAAAAGCGGCCTGACCCAAAGTCGCAGCCGCTCGAAGAGGTTCGAATTAAGATTTTTCGTCCTCCGCTACGGCGTCACGTCAAGACGCGCCTTGTCTTCCGCTGGCTGCTCGATCAAGTAGCCTTGTTCCTTGTAGGCGCGAAGCATGAAGTGGGTCGCGGTGGACAGAACGCCTTCGATCGTAGAGAGGCGCTCGGAAACGAAGCTGGCCACCTTGTGCAGTGAAGAGCCTTTCACCACTACCAGCAGATCGTAGCCGCCGGACATCAGGTAGCAGGACTCGACTTCGTCGAAACGGGAAATGCGTTGGGCGAGGCGATTGAAACCACCGTCGCGTTCGGGAGTGATCTTCACCTCGATCGCGGCCCTCACGGCGAGGGAGTCGTCCTTTTCAGGATTAAGCACGGGTATCCAGCCGAGAAGGATTCCCTTTCCTTTCAATTCCTCTAGCTGTGCGTCCACGTCCTCGCGCGTCATGCCAAGGATCTTGGCCATCTGGCTCTCATTGAGACGTTCGCCTTCAGCTAATAACTTGAATACCTCGTTCATAGAATCCGCCCACATTGCAGGAAGTGGGCAAATGATCCAGCAGGAAATTTAGCGGAAGAAAAATCGGATTTCTGGCGAATAAACTCGCGGCTGCCCTCGTCCCACCGAGCCAAGGAGACCGAAACACTGTTCTAGACAAATGCCGCTTCGGGCTCTTTTCTCGCATTCAGCCTACTCTGTTATCCATCCAACGCCTAATCCACCTCCTCCCATGCTAGATGTCGACTGCTCTAGCGCGGCCCTGCCGCGTGCTAGCCTGTCCTTTCTAACACAATCGGCTTTCACGAAAGCCATTGTCTCGCTGTTTTGCCTCGGGGCAGCGGTCGCTGGTCGAGGGGACCCGATCATCAAAGCGGAGAAGCTCGGCACCTTTCATCCCGGCGTTTCCAACTACAACACCGCTCTCATGACCTCGCCGGACGGCGAGCACTATGGCTTCATGGGCGGCGATGGAAGCCGTGAGAACATGATCATCGACGGCATCGCCGGACCGCTCTACACGCAGGTTGGCAGACAACTGGTTCGGGTCTACCAAAAGGATTATTCCGTACGCCGCCCGGGGCTTCCGTTTCAATATCGACCCAAAGACGCCCCGATACGATTCACTGGAAAGGGCGACGAAGCGGTCTACGTGGCCAATCAAGGTGGCACCACTCAACTCATCGTCGCGTCGAACGGCATCCACCGGGAATGGCCCACCAACGGACGGCTCACCATGGCGGCGGTTTCAGATGGAGGGAACTTCATCTACGGCGTCTACCAGGAAAACCAATCCTATCAGCTGGGCGGCCCCAGCATGACGCTAGTTATCAACGAAACGCCTTCTCCAGCGGACGTGTTTCCGATGACACAGCCAAACACCATGGCCTTCCACGAACCTGATGAAGGCCAACCTGCCTACGCCTACATCGGACGTATCCAGAAAATGGTTAACAATCGCCGCCAGGACGAACATCGCGTTTTCATCAACGGTGTGCCCGGGCCCGCCTACCTGAACATAGAGACTCAACTGCATCCCCTGTGCTTCGCTACTGTCGACGGAAAACTCGCCGCCGTCTACTCCGCCCAAAAAGCGGGCGAACGCGATAAGCGAGCCGTCATCCAATTCCTCGACGGGACGGTCATCGAATCCCAAGGGGCCCTCATCGCCAACAGCCTTCGCGTCACCGAAGAAGCCAACGGCGTCGCCTGGCTGGAAAGCCCCATCCAAACCGATCCTCGTCAAAACCGCTACAACAATCCCGATCCGATCACCGTCTCTGTGGTGGTAAATGGCCAGACCGCCTTCGACTATCAGGCCGATCAAAACGAGTCGCGACAGACCGCGCGCTACTTTCAGCTCAGTCCCGACGGCTCCCGTTGGGCGGCCGCTCGCTACCTACAAGGCGGCAACGGAGCCGTCTGGCACGTGATCGTCGACGGAATCATGGGACCAGAATATCCAATGATAGAGAACCCGGAATTCTCCGCCAGTGGCGAGCACTTCTATTACGTGGCTCGCAACGGGAGAAACGCCTTTTTGGTCTTCGACGGCATGGAATACGGCCCCTACTCCAACGTCTCCCAGATCGTATCCAGCGATTCAGGACAAAGCATCGCATGGTTCGGCCAAGGCCAATACGAAAGCGGCATCTACGTGAACGGCATGCTCAAGACCCCCACCGAATCCTACGGCCCGCAAACAGCTCTCAAGTTCCATCCGGGCACAGAGGATCTGATCTACACCAACCAAGCGCAAAACCAGCTACAACTGCAGGTCGGCGAGCAAAGCTTTCCTATACACGGACGCCAGCAAGGCGAGCCCGTCATCTCGTCCGACGCTAGCCGAGCCGCCCTCGTCGGCCAGTTCCACGCCCACGGAGAACAACCCGGATCGCAACTTTGGATCGATGGCGAAAACATTTCCCTTGGTGAGGACGCTCTCACTGTCGATCCGGCCTTCTGGATGGGTTTCAGTCCGGACAACAAACACTTCGCCGCCTTCGGCCACCTTCGAGACTTCAGTCCCGAGCGCCGAAACGCAGGTACGCTCATCGTCGATGGATACCACCTCGAGCCACTGCTCGATCTCCAGTTCCGCGATCTCATCAACCCACGCTTCACCGACGAAAACAACCTTCAATTCTACGCCTCATTCGATCAGGAAATCATCCGCTACACGGTCGATCTCGATGCAGCGCAAGCTTACGGAAAAGCTCGAGCCGAGGCCCAGCAGAAAGGCGGCGGCACGTCCCTCTTCGCCCTGGATCCACAAACCAAAGTCACCCAATTCGACCACGTCTGGCTACGTGACGGCGACTTGATCTACGGCGTGGCCAGTGGTGGAGAATACGGCCAAGGCGCGCTGTATCGACTCAATGGCGACGGCAGCGATTTCCAAATCCTTCACCACTTCATCGGCGGCGGACAACATGCCCGCCAAGCCTCGTCACTTGTCCTCGCAGACGATGGCTACCTCTACGGCACCGCAGGCGACAACTCCTTTTTCGCTGAACAGCCACGAGTCGCTGGCGCTATCTTCCGTATCCGAACAGATGGCACGGGCTACGAAATCGTATCCAAATATCCCTACGATAGCAAAACCCGCACCAGTCCCAAACTCTACGGCATCGCTCCGAATGGGGACTTGCTGGCAATCGGTCCCGTACCCAACCCAGGACGCAGCGGCACAGACGGTCTCCTGAAAATCGATCGTTCATCCGGAGAAATCGAAACCGTGTACCGAGCGAACGAATACCCGGAAGACGCTCAACCGATTTTCAAGACGCTCGTTCCCTTCATCGATGGAAAGGACGGTTACTACTACGGATGGGATCAGCGAAGTCTCTATCGTTTTACGCTCGATGGAAACGCTCCGGAAAAGCTCTACCAGCTCAAAGGCTTTCCCCTCGACGGCGACAGCATCACCGATGGTCCCATTCTCTTTGGAGATTGGCTCTACGGATTGACCCACGGTGGCGGCAAGAATCGACTCGGCGTGGTGTATCGACTGAAGCGCGACGGTTCCAACTACGAAGTCATCCGTCACATGGAAGCCGACAGGAAATTCGTCGCCCTCACCGCCAACGAAAGCGGCGTCTGGGGCTACCGCACCGAACCGCAAACCGTGCAACACCGCAGGACGAATGTGCCTGCGCTGGAACGCCTCGACCAGGATGGCGGCGAACCCCGCGTATTGGAAAACACACGACTAAGCGACCGCATCTGGTTTGGAGAACTCGCTGGCGAACCTACGCTATTCGCTCTCACCGCAAAGGAGCTGATCGCAGTGAGCATGGATGAAAAATCCACCACCCCACCAGAACTCACCAAAGAAGTCATCGCCATGCCAGAACTGAAAGCCGGCACCTCTGCCACCGCTTCGTTCTAAAAAGGCAGAGTCCGGCCGCCAACGCTCTCTTGAGGTAGGGTCCGTCCGCCGTGACGGACCGCAACGGCGTGCCACGGCAGTCACGCCCTACCTACACGCGTAACACTTTACGGTTCGCAGGAAAGGCCAGCCTGCGAACCATAGTTCTGGTTGCGAAATGCGAACAGATCAGTCTTTTTCCTCTCAATGGAAACTGGCAACGTTATCCCTGGCCGCATCGCCCAAGCGATGTCCATCTACCCCCCTTTCTCCATGATGACTCCCGACGAGGTGGCCCGTCTCGCCTCCGACGCTCGAGTCAGCGCCCGCGTGGCGGGCGAAACGCTGTTCGACCAGGGAGACATGCCGGGCAAGGACGTCATTTTCCTCAACCGCGGTCGCGTGGAGTACTATTGGAAAAACGACGAGGGTTCGGAGCTGGTGGACGTACGCGATGTGGGCGATCTGATAGGCCTGACCGCATTGCTGGACGGCTCACCATTCCGCGTTTCCGCCAAGGTGGTAGAGGATTGCATGCTCTACATGATCTCCTGGGAGCGTTTTCTGGGAATGATCGCCACCAACGACGCGGCTCGCTACTACGTGCGGCGTCACCTCTTCTGGGCCACCCGCATCGGCGGGAAGATTTCCGTTCCGGAAGAGGCACGTATCCAAGGAAAACGTACTATCCTGCAAGCTCACCTCGATGGCGGCCAGGCTCTGCGTCCGCGTCCGCTCGATCGATTGCTCACCTGCTTGCCGGACGACTCCATTCGTATCGCATCGGAACTGATGGTCGCCAAACGCGTTCACTCCATCCTTGTAGTGAACGAGCAACGACACCCGCTGGGCATCGTCACCAGCAACGCGGTCATCCGCCACAACGTGCTCAACGAAGGTTCCGCCGACACTCCGGTCTCCGAGATCATGGTCAGCCCGGTCTACACCGTTACCCAAAATTCCAATACAACCGCCGCCATCATCCTCATGATGCGCGAGCGCGTTGGCCAGATCTGCGTGACTGAAGACGGCACCACCCATTCGCCCGCGCTCGATGTTTGCACCCATAAAGACCTGCTAGCTCAAAGCGGCAACCATCCCGCCGGCCTGATCCGAGAAATGCGCATGACCCGCAGTCTGGCTCGCTTGAGGGAGATCTGCGACGAGATTCAGCAGATCGCCCTTAGCTACCTCGAAGCGAGCGTTTCCGGAATCTTCCTCGGCCAGATCTGCGCCGAGCTCTACGACGTGCTCATCGAGCGCTTGGCTGAATTGGCGATGGAAAAGCTGAAGAACCAGGGCCTGAGCCTGCCAAAGGTCGCTTGGTCCTGGATTTCCGTGGGCAGCGATGGTCGACGGGAGCAAGTGCTTCGCACCGACATGGACAACGCCTTGATCTTCGAATCCACCGGAGACTCGGAAAAGGACGAGGAAAACCGCGGCGTGTTTCTCCAGTTCGCGGAAGAGATCATCGCTGGCATGGTACAGTGCGGATTCTCTCGCTGCCAAGGCGGTGTGATGGCTTCCAATCCCAAATGGTGTCGCAGCGATCGCGAATGGATGGAGGAAATAAACGCCATCCAAGCCAGCGACGGACCGAAAATGCTACGGGCCATGATCATCTTCGATTTGCGACACGTCACCGGTGACAAAGAGCTGACTCGCGGCATTCGAAACGCCATGTTCGACTTCGTGGGCAAGCAGACGCTGCTGATTCGCTCCATGGCCAACATGGCGGTGGAAACGCCGCCGCCACTCAACTTCTGGGGAAAGTTCATCGTGGAGAAAAAAGGCGGCAACGCGGGCGAGCTCGACATTAAGAAACGGGCCCTCTCTCCGCTGCGCGATGCGGCCCGCGTGCTGGTCATGCACAAGGGCCTAACGAAGCGGCACTCCACCGGCGGCCGCTTCGAGGAAATCGGTCTGCGCTATCCCGAACTGGCCGAAACCGCGAAACTCGCCTACGAGGCCTACGACTTCCTTTTGCGCCTGCGCACCCAGACCGGTCTCAAGCGCGGCGACACCGGCCGCTATATCAACCCCGCCGACCTCACCAAGCTCGAGCGTTCCCAGCTCTCCAACGTCTTCGATGTCATGCGCATGGTGCAGACCGCCCTCCGCACCACCTTCCGCCTCGAACAGCAATCGCGATGATCTGGCCCTTTTCCCAAGACACAGATCCAGTCGCCTCCGCCTACCGCCAAGCGTGCAAGCAGCGACCGGAAAAGGACATCGATGTAGCGGACCTCACCGTGGTCGCCCTCGACGCCGAAACCACCGGCTTCAAGATCGGCGTCGATCGCCTGCTCTCGCTCGCAACCATCGAAATCCGTCAACGGGAGGTTCACGTCGCTTCCGCTCGCAACTGGCTCATCTACCAAAAAGACGCCCCAATCAACGAAGCCATCGAAGTGCACGGCATCCTGCCCTCCGATACCGCGGAAGGCCGCCCGGAAAAGGAGGTCATCGGCGAGCTGCTCGGCCTGATTGGAAACTCCGTCATCATCGGCCATCACATTCGCTTCGACATGGAAATGCTCAACGAAGCCGCCCGCAGGCATTTCAAAGTGAAACTGAAAAACCGCGTGATCGACACAGCAAGCCTCGCCCAGCAGGAGCTGCCCGCCTTCCACCGCACCGGCTACGCCAACCAGCCGCCACCGAAACTGGAGGAAGTTTGTTCAAATCTCGGCCTCGACATGATCGACCGCCACACCGCCCTCGGTGACACCTTCACCACCGCCCTGATCTTCCTCACCCTCTGCGCCCGGATCCGCCAACGCCTCGGCCGCCCCGTGCGATTCGCCGACCTGCCCCTCTCCAAATTCTAGAGCCTGTCGCAAAGGTAGGGCTCGACCGCCGGGCGAGCCGCGCCAGCCGGAATAAACCTCGAGCATCACGGCGTGCCCGGCGGTCACGCCCTACCATGAAAACGAAGCCATCCTCGACCGTGAACCTGCCTCGATTTCCGTCTCCCTGCAGCTTCGTCTTTACCAATCGCCGCATCCGCGCCAACCTTCGCCCCTTATGTTCGAGAGTCTGACCGATAAGCTCACCAACGCCATGCGCCACCTGCGTGGCACCGCCAAGCTTTCCGAGGAAAACATGGGCGAAGCCCTCAAGGAGGTGCGCGCCGCCCTGCTTTCCGCCGATGTGCATTTCAAGGTCGCTCGGGCCTTCATCGAGCGGGTTAAGGAGAAGTGCGTCGGGCAGGAGGTGCTGAAAACGGTCACTCCCGGCCAGCAAATCATCAAGATCATCAACGACGAGCTGGTGGCTTTGCTCGGCGAAGGCTCCACTGAACTTTCCCAGAAGAAGCCGCTCAAGATCATGATGGTCGGTCTGCAAGGCGGTGGTAAAACCACCACCTCCGCCAAACTCGCCAAGGCCCTCAAGAAAGACGGCTACAAGCCGCGTCTGGTGGCTTGCGACGTTTATCGTCCCGCGGCCATCGACCAGCTGGAAACCGTGGCCGGCCAGATCGACGTGCCCTGCTTCGCCAAGCGCGATACCACCGACGTGCCCTTCATCGGCGAGCTCGGTCTTTCGGAAGCCCTTTCCGCGGGCGACGATCTGATCATCTTCGACACCGCTGGTCGCCTGCAGATCGACGAGCAGCTGATCGAGGAGATCAAGGAGCTCAAAAAGCGGGTCAACCCCGACGAAGTCTTGCTGGTGGTGGACGGAGCCATCGGCCAGGAAGCGGTCAACGTGGCCAAGACCTTCAACGAGGCGGTGCAGCTCACCGGCATCGTGATGACCAAGCTGGACGGCGACGCTCGCGGCGGGGCCGCCCTGTCCATGAAGGAAATCACCGGCGTGCCCATCAAATTCGCGGGTACCGGCGAAAAGCTGGACAACTTCGACGTCTTCCACCCAGACCGCATGGCCAGCCGCATCCTCGGCATGGGCGACGTGGTTTCTCTAGTCGAGAAGGCTCAGGAAACCATCGACCAGGACGAAGCCGCCAACATGGCCGAGCGCATGATGTCCGGCGACTTCAATTTCGAGGACATGCTCAACCAGTTTCGTCAAATCAAGAAACTCGGTTCCATGTCCTCCATCCTCGGCATGCTTCCCGGAATGGGAAAAATGAACATGAACATGGATGATAAGGCCGAGTCGCAAATGAAGCGCAGCGAAGCCATCATCCTATCCATGACCAAGAAGGAGCGGCAGAAGCCGCAGCTGCTCAACTCCAGCCGCCGCAACCGCATCGCCCGCGGGGCCGGTGTTAAGATGGCGGAGGTCAATCAACTGGTGAAGCAGCACATGCAGATGAAGAAGATGATGAAAAAGATGCAGGGCGGCGGCAAAATGGGCAAAGGCCAGATGAAGAAGATGATGAAGCAGATGAAAGGCTCCGGCATGGACCCCAGCCAAATGGGCGGCATGGGCGGCGGCATGCCCGACCTCAGCAGCTTCAAAGGCAAGCTCCCCTTCTAGAGACCAAATCTTCAAATCGACCTAGGCACAACAAAGGCGACTCAATGATGAGCCGCCTTTTTCGTTTTCAAAATCTAAGGGATCCACCCCAAAGCCCTATTCGGCCTCGGTCGGCAACGTAGCCTGGTCGTCGGTGACCTGTTTCTTGCGCATCGACTCCTTGGCCTTCTTGACCGCATCGGCAAGCGTGCTGCCCACCTTGCGGAAATCAACGTTGGCGGTGCGGCCGCCCGCATTGTCTATCGCGTCATTCTCGCCTGCGAAGAAGCGCTCTTCGGAGCGGATGGAAACACGAAGCTCGTTCGCCGCTTCGGGGTCGATGGCCGCCAATCGCTCCAGGCGACGTCGCGGCTGGGGATCCAGGCGATCGATCAGCAGGTCCAAGTTGCGCACTTCATACGGATCGACATTGATGGGAGCCAGTTCGATGACCTCCAAATGATCCGAGTTCAAATGGGGAGCCTCTTCCTCGGCGAGCCGCTGGTTCTCCTGCTTCAGCTTGTCGAACATCTCGCGAACGGTGGTCGCGTCGTAGGCCTTGGTGCCTACTGATGGATCCGATTCCTCGACAGCCTCCGCTTCGGCTGGCGCTTCCTGAACCTCCGCCGCATCCTCCTGAGCGAATGCGAAAGCCCCGAGGGATGCAGTGAAAAGACAGACGGTTGGGATACGTAGAATTTTATGCATAAGGCGGGGCGCTTGATTGTTGGGTAAATAAAATGTTATCACGCTGCATGGCCACTCAAAAACGCGGGTCCGTTCTAGAGCAACACCTTGGACAGAGCATCTCTGACCTCCGCTAAGCGATTTAGATCCTTCAATCCCGGTTCCGCTTCCAGGGAGCTATTGAAATCCAGGCACTTCGCTCCCGTTTCCTCGATGGCCTCCGCCGCGTTTTCGGGGGAAATGCCGCCCGCGAGGATCCACCGGTGATCCGGGTACTTCCGCTGAAGCTGGGCAAAGGATTTCCAATCGCTGCGCTGGCCGGTACCCCCATAGACGCTGGCGTCCTTCTTGTAAGCGTCCCAAAGCACGCCGGAGCAGTGGTCCAACATGCTTTGGTCGAATTCGACGTCCGGCGGAATCTTGGGAGCGAGCCAGAGCCGATCCTTGCCCACCAAACGCTCCCAACTGGGTATCTCCTCCTTCAAGCCTACCGGAAAATGGATCTGAAAATAGTCGAACCCCGCCGCCTCCAGCTTGGCGAAAGTGAAGATGTCAGGCGCCACCGTCACC
Organism: Pelagicoccus sp. SDUM812003; assembly: GCF_031127815.1. Lineage (NCBI taxonomy): Bacteria > Pseudomonadati > Verrucomicrobiota > Opitutia > Puniceicoccales > Pelagicoccaceae > Pelagicoccus > Pelagicoccus sp. SDUM812003. Next base: position 209,749 of record NZ_JARXHY010000004.1, on the reverse strand, counting down.
GCGACGCGAGGCAGCTTCGGCAAGCGCCCTTCGATATCATGGTAGCGCTCCAAGCGAATGTGACGTGGAGACTTGGGGTAGAAAATGAACCCTAGAAAGTCGGCCCCAGCCTCCGCGGCAGCCTGAGCGCAAACCGCCCGCGTGAGACCGCACACCTTAAACTGGATTCCGTTGACCATCCTAGGTGAGACAAGCCTCAGGCGAAAGCGTTCAAGGCTTTGATCACATAATCAATCTCCTCGTCGGTCAACTCCGGCACGATCGGCAGGCTGAGGCAGGTCTTCGCCACCTCTTCCGCTACGGGAAAATCGCCCTCCCGGTAGCCGAGGAAGCTGAAGCAGGGCTGCAGATGCAACGGATAGGGATACACGATGTCCGAGCCGATGCCTTGCTCCGCAAGGTAGGCCTTCAGGCGATCGCGCTCCGGGTGGCGAATGGTGAACATATGATAAACCGATTCGCCGTAGCGGGTGGGCATGGGAAGCTGAATGTCCTTGTTGGAAATCCCACCGAGGTAGCCGCGAGCGATTCGCTGACGGCGCGCCGTCTTGCCACGCAAGTGAGGAAGCTTCACGTTCAGAGCTGCGGCCTGCAGGCCCTCCATGCGATTGTTGTATCCAACGAAATGATTCAAATACCGCTCCTTCGAGCCATGGGCGCGAAGGATCCGGATCTGTTCCAGCAATGCGCTGTCGCGAGAGGTCACCGCGCCGCCCTCGCCGAGCCCGCCGAGGTTCTTTGTGGGATAAAACGAAAACGCGGCGGCGTCGCCGATGTCCCCCACATAGCGTCCCTTGTACTGGGCGAGGTGGGCTTGAGCAGCGTCTTCCACCACCTTGATGCCACGTTCCATGGCGAAGGCCATGATCGGCTCCATATCGGCCGCTTGGCCGAACAAGTGAGTCACCACGATCGCCTTGGTCTTATCTGTCACCACTTTCTCGATACTACCGCGCGTAACCGTGAAGGTATTGGAATCCACATCCGCGAACACGACCTTCGCCCCCACGTACTGGGCGAACCAGGCCGAGGCGATGAAGGTGAAGGCTGGCACCACCACCTCGTCGCCAGGTCCGACTCCCATGGCGAGGGCGATCAAGTGCAAGGCTTCCGTTCCGCTTCCCACGCCAACGCACCCGGCGACATGCTGCTCCTCCGCGAAGCCCGCTTCAAAGGCGTCCACGTCCGGGCCGAGACAGTAGCCGCCATGATCGATGGTCCTGGAAAAGGCTTCGATTAACTCTTCTTTGAGCGGAGCGTGAGCCCGCTGCAGATCGATGAAGGGAACTTTCATTTGATGGAAACTCTAGGATAAGAACGGAAAAAAGGGAGCTTATTTGCCGAAGCGTTTGACCACCGCTTCGACGAGGCTGTCGAGGCTGGCCTCCTTGGCCTGCAAATCGACTGGCAGCCCCATCTCCTTCATGGCAGCGGACGTGATCTTGCCGATGCTGATGGTTTTGGGACGCAGCGCCCCGTCGCCAAGCTGCAGGTGTTTGGCCTGCTCCACAAAGGAACGAACGCCCGAGGAGCTGGTAAACAGGATGCCATCCGCCCCCTGCTCGCGAAACTGCTTGGCCGCGGGCTGCTCGCTCAAATCCGTCTGCTCGGTCTTGTAGACCTCGAAACGATCCACGATGGCCCGAGCCTCCTCAAGCTTGTCGATCAAAACGTCCCGTCCAAGGTTGCCTGCGACCACCAGGATCTTCGCGCTGTCCATGCTGTCGGTGGCGATCAAAGCATCGGCCAAGCTCTCCGCGTTCGCTTCGTCCGGTATCAGATCCGTGGTGACGTAGTACTTCTTGATTTCCTTCGCGGTCGATTTACCCACTGCCGCGATGCGCAGAAAGCCGAGCGAACGAATGTCCTCGAAGGTCTCGAAGAAGGCCTCGAAGAAGAACCGCACCCCGTTCGGGCTGGAAAACACCAGCCAGTCGTAGGAGGCGATCTCCTTGAACACGTCCTCCTTGGTCTGCGGGTCGATGTTTCGGGTGATGGAAATCAGCGGCAGCCCGATGACTTCCGCCCCCAGCCTTTCCAGCTTGGCGCTCAGCTCGCTCGCTTGCCCCCGACTTCGGGTCACCACGAAGCGGCGCCCCTGCAAAGGCTTTTTCTCAAACCAGGATAATTCTTCGCTCATAGCCGCATTCTCTCCTACCATAATGATTGCCGGCGCCTTCAGGCCAAACGCCTTGGAAACCTCCGATATCGTATCCAGCTTTCCCCGACAAATTCGCTGGTGCCCCAGCGTCGCCCATTCGACGCAGGCCACCGGCGTATCTCTGGGAAAGCCTCCCTCGATCAAGCGACGCGCCATCGGCTCCAGATTCGAAACGCCCATGTAGACGCAAATCATGGAGTTCTTTTTCGGCAGCGACGCCCAGTCCACGGTCGTATCCATTTTTTGGGGATCCTCATGGCCAGTCACGAAGACGAGCGTCGCGTTGGTGTTGCGATCCGTAAGCGGGATGCCGCTGTAGGCCGAGGCGCCCATGGCTGCGGTGATCCCGGGGACCACCTCGAACTCGATGCCAGCCTCCTGCAAGGCCTTGGCCTCCTCTCCTCCTCTGCCAAACAGGAACGGATCGCCACCTTTCAGCCGCACGACTCGCTTCCCCTCCTTCGCCTTGCGCAAGAGAATGGCTTGGATCTCGGATTGCGGCTTGGAGTGAAACCCCTTTCGCTTGCCCACGCAGATCATTTCGCAGTCCCTTGGGACCAGGTGCATGAAGGCGGGGTGAACCAAATAGTCGTACACCAAAGCCTGCGCGGATTCGATCAGCTCCTTCGCCCTCACTGTCAAAAGCTCCGGGTTGCCTGGGCCCGCGCCGACCAGATAAACGATTCCCTCAGGCATCTTTTAGCTCGAGCTGTTCGATTAAGCCGCTGGCGATCTTTTCGTAGTGACTGGCTACATACTCCCGCGGCAGATTTCGCGTCTCCCGTCCGCAAGCGAGATGGAAGATCCGCAGAGCGGTATCTGTGTAGTTGACCGCGAACGCCACCTGGCATCCGCCGCCCAAAGTCTGCAAAAACGCTCTCTCGAGATGAACCGCCACCGCGGTTTCCTCGTCGAGATGCGGAGCGAACAAGGGTACGTCCTCCTCCCGACACTGGATAGCGACTGCGGCCTGTCCCACCGCAGGGACGCATTCGTCAAGCGTGAGCTTACGAAACGTAACCCCCTCCCATTCGGAGATGCCCAACCGGTTCAAACCTGCGGAAGCGAGCACCGTCGCGTCAGCCACCCCGCGAGCGATCTTGTTGAGCCGCGTATCCACGTTTCCACGAATCTCGGTGAACTCCGCTTCCGGAAACAGGTAGCGCAGCTGAATGCGGCGACGCGGGCTGCTGGTGGCGATGCTGGCTGGCGTCCCCACACCTTCGCGCACGATCAGCACGTCCTCGCAGCTTTCCCTCGGGAGAAAGCCAGCCAAGGCAAGCCCTCGAGGCATTTCCGAAGGCAGGTCCTTGGCGCTGTGCACCGCGAAGTCCGCGCGACCGTCTAGCAAAGCGTCCTCCAGCTCCTTGGTGAAGAGCCCTTTGCCGCCCTGCTTCTCCAGCGACCATTCCTGACGCTTGTCGCCAGTGGTCACCATCTTTTCGATACGAAATCGAGCATCTGGCATAGCTGATTCGAACCGCGATTTCGCAAGTTCGGTTTGGGCCATGGCCAGAGGGCTCTTGCGCGTCGCGATGACAAATTCCCGATCCGGGGCGCTCATCCTCTTTTCCGAAAGCGTTGAGCCGATCGCGCCGACTAGCGCTGCATGGCGAGGTTGCCCGTGCGGCACAGCTCTAGGATGCCGAAAGACTCCACTAGATTCAGAAACGCCTCGATCTTGCCTTCGTCGCCGGTGATCTCCGCCACCACGTCCTCATGGTTCACGTTGATGATCTTGGCGCGGAAAAGTTCGCAGATCTGGATAATTTCGGATCGATGATCGGAACCGGCCTTGAGCTTCACCATGACCAGTTCGCGGCTGACCGCCTGCCCTGTCTGGAAGTCGTGCACTTCCACCACGTTGATCAGCTTCTTGAGCTGCTTGGTGATCTGGTCGAGCACCGTGTCGTCGCCGCGGACCACAGCGGTGACGCGGGACAGTTCAGGATCGTGCGTCGGAGCCACGTTTAGGGTGTCGATGTTGAACCCGCGGCCGCTGAAGAGGCCTGCGATGCGGGCCAGGACGCCAAATTTATTTTCTACGAGGACGGAGATGGTGTGTCTCATGAGTGATCGGATAGGGAAAAGCCGCCCTTATAAGGCGAGGTCTCGCTGGCATGCAAGGAGCATGTTCGCCGCATTTGTTTTTTCCTGAAAAATTGCCTTGCCATGCCTCAACGCATATTCCTTATTTCCCACCTTTTCCGATGGACGGGTAGCTCAGTTGGTTAGAGCAACTGGTTTACACCCAGTAGGTCGGGGGTTCGAGTCCCTTCCCGTCCACCACTTTACGACATTCAGAAAACGAAGCCGGGCAGCCATCAAAGCTGCCTTTTTTTGTGCCCAAGGCGTTTTGCATTCCAATCAGGGAGAGGTTCCCTAGATCTGCTTGAAAGACGGCTTCGCCTGAGCCATCCCAGACAGATCCTCCTCATGAATCCCGCGCACGAGCCGAAGCCAGATCCGATCCAGATCACCCCTTGGAAAAAGGGCATGCTGCTGATTGTGATGCTGCTATTCGGAGCGACGCTCTTCGAATACTACACCGGAGGCATCGAAGAGCGAGCAGGTTGGCTTTGGCCCATGCTGTTCGTGCCGCTGATCCTCTACCTGCTCGGCATCGTCTACGGAGACGTGCCGGCGCGCTACTACGATCTGAAGACGCTAAAACCCTTCCCCGTTCCGTTCGCCCGCCAGTTCGACCGTTGCGTCCTCTCTCTCATTGTCCTTTTCACCGGCTTGCTGCTCAACCTCGTGCTGCTCACCACCGGGCTCCTGATGGGCGCGGGAGCCCTCCTGACCATCTTCTACGCCCTGTACATGGCTCTGATGCTGGCCGAACTGCCCAACAGCCTGCGCATTTTCCGCTTCATCCAGCACGTCAACACCATGCAGTATGTCTCGGCCATTCACCCCGAGACCTTCAAGAAGGCCGTGGCCTACTACTCCCCCGAACAGGACGCGCTGTCCGGCGCGGAACGGGAAAGCCACTTGAAATCGCTCTACGACGATCTCGTGGAGGAGGCGAAAAAGCTAGTGGTGGAAGCCTCTCCGCTGAGCGAAAAACAGCAGATCGCTCTCAACTTAGCCGTCCGTTCGGGCGAAGCGATTCGTCGCAGTCGCGTCGCCGCTGCAGAGCAGTCCAACGATCGGCTGAAAGCGAACCTAAACCTCATCGAGGCTCTCAAGCATCACGCCGGTCTGCAAGTACCGGAAGACATCGAAGAGCTGCAGCTTCAATTGGCACGCGCCGTCAAGTCTGCGTAAAGCGCTAGGTCGCTCTCCCGCCCCTGCCTCGCACGCGCTGGTCGTCACGTTCGAACTAGGGGCTGGCGCCGAATGCCGCGGACGCTCACAGGACCGAGAGACGAGGACCAGTAGCTGTCCTCGAGGGGGTTCCGAGAACCGGCTTCAGACAAGAAGCCTTCGCTGCCACGCCATGGGCGCCCGAGCAGCCCGACCAATATGATTAGAAGCGCCCTGCCTAGGGGCCCGAGCTCTGTCCACCAGCATCGGGACAGCAAATACGCTTACCTACGGAGCAAGCCAGCTCTCTTCCAAGATGGTGACGGACAAAAAAAGCCGGCCTCGCGAGGAGGCCGGCCGAAAATGAAATCCTATCCGAGGAGTCGATTAGAGAGCGGTTTCGCCCTGCTCGTCGGTACGGATACGGATCGCTTCTTCCAGCGGAAGAACGAAAACCTTGCCGTCGCCGATCTTGCCAGTCTTGGCGGACTTGACGATCGCCTCAGCAGCTTTCGAAACGATATCGTCGGGAACGGCGATCTCGATCTTAACCTTCGGAAGGAAGTCCACAGTGTACTCGCTACCGCGGTAGATTTCCGTGTGACCCTTTTGGCGACCGAAGCCCTTCACCTCCGTCACGGTCATGCCTTCGATGCCGATTTCAGAGAGCGCTTCTTTAACCTCTTCCAACTTGAAGGGCTTGATAATGGCTACAACTAATTTCATAGGGAGAATTCTTTGAGGTTTAGTGTGATTGATACGAATCGCATCTGCTTATGCAAGTAAATGTACTTCTTAACCTTACAGATACCCTTTAGCGAGAGGAGATAGAGAAGTCCGGATAGGCTTCCTGCCCGTGCTCGCCCACGTCCAAACCTTCGAACTCTTCTTCTTCCGCAACGCGCACACCCATGATCGCCTTGATGACCATGAAAAGCACGAGCGAGAAGACGAACGCGAATACGTAGACGCCAACTACACCGATGAGCTGGGAAACGAAGCTTGCTCCGCCGAAGATGCCAACGGCGAGAGTGCCCCAGATGCCGCACACTCCGTGAACGGAGATCGCGCCGACAGGGTCGTCGATCTTGATCTTGTCGAAGAAGAGGATCGAGAAAACCACAATCACGCCACCGATGGCGCCCATGATGACCGAGCTCCACACGGAAACCGAGTCAGCGCCGGCGGTGATGCTCACCAGACCTGCGAGCAGACCGTTGAGGGCCATCGAAAGGTCCGGCTTCTTCAGAACCATCCAAGAGATGAAGATCGAAGCGACACCCCCCGCAGCTGCGGCAAGAGCGGTCGTGGTGAAGACCAGACCGAGAGGACCAGGATTAGCGGAGAGTACCGAGCCGCCGTTGAATCCGAACCATCCGAAGAAGAGCAGGAAAACGCCCACTGCCGCCAGCGGCATGCTGTGACCGAGGATCGGCTTGATCTTGCCGTCCTTGGTGTACTTGCCTTTGCGTGGTCCCAGGATCAAAACTGCCGCCAAGGCCGCTGCGCCTCCGAAACCGTGGACCACAGTGGAACCGGCGAAGTCGTAAAAAGGATTTTCCATCTGGTTGAGCCAGCCGCCACCCCAGTGCCAGGAGCCGGCGATGGTGTAGCCAAACGCCACGAGGATCGTCGAATAGATCATGAAGGAGGAGAGCTTCACGCGCTCGGCAACCGCTCCGGAAACGATAGTCGCAGCTGTCGCGGCAAACATCGCCTGGAAGATGAAGTCGCCGAAACCAGTCATAGCCAGGCCAAGACCGCCGTAGCCCCAGGTCGAACCACCGTCAGCATTCAGATCGCCAATCGGGCCGCCGATGGAGAACCAACCATTGAAGTCTCCCGGGTAGTGCGTGTTGAAACCCACCAAAGCGTAGGTGAGAAGGCCGATCGAGATGATCCACACATTCTTGAAGAGAATGTTTACGGTGTTCTTGGACTGCGTCAGTCCAGCCTCGAGGGTCGCGAAGCCGAGGTGCATGATGAATACGAGAGCTGCGGCCATCACGGTCCAGAGCATCGACACGGTGAAAAAGTCGAAAGCAGGAGCGTATTCGGGTCCGTAGGACTCGACCATCTCAAGATAGTCAGCGACAGGACTCTCTTCTTCTTGAGCCATCGCGGTTGAGAGATCCAATGCCATCGACGCGACCAACGCGAAGAGCAGGCATCCTGGAATTATTCGGAGGAGTTTTTTCATATTATTCATGTTGTGGTTAGTGATGGGGGATTGACGCTGCTGTTGGCAGATCAAGGACCGTCGGACTTTCAGCAACTGGCATGCCAGCTACCTAGTTTTGACAGAATTTTGCGAGTCCGCCTCTAGAAACCCATGAATATAATTTCTAGAACAGCATCACCTCGCTCGCGGGCGCTCAAATGTCACCGTGCAAAAAAAGACCGCTCGAAATTGAGCGGTCTTGGAAAGCGTTTGACTATGAGTCGCTTCGGTGCGGCGCCCATCGCGCCTGCTTCTAATATATAGGCAACCTGCTCACGATTCCTCGTCGAGCACCACAGTATCGATGTGCAAATCCTTGAGCTGCTTGGCCGTCACCGGAGTCGGGCTGTCCGTCATGAGGCACTGCCCCTTCTGCGTCTTCGGGAACGCGATCACATCGCGAATGCTGCTCAAACCGGCGAGAATCATCACCAGACGGTCGAGGCCGAAGGCGATGCCTCCGTGTGGCGGAGCTCCATACTTGAAGGCTTCCAGCATGTAGCCGAAGCGTTCCTTCACCACGTCAGCAGGGATCTTGAGCACGTCTTCAAACACCTTCTGCTGCACCGCTCGCTGATGGATACGGATCGAGCCACCACCGAGCTCCACGCCGTTCAGCACTAGGTCGTAGTGCTGACCGCGCACGCGCTTAGGATCGGAGTCGAGGTACTGTACGTCCTCGGCCACCGGCGCGGTGAAGGGATGGTGCGTGGCCACGTAGCGTCCTGCTTCGTCGTCGTAGGACATGAGCGGGAAGTCGACCACCCACAGGAAATTGAACTGATCCTTGGGGATCTCCAAGCGTGCACGCTTCTTGAGCAGCTCGGCGCATTCCAGACGGATTCGACCGAGGATAGCGCAGGCTTCCTCCCACTTGGAGGCGGCGAAGAAAACGATGTCCCCTTCCTCCAGGCCAAGCTTTTCGTTGAGAGCCGCCTTTTCCTCCTCGGAGAAAAACTTCACGATGGGCGACTTCCATTCCCCGCCTTCAGCGACCTTGATAAAGGCCAATCCCTTGGCGCCGAGCGACTTGGCAGTCTCCTCGAGATGCTTCATCTCGCCCTGCGTCACGTCCGCCAGCGTGGGCGCCTTGAAGGCCTTGACTACACCGCCCTTGGCGATGGTGGCTTGGAAGACCTTGAAGGAGGATTTGGCGAAGGTTTCCGAAAAGTCGTTCAGCTCCAGACCGAAGCGCGTGTCGGGTTTGTCCACCCCGTAGCGGTCCATCGCATCCTGGAAGGACATGCGCGGGAACGGGGCTTCGATTTCCATATCGAGCACGTCTTTCCAAATTTTCTTCATGAGTCCCTCGATGAGGGCGTACATGTCTTCCCGATCGATGAAGGAGAGCTCGATGTCGAGCTGAGTGAACTCCATCTGGCGATCGGCGCGAAGGTCTTCGTCACGGAAGCAGCGGGCGACCTGGTAGTAGCGCTCCACACCGGCCACCATCAGCATCTGCTTGAACTGCTGCGGCGATTGCGGCAGGGCGTAGAACTCGCCTGGGTTGATGCGGCTGGGCACCAGGTACTCGCGAGCCCCCTCCGGCGTGCTTTTGAAGAGGATGGGCGTTTCCACGTCCACAAATCCCTCTCCATCCATGTAGTCGCGGATGGCTTTGGTGGTGTTGTGGCGCATGCGCACCACCTTGCTCATCTTGTTGCGGCGCAGGTCGAGGTAGCGGTAGCGCAGACGCAGGTCCTCGTTCACCTTGTCGCCCTTGTCGTCCTCGATGGGGAATGGAGGCGTTTCGGAGATGTTGTGCACCACGACGGAGCGGGCCTGCACCTCGATCTCGCCGGTAGGCATCTTCGCATTGATCGTGCCCTCCTCTCGAGCTTCCACCTCGCCGTGAAACTCGGCCACGGACTCGGGCTTGAGGCTGTTGATGGCCGCATTGAAATCGGCGTCATCGCTATTCGGATTGGCCTTCACCTGAGTCAGGCCTTCGCGGTCTCTTAGGTCGATAAAGAGAATCCCGCCGTGATCGCGGATGGAGTCTACCCAGCCGATCAGCGCTACCGATTTTCCAACGTCGCTCGAGCGAAGCTGGCCGCAATGATGTGTCCGTTTCATAGCTTTTCGCAAAAAAGGCTGGCACATTGGGCAAATCTGACAGGAGAAAGCAAACCCGTTTTCCGCAGGAGGCTAAAAGGTTCCCCTCGCCTCGCGGAAATTCTGCCGGGCCCCGCTATCGCCAGGGGCGCGGGACGAACAAGCGTGTAAACTTCCTGTCGAAAATCACGCCTACGGCCTGCTTTGTAAAAAACCATGGGCAAGCGGTCGATACTTACCCCTAGCTGGCACGCTTTTGGCTACGTCGAAAGCGGCTTTCGCCCAGCACCAAGCGCCATGATTCTGATCATACGAGACGAATTGCTAAATCCACCGACCTGGTTCGCATCCTTCCGGGACCTGACGCTTATTTGCTCCTTGCGCCTTCAGGTCGACATCGTGATCGAAAGCGACGCCGCAGACCTCTACTACCGCTGGCTCAAGAGCCGCGGCGGCATGGACTTCGTGGAGGACTTCGTGCGGCCCGGCAGCGAAAACGGACTGCGGCTCGACACCGAGTTCCTCTACGATCCGTGCATCGTCACCGATCGCATCGCCCCGGAAAACACCCACCAGCTCTTCCAGCGCATCCAGTCTCTAGCCGTGGCATGAGGCTTCCAGCCGCTCCCGCCGCGCACGCGCAAACCCGCAGGCAAATCCGCACGGCTACGCCCTTGACACGCCTACCGGCATCCGCAGTATCCGCGCATTCTTAAAAAGACGGGCATGTCAGCGAATTTCAAAGACACACTGAATCTCCCCAAAACGGCCTTCCCCATGCGGGCAAACTTGGGCAAACGAGAGCCGGCTAGAGTAGAGCGCTGGGAAACGTCGAATCTCTACCAGAAGCTTCAGGAAAAGAACGCCGACGGACCGCTCTTCGTGCTGCACGATGGACCGCCTTTCACCAACGGCGAACTCCACCTCGGCCACGCCCTCAACAAGACGCTCAAGGAAATCGTCCTGCGCTACAAGGCAGCCCAAGGCTTCCGCACCCCCTACTTGCCCGGCTGGGACTGCCACGGACTCCCGATCGAGCACAAGGTCACCAAGGAGCTGCAGGCCGAGGGCAAGGACCTCTCTACCGCGGAGCTGCGCGACAAGTGCGACGCGTTTTCCGAGCATTGGATCGGCGTGCAGCGCGAGCAGTTCAGACGCCTCGGCGTGCTGGCGGATTGGGAAAACGAATACAAGACCAAGAATCCCGCCTACGAAGCGGAAATCCTACGCACCCTCGCCTCCTTCGTCGAGCAAGGCCTGGTCTACCGCAGCAAGAAGCCAGTCTACTGGTCCATCCCTTGCGCCACCGCGCTGGCGGAAGCGGAGATTGAATACAAGGACCACACCAGCCCTTCCATCTGGGTCGCCTTCGACATTCCGGAAAAAGCCAAGTTCGGCATCGAAAAGCCGCTTTCCACCGTCATCTGGACCACCACTCCGTGGACCATTCCCGCCAACCTCGCGGTCGCCGTGCACCCTCGCCTCACCTACGCCTTCGTGGAAGCGGGCGAAACGGTATTCATCGTGGCCAAGGACCTAGTCGAGAAGTTCGTGGCGGATGTTGACCTCGAAGACTGGAAAATCGTCAAGGAGGTCCTCGGTCAGGATCTGGAAGGCGTCGAATCTCGCCATCCGCTCATCGACCGCCCCAGCCCCATCGTGCTGGCCGACTACGTCACCACCGAGTCCGGTACCGGCTGCGTGCACACCGCTCCCGGTCACGGACAGGAAGACTACCTCACGGGCCTGAGCTACGGCCTGGACATCTACTGCCCGGTCAACGACGAGGGCAAGTACGACGACGACGGCCAGGTGCCCGACTACTTGGTGGGCGAATCCGTGCTGGAGGAAAACGGCTGGGTGCCCGCCAACGGCAAGGTGCTCAAAGCCCTCGACGAAGCGGGAGCCCTGCTGAAGAAGAAGAACATCAAGCACAGCTACCCGCACTGCTGGCGCTCCAAGACACCTGTCATTTTCCGAGCCGTGGACCAATGGTTCGTCGCGCTCGACAAGGCCGACAAGCGCCAGACGGCCCTCGACGCCATCAAGCAAGTGAAGTGGATCCCCGAATGGGGCGAAAAGCGCATCACCGGCGCCGTGGAATCGCGGCCCGACTGGTGCATCAGCCGTCAACGCTCCTGGGGCGTGCCCATTCCCGCGTTTTACGATGAAAACGGCGAAGCCTACATGGACGCCGGCGTCATCAAAGCGGTCGCGGACAAGGTCGCTTCCGCTGGCACCAATCTCTGGTACACCTCCACCTCCGAGGAACTGCTCTCCGGCATCGAGCTGCCTGAATCCTGGAAAGGCAAGAAACTCAAAGCCGGCACCGACACGCTCGATGTCTGGATCGACTCTGGCACCAGCCACTTCTCGGTGCTCAAAAGCAATCCGGAGCTCAAGTGGCCCTGCGACCTCTACCTGGAAGGCAGCGACCAGCATCGCGGCTGGTTCCAGTCCTCCCTCTGGACCGGCGTCATCCGCGAAAACAAAGCGCCCTACGAGAAGATTCTCACCCACGGCTTCCTGGTGAACCAGGACGGCTCCAAGCTCTCCAAGAGCGACGGCGCCATGACGCTCGTCCACTACATGGACAAGTTCGGGGCCGACGTGGTGCGCCTGTGGATCGCCTCCACCGACTTCCGGGCCGACATCGGCATCTCGGAGCAAATCCTCGCTGGCGTGGGAGACGCCTATCGTCTCTTCCGCAACACCTACCGCTACCAGCTCTCCAATCTCTACGACTTCGACTTCGAGCAGCACGCCCTGCCGATCAAGGAGCTGCACGAGCTCGACCGCTGGGCCCTGCACAAGACCGGAGAGCTAGCGGAACAGGTGGAAAAGGCCTACGAGAACTACGAGTTCCACAAGGTCTTCCAGCTCTGCAACCAGTTCTGCTCGGTCACCCTGTCCTCGCTGTACCACGACATCCTCAAGGATCGCATGTACACGCTGGAAAACAGCCACCCGCTGCGTCGTTCCTCCCAGACCGCCATCTACCACATCTTCAACACCTTGGTCCGCCTGCTCGGACCTATCCTGCCCTTCACCTCCGACGAGGCCTGGGCCTACTTCAAGGAGGAGACCGACTTCACCGACGACGCCCTCGCCCTGCAGGATTGGCCTTCAGACGCCAAGAGCTGGCAGGACGCGGAGCTGGCAGCGGACTTCGTGGAGCTGTTCTCCTTCCGCGACCAGGTGAACGAAAAGCTGGAAGGCCTGCGCTCCAGCGGTGAAATCGGACGCTCGCTCGACGCGTACGTGACGATTTCCGGCAAGCAAAGCGACGCCTCGTTCGTACGTCTCGACCGCTATCAACACTTTCTCGAGGAACTACTTATCGTTTCCAAAGTCGAACTCGCAGCCCACGAGAAGGCTGAGCTCGCCATCGCCGCCAGCAAAGCGACCGGAGGTCGCTGTCCACGCTGCTGGAGATGGGAGCCCCAGCTGGAAGGCGGCACTGAAAACGAACACACCTGTTCGCGCTGCGAGAAAGCTCTAACTCAAGCCTGAACACATGCCCGAAGAAAAAAAGACCCCTAAGAAAACCAAAAAGTCTGCCGCCAAAAAGCCAGCGAAGAAGAAAAACGGAGTTTCGAAAAGCAAGGGCAGCGGCTTCTCGCTCGACGACGCCATCGCTATCGCGAGCACCCGAGGCGACGACGATTCGAAGAAGGATACCGATATCGCCGCCAAGGAAAAGGCCCGCAAGGCTCTGGAAGAGGCCGAGGCCAAGCACCAGAAGCAAAGCTACGGAGCCGCTTCACTGGCCGACATCCTCGGCTACAACCCCACCGCTCCGGTGGAGAAGAAGCGCGACGAGAGCCAAGTCCCCGCCAAGTACCGCAAGTTCTACGACCTGCTGGTCGAACTGCGAAACCACGTGAAGGAAGGCTTGCACGCCCATACCGAGGAAACCCTCAAGCGCTCCAGCAAGGACGACTCCGGCGACCTTTCCAGCTACAGCCAGCACATGGCCGACGCGGGCACCGATACCTTCGACCGCGATTTCGCCCTGAGCATGGTGTCCAACGAACAGGACGCCCTGCACGAGATCGAAGCCGCTATCGATCGCATTTTCAAAGGCACCTACGGCATCTGCGAGATGACCGGCAAGCAGATCCGAGAGGAGCGCCTGCTGGCTGTGCCCTTCACGCGCTACTCCATGAAAACCCAGGAGCAGATCGAAAAAAACACCTTCCGCTCCCGCAGCCAGGCCGGCGGCGTCTTCGCCGACGCGTCCTCGGAAGACTCCATCAGCTTCGGAGGAGACGACGACGAGTAGTAACCGCCCCCTCGCAAGCGACGCGTGAGCAAGCTCTTTCCATACCGGCTGCTGCTGATTCTGGCAGCAGCCGTTTTGATTTTCGACCAGGCCACCAAAGTCTGGGTGGTCCAGACCCTGCCCTACGGCTCCTTCTTTCCTCCGAGCTCCATCGAAGTGATCCCGGGCCTCTTCAACATCGTGCACGTGGGCAACACCGGGGCCGCTTGGTCGATGTTCTCCGACTACACTTGGGCCCTGGCCGCGGTCGGCTTCGTGGCTCTGGCGCTCATCTTCGTCTTTCGAAAAGCGCTCGAGCTCAAGCTGCGCATGAACCAGATCGCCTTCGGCCTGATCATCGGAGGCATCGTGGGAAACCTCATCGACCGCATCCGGATCGGCCACGTGGTCGACTTCCTGGATTTCCACCTGCTCGACGTCAGCCTCTTCGGCAAGGACTTCGGCGACCTCTATTTTCCCAGCTTCAATGTGGCCGATTCCGGCATCACCGTGGGCGTGGCGATCTACATCTATTTCTCGTTCAAGCAGGAACGCAGCAAGCAGGCCGCGGAGATCCAGGAGAAGAAGGATCAGCCGTAGCCGCCCCCCCGACACACCGCCCCGCCTCAATCAAACCGCGTCGGCGTTCGTTTTTCCGCTCCCAAACCCAACCCGAGCACCCAACGTATCATGCCCTCGACTACCACTCGAAGAGACGTCCTCAAGTCGCTTGCCCTCGCAAGCCTAGCCATCGGAATCGCCAGCCCATCGAAAGCCGCCTTGGGCAAAGGGAAAAAAGCCCTGACTCAGGGCGCCGGCTTCTACAAGAAACGCATCGGGGCGATCGAGCTCTACGTCATCGCCGACGGATCCATTCCCCTCGACTCCAACGTCTTCGGCAGCGGGAAGGCCAGTCGAGAAGAGATAGAAGCGGCCCTCGCGGCGACCTATCAGCCGACCGACGTCGTTCCCACTCACGTGCAAACCTTCGTGATCAAGACCGGAGACCAAACCATTCTCGTCGACACCGGTCTAAACGGCGCTTGGGGTCCCGAGAGCGGACTTCTGACCCAACACCTCGCCAACGCCGGTTTTCGCACGGAGGATATCACGGATCTGGTGCTAACGCACGCTCACCCGGATCACCTTTTCGGCGCCCTTGACAAGGCAGGAAAGCCCGTATTCAAAAAAGCGGCGCACCACATCACGCAAGCCGAGCTCGACCAGTGGTACGGGCTCTACGAGCAAATCGACAGCATCGAGCAAGAAGGCTTCGCCGACATGGTACGCGGCATCCATCAGCACCTGGAAGCGATCAAACCTAAGCTCAACGTCATCGAGCCCGACGCGGTCATCGCTCCCGGCGTAACCGGAATTCCACTACCAGGGCACACTCAGGGACACATCGGGCTCAAGCTCGAATCGGAAGGCCAACAGCATTGGTTTCTCGCCGACTTCGCCCACAACCACGAGCTCTTTCTCGCTCATCCCGACTGGGGCATCGACTATGATACCGACGGCGAACAAGCCATCGCCACGCGGCAAAAGCGCCTCGCCATGGCCGCCGAACAAGGCGTCGAAGTCAGCGGCAGCCATATGCCCTTCCCCGCGGTGGGACACATCGCCAAAGCGGGCGAAGGATACCGTTGGGTTCCGGAGCTCTGGCGCTGGAGCTAGCGAGCCCCTCGATCCATTACGAAAAGGCCGCTGCCGCAGCGGCCTTTTTTCTACCCGAACCGCTACTCCACGTTGGCGACCTGCTCGCGGATGCGTTCCAGCTCGTTTTTCATTTCCAGCACCAGCTTGGACACTTCGATGGAGCTGGCCTTGCTCCCGCTGGTGTTGATTTCGCGCCCGACCTCCTGCAGGAGAAACTCCAAAGGACGTCCGACCGGCTCGGACTTGGCGAGCAGCTGGTCGAACTGATCCAAATGGCTGTCCAGTCGAGTGATTTCCTCTGATATGTCGCAGCGGTCCGCAAACAGCGCGATCTCGCGCAGGACGCGCTCGTCGCCGAGATCGAACTCCAAGCCGGCCTGCTCCAAGCGGGAGAAGAGATTCTCCCGGTACTTGTCTACCATGCCTGGAGCGAGCTCCTTCACTTGAGCGACCAGCGCTGCCAGCCTCTGACGACGCTCGGTGAGGTCCTTGAGCAAAGCCTCGCCTTCCAGTTCCCTCATGGCTATCAAGTCGACAAGCACCGCGTCGACGCAGCGCAGCAGCAGATCTTCAACCACTTCGCTGGGAAACTCCGCCGCCTCGTCTTCGATCAATCGGGCGACCTGCACCAGCAACTGGGCATCTACCGAAAACGGGGCTCCGTAGCGATCGGCTACGGCCTTCAAGCGCTCGATGGCTCGGTCCAGCTGCTCGTCGCTTGGCAGACCTCCCTGCTCCTGGCCATCCACACGCACCTCGATGGAAAACTGAAACCTGCCGCGAGACGCCACCGCCCTCACCTTCTCCTGCACCTTGCGCTCCAGCTGCTGCAGGTCCTTGGGAAGCGAGCAGATCACCTCGAGGTTCTTGCGGTTCACCGAACTCGCTTGCAAGCCGACGATCACGCCCTTTTCGGCGAGCTCGCAGCGACCAAATCCCGTCATGCTCTTCATAATAAAAGGGACGCCTGGCAACGATTCGCTTAGACGTCCGCCCCCAGCAGCTGGGCGACTTGATTCACGTCCTTGTCACCGCGACCACTGAGACTCACCACGATGATCTGCTCCTTGCTCATCTGCGGGGCCCGCTTCGTCACGTAAGCGAGGGCATGGCTCGACTCCAGCGCGGGGATGATCCCTTCCGTGCGGCAGAGCAGCTTGAAGGCCTCCATCACGTCGTCATCGGTGGCATAGGCGAACTCGATGCGGCCGACGTCGCGATAATAGGCGTGCTCGGGACCGATCGCGGCATAGTCCAAGCCGGCGGATACGGAATGGGTCAGCTCGATCTGC
The DNA here is from genome assembly GCF_031127815.1 of Pelagicoccus sp. SDUM812003. Classification (NCBI taxonomy): domain Bacteria; kingdom Pseudomonadati; phylum Verrucomicrobiota; class Opitutia; order Puniceicoccales; family Pelagicoccaceae; genus Pelagicoccus; species Pelagicoccus sp. SDUM812003. The sequence goes on along the minus strand of NZ_JARXHY010000004.1, from coordinate 192,848 downwards.
CCGTCGGGATTTTGCAGAATGTACGTCTTGGACCCTTGCAGGACACCTAGGCGACCGCCTTCGAAACGAGCCGCATGCTTGCCTTGCTCGATGCCGTAGCCGCCCGCTTCCACGCCGACCATGCGGATATCTTCGTCTTCCAGAAAATCGTAGAACAAGCCGATCGCGTTGCTGCCACCGCCCACGCAGGCTACGAGCTCATCCGGCAGACGGCCTTCCTTTTCCATCATCTGCAAACGAGTCTCCTCGCCGATGATCTTGTGAAAGTCGCGCACCATCATGGGGTACGGATGAGCCCCCAGAGCGGAGCCGAGGATGTAATGCGTGTCCCGCACGTTGGTCACCCAGTCGCGCATGGCTTCGTTGACCGCGTCCTTCAGCGTTTTCTGGCCACTCTCTACGCTGCGCACTTCCGCCCCGCAGAGACGCATGCGAAAGACGTTGAGCTTTTGCCGCTCCATGTCGACCGCACCCATGTAGACCACGCATTGCAATCCGAAGCGAGCGCAGACCGTGGCGGTGGCCACCCCGTGCTGCCCGGCGCCGGTCTCGGCGATCACCCGCTTCTTGCCCATGCGCTTGGCCAGCAGAGCCTGCCCGATGGCATTGTTGATCTTGTGGGCTCCGGTGTGCAGGAGGTCCTCGCGCTTGAAGTAGATTTTCGCCCCGCCCAGCTCCTCGCTAAGCCGCTCGGCGTGATAGAGTCCGGTCGGGCGGCCCGCGAATTCCTTCAAGTATCCGGCCAGCTCCGCTTGAAATTCCGGGTCACGCTTCGCCGCCTCGTACTCCTTGCTCAAATCCTCCAAAGCGGTCACGAGCGTCTCCGGAACGTAGATGCCGCCAAACTGGCCAAAATGGCCGCTCGCGTCCGGCAGAGATGACTTGTCGATCTTGGTACCCGAAGTGGTGCTCATCGCGCCATAAGAAGATCAGCCCGGTGACGAATCAACCTGAAAAAAAGAGCCGCCACTTGCGGCTGTCCCAAGCTGCTATAAACGTAAACCATAAAAGAGGCTGCTTATATTCCCTACCCGACCACATTCATTCACCTAATGGAAAATCTTCCCCCTTCCCCCCTTCCATTTTTCCATCGGCAGCGTCGCTTTTCGCCTTCCCTTGGAGCGGAAACCGATCCACAAGCGGGGACCATGATTTCGGAGACGGAAACGCATTCCAGCTTTTCCCCTCCGGCCCTTCACCTATCCAAAATTCGATGCCGCAAACGCATGATTCTCCCTTTCGAATTCGTTCGAAACAAGCCGCCAGCCAACCAGTCCGAAAGCGCTGCTTGACGAAGCCCGTTCGATCAAGGACGCGCTCAGGCGAACACATTTTTGTAATGAATACACAAATACCTTTGAAAGCGGATCTAGATTCGCTACGCAATTGAACCTTAAATCACCGCCCCTGCTTCCTTCGCCCATTCCAATCTCCTCAACTCGGAGGCTGACAGCTAGAGACCTGCGGAAACGCATTAGGATACTTGATAAGTCTGGCCGCCACCTGACACGCCGAGCCTTCTCGACGTTTTTATATCACCATAGATGCAACGAAATTTCTATTCCGCGGACTTCGCTGAACAATATCCGATCCGGATACTCGTCGTAGAAGACAATCCGGTGAATACCAAAGTGCTGCTGCGCATGCTGAAGAAACTCGGTTACGAAGCGGACTCCGTCGTGAACGGCGAACTCGGCGCCCGCGCCGCCGAAAGCAAGCAGTACGACGCCATCTTCATGGATCTGCAGATGCCAGTGATGGACGGCTTCACATCCGCCCGGGCCATCCTCGCCTCCGACAAGATCAAGCATCCGATCTACATTTCGGCATTCACCGCAAACGTGCGAGCCGAAGACCGGAAGGCTGCCGCCGAGGCTGGCATGCACGATTTCGTAGCAAAACCGGCGGGTGTGGACGCCATCGCGAACATGCTGGTTCGGGCCTATGCCTGGCTGGCGACCAAGTAGCCGTCCCTCCAGCCCCTCACTTCGCTTCCCCTTCGCGCAACACCGTCACGAGATGCTGCAGAGGACCGGACGGATTCGCCTGGTAGACGAACACTTGCTCCAGACGAAGCTTGGGCTCCGCCAACGGCACCCTGGATATGCGGGCCCCACCCAAGCGAGCGACCGACTCCGGCAATATGGCGATCCCGCACCCGGCAACCACCATGCTGAGCATGGCCGCCGCCGCATTGGTCTCCGTCACCCTGCCCAGACGCAATCCGCGACGTCGAAACAATCCCTCTAAAAAGTCCCGATAGGCCGGCGCCACCGCGGTGGCCAGGGAAACAACGGCTCGCCCCTCCAGATCGAGCGTCTTCAAGCGCTTGCGCCGCGCCAGCTCATGATCGTTGGGCAAGCAGACCACCACCGGCTCCCGACGAAAAACCTGAGCGTTGAGCCCCGACGGAATCCCCGTCGGACGCACCCCGAGCATGGCTCCGTCCAGCTCGCCCGATTCCACCTGCCGGATCAGATCCGAAGGACTCAGCTCCACCAGCGAAAGCTGCACCTGCGGAAACCGTCGCCGATAGGCCTCGACGGAGCTCAGCCAGCTATCCCCAAGCAAGGCTCCCACGATGCCGATGCGCAAGAGCTCTGACTCCCCCGCCATGGCCCGCCGGGCCGCCTCCACCCCGCGAGCGAGAATGACCGGCACTTGATAGACTTCCTTCAAAAACACCGCTCCCGCCGCAGTCAGCGACACCGACTTGCCCTGCCGCAAAAACAGATCCACCCCCAGCAAGCGCTCCAGCTCCTTGATGTGACGACTCAACGGCGGCTGCGGGATACCCAATCGCTCCGCCGCCCTCGTAAAGTGAAAGTCGCGGCAGACCTCCAAAAAGCACTGCACCTGACGATGGCTAGGGAGCTTCATACCAATTTGATATCATTTCCTATCATCAATACTATTTTACCCAAATAGGCAAACCTTCTAAACTCTCGGCATGCAAACCGAACCCCGTCCTACGCTGGCCTTTTCTCGTCGCATCGAAAACCTGCAGGGCTCCGTGGCCCGCCATATCCTCTCTCGTTCGCAGGACGCGGATCTCATCTCCTTCGCCGGCGGCCTGCCCTCCCCCGAAATGTGGCAGGATCTGGATCTGCCGCGCCTACCCAAAAGCGCCTTTCAATACGGACCCTCGGAGGGCGACAAATCGATGCGCGACCTCTTCGCCGAGCGTTTGCAGGGGCTGGGCATAGCCTGCTCGCCTAAGCGACTCATCGTGACCACCGGCTCCCAGCAAGGCTTGGACCTGCTGTCCAAACTATTCATCGATCCGGGCTCCCCCGTCGGAATCGAGTCGCCCACCTACCTGGCCGCATTGCAGAACTTCCAGCTCTTCGGGGCGAAGCTGGTCGCCCTGCCGACCGGCTCTCCGCTGCTCAGCCTCGAGCAATGGAGCGAGCTGCTGCAAACCGAACGCCCTCGTTTCGTGTATTTGAATCCTACCTACCAAAACCCTTCCGGAGCCTGCTACTCGCTGGAAGAGCGACGGGCCGTAGCTTCGCTTTTCGATGAATACGACACCGTGCTGATCGAAGACGATCCGTATCGAGACCTCCACTTCGAAGACGCCCCGCCACCGCCGATTTGTTCGTTTCTCAGCAGAGCTCCGTGGGCCTACCTCAGCAGCGTATCCAAGATCCTGCTACCAGGACTACGCATCGGATGCCTCGCCGCCTCGGAGGCCCTCTATCCGCACTTGCTCAAGCTCAAGCAGGCGGCCGACCTTCATAGCAGCCGCACCTCACAAGCCATCGCCTGCCACTTGCTCCGAGACGCCTCCTCCCTGCGGCAGCGGCTGGCCAGAGCTCTCGCCAGCTATCGAGCCAAGCGCGACCTCATGCTCAGCTGCTTGGAAAACGACTTTCATGAGCGGGCTCGCTGGCTGCGTCCGTCCGGGGGCATGTTCGTCTGGCTGGAGCTTGCCAAGCAGCGCGATCTCTTCGCGGACTTGGAAAACTGCCTCTCGGAGGGCGTGGCCTTCATGCCAGGGGATCCATTTTTTGCGGACAGCCAGCGACACGGACGCTACCTGCGACTGAACTTCACCCATCCAAGCAGCGAACAGATCGAGCTCGGGCTGGAAACGATCGCCAGTCAGCTTTTTGACTGAGACCAGGCCGACCGGCATGGTCCATCTCGCCGCAACTCAGCGTTGCAACCGAGCCGCCAATCGGCACACTCGCCACCATGAAGCCAAGCTCTCCGCAAAATCCTGTCGACCTCTACTTCATGGACGCTCGCTCCAAGCTCATCGATATCGCGGCGTTCATGGACCGAGTAGGCAAGGACGGACTCGCCGACGACTTTCGGTACCAGGCTTTCCTCAACGCCCTGCAAGCGCTGCAGCAGGACAGCCAGCGAGCGCAAGCCGTGCTCAAGGCCTTCAGCGATCCGACCACCGAGCCAATCCCGCAGGCCACCACCAAAGCGGCATGCGGAGCCTGGCCGGGCGAAGCCTAACGCGCGGATCGTTTCAACTCGTCCTGCCGTCGCGCACCCTAGAAGCTGGGGTGTTCTCCTCAAACGCGAAGCTATATCGCCTCAAATCGCGACCTCGGCATCTAGTCGAGCCCCGTTTGCTCCGATAGGGACCTTCACCCGTCCCCATATGAAATGATCGAGCGCGTCACAGAGGTATTTTTGCAAAGCGATGCAGAGGCGCTGCCCGACTTGGCCACCCTGCGCGAGCGAATCACCAAGATCGCCTTCAAATGCATCATCCTCTTTGCCTCGCCCGTCATCCTTTTCAGCCTCATTCGGGCTCTCAAGGAGGGATGGACCTGGTACTTCACGGTGCAGCTATCGCTGTACGGAGTCTTCGTCGCCTGCTACCCTTTCGCCAAGAGCATTCCCAACAGGGTGATCACCAACATAGTGGTGGGAAACATTCTGATCATCGGGGTCTGCGGCGTAGCCGCCTGGGGACCCGCTCCCAGCCGCTTCGTTCTCTTGGTCTGCGCCTGCGTGATCTCTTCGATCGTATGCGGCTCTCGCCACGCTCTCGCGTCGATCGGCCTTGCCGCGGTCGGATCGATCTTCGCGGCGAGTTTCTACTCCTCGCTCGGCATCGCCGATGACGGGGATTCCGTTTCCAGCCATTCCGTTCGGCAATGGGCGGTCTCGATCGCCATCTTCACCCTCTATACCACCGCAGTGTGCCTGATCTCCTCGTGGATGATGAAGTCGCTCCAGGCCACCATCTCCACCCTCAGGCAGCGAGAGGCCGAGCTGGAGCATTCCAACGCTCTGCTAAGTCAGCAAGCGGCCCAACTGCAGGAGCAGGCCGCCCTTTTGGAGGAGCAAGCTCAGACGCTGACCGAAGAGCGCGACCGGGCCGAATCCGCCACCCGGGCCAAGGACCAGTTTCTCTCCATCGTCAGCCACGAGCTGCGCACCCCGCTCAATCCGATTCTCGGTTTCCTGGACATCCTCTCCGACGATCCGTCTCTCAGCCAGGAGAGCCGGCAACAGCTCGCATTGATGAATCGCTCGGGCGAGCACCTGCAGCACTTGGTCGATCAGGTGGTCGACTATTCGGAGCTGGAACACAATCAGCTGTCCATATCGCCGCAGCGCGTCCTCTGGGAGGAGCTCAGATCCGCCATCTGCGCTCGATTGAAAACCCAAGCCTTAAACAAGCAACTCGAATTCCAAGTCATCGTCGAGCCAGACGGGGCTGAAGCCTTGCGCGTCGACAGGCGCCGACTGCTGCAAATCCTCGACGAACTGGGCGGCAACGCCATCCGCTTCACCGACAAAGGCTCCGTCACCGTGCGACTGACCCTTGACCGAGCAAAGGGCGAGGACCACAGCCTGCTCACCATCGTCGTCTCCGATACCGGGCCGGGTATTCCGGAAAAAATCCTGCCCAAGCTCTTCGACCCCTTCAGCCAAGCGCACCTCGACAAAACCCGCGAGAGCTGCGGCTTCGGCCTCGGTCTGAGCATCTGCGAAAGGCTTTGCAACGCCATGGGAGGCGAGATCGAAGTGGATTCCGCCCTCGGCCGGGGCACCGAGGTAACTGTACGCCTACCGGTCAAGTCCTACTTGGCCACCCCGGGCAAGACCGCCTCCCCCGCCGCCAAACCGCGCTTCGAATCCGAACCGCACATTCTCGTGGTGGAGGACGACTTCGTGAACCAGCGCGTCGTCACCTCCCTGCTGAAAAAAATGTCCGCCCGCAGCACCTGCGTGGACAACGGCGAAAAAGCCATCGCGGCGGTCGAAAACGGGACCTACGATCTGGTGCTGATGGATATCAGCATGCCGGTGATGGATGGTCTCGCCGCCACTAAAGCGATTCGCAAGGACCCTCGCCATTCAGAGCTGCCTATCGTGGCTTTGACCGCCCACTCCTACGCTAGCTCGGAAAACGCCTGCTACGAGGCGGGCATGAACGCGTTTTTGACCAAGCCGGTAAAGGCTCCGCTGCTCTACGAAGCCATCTCCAGCTGCCTGGCGGAAAAGAAGACCGACTCCAACTCCGCAAAACCGCAAGTCGCGTAGCCGGCCGCAAAGACTGGCCGCCCGCCACGAAACAACGCCCCCTCCCCCTCGTTCGCACGGAAACCGCAGCGAAGCGTTCCACGCATTGAGCTATTGCCATCGCCGCGCCAGGTCGCTTGACTCGACGACCAGCGTAGAAGGACTTTTCCCTTCTCGTATCCAAACTCTCAGATACGTTCACGAACTCACATGCGATATATCGAACCCCACGCCCATATGGTCAGTCGGACCACCGACGACTACATCGCCATGGTCACCGCAGGGTGCAAAGCCGTCTGCGAGCCCGCCTTCTGGGCTGGTTTCGATCGCAGCTCCTCCCAAGGGTTCTACGACTACTTCCGTCAGCTGACCGAGTACGAGCCAGCTCGAGCCGCGAAGTTCAAGCTGCCGCACTTCTGCTGGCTGTGCATCAACCCCAAGGAATCGGAGGACGTGGAGCTGGCCAAGGAGGTCATCGCCCTCATACCGGAATTTCTCGACAAGCCGAACGTGCTGGGCATCGGCGAAATCGGCCTGAACAAGAACAGCCGCAACGAGATGAAGGTGCTGGAGATGCACATCGATCTGGCAGCCCGCCACAACCAGCTCATTCTGGTGCATACACCGCACCTCGAGGACAAGCTCAAGGGCACGCAGCTGATCGTGGATCTGATAAAATCCGATTCGCGCATCGATCCAGCTCGCGTCCTGATCGACCACGTGGAGGAACACACCGCCAAGTACGTCATGGACGCCGGCATGCGCGGGGGCATCACCCTCTACCCGGAGTCCAAGACCACCGCCCCGCGGGCCATCGACATCCTGGAAACCTACGGACCGGACCGCCTTTGGATGAACTCCGCCTGCGACTGGGGCGTCAGCGTGCCTCTCGCCGTGCCCTACGCCGCCATGGAAATGCGACGCCGCGGCTACGACGACGAGATCATCGATACGGTTTTCTACCAGACCCCGGTGAGTTTTCTCAAACAGTGCCCGAATTTCGCTCGGTTCGACTGGTAAGGCCCATCCCATCGAGTCCCTCTCCCAGCCACGCCTGGAAAGCAGACGCGACGAAGCTGGCACGACTTCGCCGAGAAATTCGAGCTTCGGCTTAGCTACGAACCCTGGCCGCCGATACCTAGTGTTCGTATGGCCTACTCTAACCCTCGCACCAAGGGAACGCTCTCCAGAGTTCTCTCCTGCTCGCTTTGCCTCGCCATCGCTAGCAGCGCCTTATCGAACGACGATCTCGAACGACGCCTGAGCGAGCTCGCCACGCAAAACGAGACCCTGCTCAAGCTGGCTCAGCAGCAGCAGGCGGAAATCGCCGCCCTCAAGCAGCGCTTGGAAAGCCTCGAAAGCGAGGACCAGGCGCAGGAGCTCGCCATCCAAGACCTGCAAGACAGCGCCTTCCAGCGCAGCGCCGCGCCGGCCCGAAAGAGCCTCAACGAGCGCCTGATCGTTTCCGGCGAAGCGGGTCTGGCCTTCTTCGCGGGCGAGAAGAACAACGAGTTTCCCAACGAGGAGTTTCGCGTGGACGACGCTCGACTGTTCCTCGAGGCCGAACTGAGCCGCGGCATCTACCTGGTAGGCGGCCTCGAACTGTTTCGCCGCGAATCCGACGACGAAGGCATCGAAGTGGGCTCTCTCTTCGTGGATTTCGAAAACGCCTTGGGACTCGAGGGCGAGCTGGACCGCCTGGTAAACCTCCGGCTCGGGCGCTTCGACATTCCTTTCGGCGAAGAGTACCTGAATCGCTACGTCATGCAGAATCCGCTCATCTCCCATTCCGTGGCCGACCTTTGGGGCATCGACCAAGGCGTCGAACTCTATGGCGATCTCGATCGCTTCTCCTACGCAGTGGCAGTGCAAAACGGAAACACCTCCTTGCTGCGCGACTTCGACTCAGACAAATCCATCGCCGGCCGCATCGGCTACCAAGTCACCAACGAGCTCGACCTGAGCCTCAGCCTCATGCGCACCGGCGACCTCGACGCAGCTCGAGATCAGCAGTCCGAACTCTGGATAGGAAACGTGGTGTTCGTGCCGATCGGCTCAGACCAGACCACCCAGTTCAGCGCCGAGCTCGCCCAGTTGGATTTCAGCTACCTCTGGGAGGGCGGTTCCTTGCTCGGAGCCTACGGCGAAGCTTGGTACCATGATGACGATCCGCTTGGCGACAACGGCCGAGACTTTTCCTTCTACCACCTGGAAGCTCGTCAAAGCCTCTCCGACCAGCTCTACCTAGCGGCCCGCTTCAGCTCCATGGAGGTGGATGGCGGCTACCCTATCGCTGGCAACGGAGCCCGCTCCATCTACCTTTTCGGCGGAACGCTCACGGAACAGCTCGAACGCGCCTCTCTCGGCCTTGGCTACTGGATCAACGACGACACCGTCATGAAAGTCGAATACACCATCGAAAACGGCGAGCAGACCGATGGAAACAAACGCCAGGATACCGATCAATTCGCCGCGGAGCTGGGGGTTCGCTTCTAATGCAAGCCACACGGTCCATCCTCGGCCTCGCAGCCTGCCTCGGCCTCGCCCTCTCTTGCTCGGAAGGAGGCGACATCGTGGGCTCCATCCAGGCAACCGCCCCGAACATCGAGACTTCCCGCTCGAACGACAGCGCGTATCAATCTCGCAGATACAAGTTCCTCGACACCATCGACTACGAAAGCCTGCGCGATTTCGTAGTCAGCATCGAGTCCATCGAGGAGAGCGATCAAGCTCGGCAAAACAGCAAACTCGCCAGCGTGTCGCAAAAGGACGGCGCCTTCATTCCCCACGTGCTGCCCATCGCGGCAGGCACGGAAGTCGAGTGGCCAAATCGCGACGAGATCTACCACAACGTCTTCTCCATGTCGGAGGTCAGACCATTCGACCTCGGCATGTACAAAAGCGAAGACGACCCCAAACGCCTCGTATTCGATAAGCCAGGACAAGTCGACGTCTTCTGCGCCATCCATTCGCAAATGCACTGCATCGTGCTCGTATTGCCAAACGCCTACTTTTCAAAAAGCGACCGACGGGGCCGCTTCGAGATCAAAGACGTCCCTCCTGGCTCCTATCGACTTAAGGCCTGGCACGAGCGGCTTCCCTCAAAATACCTCGACATCGAAGTGCCCGAGCAGGGAGACCTCGAGATCGATATCGTGATGGGACTGCTCGACCTTCCCAAGATCTAAGCCCCACCCCCACCCGTGAATCCGAGCAAGAGCAATCGATATTTTTCATTTCAGACGAAGGTACTCGTCCCAGTGCTCTTTCTGCTGATCGCTCTGCCAGCAGGCACGGTGTATTTGGTAAACCAGCACGTCCAAAAAATGACCCTGGAAGAGGCTCAGGACCAGCTGGCCACCGCCGAAGCGGTTCTCCTGAACTCTCTGGAAATCCACAGCCGCTCCCGACAGATCCAGTTCAAGAACGCAGTCAACGAGCCTCGCTTCAAGGCGGTTTCCCAACTCGACGAGGAAACGATGCGTTCCTACCTGAGAAACCTCTTTCGAGAATTCGAGGCGGACGTTCTCGCTCTGGTCTACACGCCGATCGACGGCTCCGAGCAGAGCCTGGTCAGACGTGACACCACCATCAACCTGTCAACCTTTGCCGACACCGTGGCCGACAGCATAGACACCGCTCTCGGAGGAGAGCTCTCAGCTGACTACTACGCGATCAACGAAAGCCTTTTCAACGTCATCTCGGTGCCGGCCTTTCTCACCAACGCCGGCTACCCGGTGGGCTGCCTAACCATAGGAATCAAACTTGGCGACCAGCCGATCTCCGAGCTGAAAGCTCTCACCCGAGCGGAGCTCGCTTTCGTCTCGGATCGTTCGACCCTCGGCACTTCGCTCTCAGGCCAGCAGGAGCTGGAAGCCCTGCAATTGGTCTCGAACCATGGCGGCAGACAGGATAAGTTTGTCCAAACCGCCCTCTTGAATGGCGAACACTTCCATCTCCTCACAAACCAGCTTCAGGTCAATTCGAGTTCGTCACCACCGATTCGATACACGTTGCTAACCTCCTACGAAAAGGAGCTGCTCGCCCTCTCAAACACGAGAAACCTGCTCCTAGCCATCAGTCTTGGAGGCATAAGCGCGAGCGTCTTCATTATCTGGATACTCATCCGCCGCATCACAAGTCCCCTGAGGGCCCTGAAGCGCGGCGCCGAAGCGGTCGGACGCGGGGACTTCTCCCAACGGGTCGATTGCCAGAGCAATGACGAATGCGGAGCCTTGGCCGGCGCCTTCAATGTCATGACCACGAACTTGCAGAGCTCGCGACGCGACCTCGAGAACACGGTCAGCGAGTTGAGAGAGACCCAGGCCCAGCTCCTGCAACGCGAGTCCAGGCTGCGTGAAAGCGAGGAGGGGCTGCGCCTCATCATCGAAGGAGCCAGAGACCATGTGATCTTCACTTTGGACGATCATGGACGCCCGCTCCGCTGGAACAGCGCCGCCGAGCGCATGCTGGGCTATTCCTCCGAAGAGGCCAACGCTCTGGAGTATTCCCGCCTCTTCCACTCGACCGACCTGAGCGACGAAGCGCCGGAGGAGCTTCTGATCATCGCCCGACGGACGGGCCAAGCCTCTTTCGAAGGTTGGCGCGTACGCAAGGACGGCACGCGCTTCTGGGCGGACGTCACCCTCTCCCGCCTGGCGAAGGTCGACGGCTCGGAGACCGGCGGATTCGTGGAGATCGCCCGCGACATCACCGCTCGCAAGGAGGCCGAAGAGGCCCTGCGCAAGGCTCGCGACGCCGCGGAGTCCTCGGATCGGGCGAAAAGCGAATTCCTCGCCAACATGAGCCACGAGTTTCGCACTCCCATGAACGGCATCATCGGCATGGCAGGGCTTCTCAGCAGCCTGGAACTGAGCGAGGAACAGAGCGAGTACGTGGAAACCATCCGCTATTCCGCGGACTCCCTGCTCGCCATCATCGACGACATTCTCGACATCGCTAAGATCGAGGCGGGCCAACTCGAGATTTCGACCGGGCCCATCAACCTGATCGAATGCGTGGAGGAGACGGTCCAGCTCTTCGCTCCGGACTGCGCGAAGAAGGGTCTGGAGCTGCATCTGGTCATTGCACCGGGCGTTCCTGGAATTGTGGATACAGATGCCAGCCGCCTGCGCCAAGTGCTGGTAAACCTCATCGGAAACGCCATCAAGTTCACCAAATCCGGTGGAGCGATCGTCAGCGTCGACTACGAACACTCTCAGCAGAAGCTAGCGGTTTCGATTGAGGACACCGGCATTGGAATACCGCCGGAGAAGATCCGGCACCTTTTCGACCCGTTCTATCAAGTGGAGTCCTCCGCCTCCCGCCAATATGGCGGCACGGGCCTCGGCCTCACCATCACGCGCAATATCGTGTCGCTGCTCGGCGGACGCGTGACCGCGCAGAGCGAAGCCGGAAAAGGTTCGCGCTTTTCCTTCACCATCAAGGCCGACGCCATCGAAACCGTCACCACCCTTGCGCCCATCAGTGGACGAAACGTCCTCGTGATCACCGACAGCGAACTGGCGTGGAAGGCCCTTCAGGCGCAGCTCGGATTCTGGAGCATGTCCTCTCGGCGTTGCCGCTCGAACCCGGACCAAGTCACCAGGAGCCTGGTGGAAAACGAATTCGACCTGCTGATTGTCGACCCATCGGCCACTCGACTGGATACCATAAGAGCTCTCATCGACTGCCAGGAACGAAGCAAGGGGGCGTTTCCTCCCTTCATTCGTCTCCTGTCATTGGATACTGAAGACGAGCTGACGCCTTGCGTGAACAGTCAGGCCATCCGCACGCCCGCTCGCCCCACCGCGCTTCACCGCTCGATGTGCGAACTCGTGCTTGGCGGCCCATCCCGCCAAACGACAGAGCTGCCGATCTTCATCGGACCATCCGACTCGGAGCCCGCCCGAGAACCGGCCGTAGCGCCCAAGCCCGAACCGGAGGCCGAAGAGAAATCCAGCCAAGAGCAAAAGCCATCCAAATCGTCGCCAAGAAAAGGATACGACAGCGACTTCGCGACAAAGCACCCGCTTCGCCTGCTGGTGGTCGAGGATAACGCCATCAATACCAAGGTCCTGGTCAAGCTGCTCAAGAAGCTCGGCTACGCGCCCGATACCGCCGAGAATGGCCAGGAGGGCTTGAAAGCCGCGGAGAGCATCCGCTACGACGCCATCTTGATGGACCTGCAAATGCCCGTGATGGACGGCCTGGAAAGCGCTCGGCGCATCCTGGCCTCGGATCTGATCGAACATCCAGTCTACATTTCCGCCTTCACCGCCAACGCTCGACAGAGCGACCAGGAGGATTGCATCGAGGCCGGCATGCACGATTTCGTGGCCAAACCTGCCCGAGTGGAGGCCGTGACCGGCGTGCTGGAGAGAGCCCACAGCTGGATCCAGGATCGCCTCGAGGTCTGAACGCCCCCTTTCCAGGACGCGATGCGAAGCTGCCCTGCGAAGCCCTCTACGGTCCTCGAATCTCCGCGCGATTGACGATTTTATCACTACAGAGAGCCAATCAGCCGTTGAACGCCCAAACGTTTCCCCTAAACTCTCTTCGAGAGCGACTTCCGACACCTAGACCGGAGGTCACCTCCCTCACGCCAATCAACTTCTCCGCTTTATGCCCTCGATCGATCATCCGCCAGGAAAGCACCCTCGCTCTCCCGACTTCCTGAAGGACATCGCCAGCGAAAACCCGCTTCTCAACGCCCTTTGGGAAACCTCGCCCTACGGAATAAATCTCATCGTGAAGGGACCTTCGAAGGAGATCCCTATCATTCTAGGCGATTGCAACGAAGCTTCAGCCCGTTGCCACGGCTTGAGGCGCGACGAGGTGGTCGGCAAGTCCCTGGACCTGTTTCACGACGTGCCTTGGACCACCACGGTGGATGAGACCTGGTTCGACGCTCCCGAAGTCGGGGAAAGCATTTCCGGCCAGTCCCTGCACCGGCACAAGGACGGCAACCGGTTTCTGATCGAGTACTCGCTCACCTTCCTCACGCTGAACGGCCAGCCGGTCGCCATCGGGTTCGACCGCGTGGTGGAGGACCGCTCGGCTGAGGAGCGAAAGCTGCACGGCCTGGCAAACCGCTGGATAAACGCCATGGAGTCCAGCGAGGAGAGCGCCTGGGATATCGATCTGAAAAAGGAGCTCATCTGGACCTCGCCACGATGGCAGGTGAACTTGGAAAAGGACATGCGCGAGCGCGAATACACGCTGACCGAGCTCCTCGAGCGCCTGCATCCCGAAGAGAAGCCCCACTTCGAAGCCGCACTCTCCCGCATCCGCTTCAAGACGTCGGACAGCTTCAACGTGGAATGCCGGTACCGCACCAAGTCGGACCGATGGGAGTGGATACAGCTGCGCGGAAAGCCGAGCTACGATTCCTCGGGCAACCCCGACCACCTCATCGGCTCGATGTCTCTGATCTCCGAACGAAAGATGGCGGAAGACGAACTCAAGCAGGCCCGCGTGAAAGCGGAACAGGCCAACTTGGCCAAGAGCCAGTTTCTGGCCGCCATGAGCCACGAGATCCGCACCCCCATGAACGGCGTTCTCGGCATGGCGACGCTTCTCGAAGACACCGAGCTCACCGACGAGCAACGGTCGTTTCTCAAAACCATCTCCGAAAGCGGAAACGCCTTGCTCACGATCATCGATGAAATCCTTCAGTTCTCGAAGCTGGAAGCTGGAGGCGTGGAGCCCGAAAACGAGCCCTTCGAACTGGTGGACTGCCTGCATCAGTCCCTGGAAGTGGTTCGCCCTCTGGCTTCGGAAAAGGGACTGGCGCTACTGTTCTCCGTGTCGGACGACACCCCAGCGCGCATCGTGGGAGATACCACCCGCCTGCGGCAGGTCCTCGTCAACCTCCTGGGAAACGCGATCAAGTTCACCGAACAAGGCCGCATCGAACTCGCCGTCTTCACCAATGCCGACACCGCAAGGCCCAACGTCAAACGCATCGTGGTTGAGATCAGAGACACCGGCATCGGAATCAAAAAAGGAAAGATCAAGAGGCTTTTCGAGCCGTTCTCCCAAGCGGACGCCACCACCACTCGCAAATACGGCGGCACCGGGCTGGGGCTCGCGATCTGCCGGCGCCTGCTGGGGCTCATGAACGGCCGCATCGAAGCGGAGAGCGAGTACGGCAAAGGCAGCGTCTTTCGCTGCATCCTCGAAGCCGACTACGAAGACGAGCCCGCCATCGCTCCGCTCCCAGAGCTCCAATCCAAACGCATCCTCATCGTCGCCGACGAAGGTCGCGGCTGCGAGATCCTCAGCCAGACGCTCGAGACCTTCGGCATGCTGTCCCGACGCGTATCCACCGAAAGCGAAGCCTTGACGGCGCTTCGCGAAGAACCGCCCTTCTCCTGCGCCATGATCGATCTCGACCTCAAGGCGGACTCCGCGGTCGACCTCTCCAGCGCCCTGAAAATCGAGCATAGCCGCTACCCGCTTCCGCTGGTGGCCGTGGCCCCCCTGAGCAAGGCCCGCCCTAGCTTGCGCGAAGCTGGGCTCTACGCAAACCGGATCATCAAGCCCTATTCCCCCTACGATCTATCGCAATGCCTGCTCGCTACCTGCCTGGGAAGCAAAACCGCCCCGGTCCCCAATTCCGCTCCCAAGCCCTTCCCTGCCGAGCGCGTCCGCCATCCCGAGTCCGTGCTAATCGTGGAGGACAACAACGTGAACCAGATGGTCGCGATTCGCCTGCTCGACAAATTCGGCTATCAAGCTGACCTTGCGGAAAACGGTTTCCAAGCCCTCGATCGCTGCCTGCAACGCCAGTACGACATCATTTTCATGGACATCCAAATGCCAGGCATCAATGGCTTCGAGACGCTCCAGCGCATTCGTAGTCGTTTATCCGATACGGATCCCGACCCCTGGATCATCGCGCTGACCGCCGACGCGATGGAAGGCGATCGCGAATCCTGCCTCGCCTCAGGCATGAACGACTACCTCAGCAAGCCGATCGTGCCGGAGAAACTGCAATCCGCCCTGGCACGCGCTCGCCACGAGATCGCCCAACGCCGCGCCGGCCACAGCAGCCGCCCCCCCTCCTGAGGCTTCCATCTTTCGCCATCAGGGCGAATCATTTGGTTGCCAGCCTCCACCAGACGGCCTTCCCTTGAGGAGATCCTGACGATCTGGCCATGCGACTCGCCCACAACGCCCACCTCGCCTACTGCACCAACGTTCACCCAGGCAAAGACTGGGAGGAGACCTTCCGTTCGCTGGAGAACGACGTGCTGCGCGTACGAAGAAACGTATGCCCGAGGCAGCCCTACGCCATCGGGCTGCGGCTCAGCGCCGCGTCGGCCCAGGAGCTCAGCGATCCGCGGACCTTGCTGGCCTTTCGCGACTGGCTGCAGGAAAACGACTGCTACGTCTTCACCATCAACGGCTTTCCCTACGGAAACTTTCACAACCAGCGCGTCAAGGAGCAAGTCTACCGCCCGGACTGGACCACACCTGAGCGTCTCGAGTACACCAATCGGCTCTTCGATATTCTCGCCCAGCTGCTCCCTCCGGGCGTCTCCGGGAGCGTATCCACTCTGCCAGGATCCTTCAAGCGCTTCATCCATTCATCCGAGCAGAGCGAGGCGATGCGCCAAAACCTCTACCGCTGCTTCAATCATATCGACAGCCTTTGCCAAACGCATCAGCTCGACCTGCACCTCGGCTTGGAACCGGAACCGCTAGGCTGGTTCGAAAACACCTCCGAAACCCTTTCCTTTTTCGACCAGTTGGTCGACGGTCATCCAGACCCGGAACAGCTGCTGCAACGCGTCGGGCTCAACTACGATACCTGCCACTTCGCTCTCGAATACGAAAAGGCGGCCGATTCCCTCCAGAGGCTTTCAAGCAACGGGATCAGGTTGAGCAAGATCCACCTCAGCTCCGCTCTCAAGCTTCGGACCTTCGACAAGCCTTCGCTAACGCTTATCGAGAGCTTCCGCGAGGAAACCTACCTGCATCAGGTCCTAGCACGGTCGAACCAGTCACCAATCGTTCGATACGAGGACCTGCCGCTCGCCCTCGAGGCGCGCGAAAACGGGAGGGACGCGAGCGAGGAGTGGCGTATCCACTTTCACATCCCCTTGCACGCCGATCCCGAGCTCCCTCTCGAATCGACTTCGGACCATCTGCTCGAAACGCTCGACTTCATTTCGAAATCCCCTGAACTCTGTCAGCATTTCGAGATGGAAACCTACACCTGGGCTGTATTGCCTGATCAACTACAAAACAAGAGCGTTGTCGATCAGGTCTCCGACGAATACCGATGGATTCTCTCGCAACTCGATCGCAGAGGCTTCATCTCTCGAAGCCCAGCATAGCGAATCCCTTTTCCACCAAAGTCGCCACCGGACTATCCGAGGGATCCTTGAAGTGGATCTCCAAGCGCTCGCCCTCCACGCGTCCCTCCAGCCCGTCGCACGCGACCTGAAAGAAACGACCCCGGATGGAGCGATTCATGATCGGGTTGGAAGTGTCGAGCAGGGACTCCACCGAAGGATTCACCGCAGCGATACGTCCCACGCAAACCGTTCTCCCGAGGCCTTCACCTCGCAAAAACACTTCGCGACCCTCGATCAGATCCAAGCCGGAGGACAATGGGGCGAATCCGCGAACCACCGGAGCTTCGTCCGCCAACAGTTCGAGCACGCTGTCGCCCTCCTGAACGAAATCGCCTTGCTGCGCATCCACGCGCAAAACCGTGGCGTCACAGGGAGCCAAGAGCGTCTGAGCCTGCTCCCAATCGAGCAAGGCCGCGAGCTCACCATGCTGCTGCCCCTCGTCACGCCAGCGTTGCCTCAGCTCAGCGATGCGCGCCCTCTCCTCTTCCAACTCCTTGCGGTTCTCCGAGAGCGACTCGATCGACGACTCCAGCACCGACAAGCGTGTCCGCATTTCCACTACGGCCGATTGGTCGATCAGCCGCTTGCCAAATAGCTCCTCCATCCGATCCAGTTCCTCCACCAGGAGCTCGCGCTCCGCCCGCTCGCGAGCTTGTCGCGCCTCGAGCTCTCTCGACTCCGATTCGATGCGCTGCTCGACCCGAAAGAGCTCTCGATCCGCGTCGACTCGACGTCGATCAGCCGAACTGCGTACCGCCGCGATCTCGTAGCGGATGCGATCGCTGTCCACGCTCGCCAGGATCTGGCCGCGTCTGACCGCGCCCCCGACCGACGCGTCGACCTCTTTCAAGATTCCGGACTCCTTCGCCAGCACCCTAACATTGCGGTAGTCGACGATCCCCCAGACCGCGTGCGAAGCCCGCGAGTAGAAAAGACCCTGCGCCACGAGCCACGCCAAACCGACCCAAAGCAGAACTGGCCAATGCCGGGTCCAGCGCTTCAACCGAATCATCGCCTTCACGCGAGGCGGCAGCTGATAAGTCTCCGTATCCTCCGCCATGGCCTAGATCTCCACCGTCTCGCGCTGCATAACGAAATTCGCTTCACGAATCTCCTCGATTTGCTTGATCGTACCAATGAAACCACTACAAAGGGAGGCGTCAGCCAAACAGACTTGGTACGCATACTCGATATCGTCCCCCTGAGCGCCTTCCCGCATGGCGACCATTTCCACGCTCGTGGTGTAGTGTTTGAAGACGTCCGCTAGCAACAGTTCCAAGTTGACCCCGTTGGGCGCCACGAAGCGCAGCAAGCCTTCGTTCTTGCGCTTGGCGGAGGACGGCACCCAGTTGAGAATCAGCACGCAGGCGCTGAACACCAAGGCTCCGATGGTCGCGATGGCGTAGATGCCCGCCCCGGAAGCGATCCCTACCGCGAGCGAGGCGAACAGGAAGATGATGTCGCGCGGGTCCCGAATAGGCGTGCGGAAGCGTATGATAGCCAGAGCTCCTAAGATGCCGAGCCCTCGAGCCATGTTGTTGCCTATGGCCAATATCATGATCGTCGCCACCACGCAGGCCAACACCTGCGTCTGCACGAAGGAACGCGAATAGGTGAACCCCGAGTGCGTCCAACGATAGACCGATGCCAGCAGGACCCCTAGCAGGGCGCTCAAGCCGAAAGCGGTCAAGATCTCCACCGGGCCCTGCTCGCGAATCGCCCCAAATCCTTCTATAAACGTATCCATTTTCCGGTTAACCAAAGCAACGTTCAGATCCCGCGGTGTAGGTATCCCCCAGGAACAGCGACTCCAGCCGCATCGCGGTGGAGTACTTGCAAAACCCGGACCGCTCCAAATTGTACTTCCTCACGAGATACAGAATCCAGGTCGGCACTTCCAACGAGCACTTCATCTCCAGCACGAATCCTGCGAAAGGCCGACGCAAGGCTACCTGCGTATCCATGGATCTCCAAGGAAGCTTCGACAAGCCGTGAAGCGAAAAGTCCTTCGCTCGACGATACCTTATGCGTCGATCCATGGTGATTCGAACGCTTGTATCCGGATTTCCGATCCAGGACTCGCGCTCGTATCGAATATGGGCCATCGGCAACGCCCCAAGGGACCGATAGAGTCGGAGAAACTCGTAGTGGTTCATCGCTTCCGCTTCGGTCTTGAATCGCGGCACCATCGGTGACTCGCCGAAGCAATGCGGCCCATAGTCGGCGACTGCGACGCGGGAGCGCGTCTTGCGCACGTAGTTCTCCTCCTTGCGTTTCACCTCGAAAAAAACCGTTCCGGCGGGCTCCTCGCCATAGGTGCGAACGCGCAGCTTGAAACGGTTCACTTGCTTGCGTTCCTTGGCGAAGTGCAAGCTCAAGGCCGGCGTGTCGAGCTGGAGCGTGGATACCGTATAGACGGGTGGCTCCCCTTGGGCGAAGGAGTCCGGCTCGCAAAACACCTGCAGGTACTCGCGAATCTCATCCGCGTATCGCTCAGGCACGATGTACTTCAGCTCATGCCTAATCCGTGGAGGGGCGATCAGGGGCTGCGGCGCCTCGACCGTCTCCGCGCCTCCCGATGAACAGAGTAATGGATTATCCTGCTTCACTTCGCAATTCGTCCCCTCCATGGTGGGACCTCACGGCAATCGAAAACGTACTTATTCCTACGGACGTCCATAGATGATCGATGCACAGCATACAACTCGTAACGTGAATGCAACACGAACCGCGGCCAGGCGTTTAATCCGTTGTCATCAGCTCGATCGCCATGCGATAGAAACGACTCTCGCCTGGCGTTTCGCCCAAGGCGAAGCGAATCAGCTTCACCCCTTCGTCCTTCGGGCTCAGGCTCTCCGAAATCGCGTAGGCGGACTCCGGCAAGACGTCCCACGACTGCAAATCGTAGGAGACCAGGAGATGGACCTTCAAGTCGCTGGGATCGCTCGATCCCGCAAACGCTAGCTGCGTCGCTTGGCTCACTGCGATCGTCGCAGGCAACGGAAGGTTGGCGCGGCGCGGATCGCTACCATGGGCATATTCCAGCAGGTTCACCAATCCGTCCTGATCCGGGTCGGCCAAGGGCTGGGCATCGTGCTCATTGGCTTGGTTTCCCGGGAAATGCGTCTGTATCCACTTCTCGAACACCCCTGTCGGAACCCAGCCCGCCGTCGGAGACGGGTATTGGCTGAGGCGCCACGAAGCAGGATCGAATCCCTTCGCGTCAAGCGTAAGCCGTTCGATGCTAAACCCTTCCGACATCGCTGCGGGCCAGGGAGCGGCATCGGAGTACATCAGCCAGTCCACATCGACGTAGGGCACGTAAAGTTCGCCGTTTTCCAACAAGTCCGGCGAATCGGGACGTTGGAGAGCCAGGCGCTCCCCCTCGTTGCTCAGTTTTCCCGCAAACGGGCCAAATACCTGGATCGAATCGGGCAGTCCATAGCGCTCGCGAAACAGCTCCGGCTCCACGCCGCAGAGGATCGCGACCTCATCCGCTGCCAGGACGACCCCAGGGGGAAACGAGAAGTCGATGCCCTGCACCTTCCAGACGTTGCTCGGATTCGCTTCATCGAACAAGCTCACCGCGTCGCCGCTCCGGTTCACGATCTCAACGAATTCCGCTTCCCCTGAGGCCGGATCAAACATGAGCTCCGAGATGACGATATCCCCGAGCAACGCTTCGCCGTTGGGCTCCCCTAGACTGAGCGATTCGAGGGCGACCAGCCTTTCGACGCCTCCGCTGTCGACGAAACGGCCAAGCGAAACCCCATTCGCGGTGGCTCCGAACTCGAAGCCGTGAACATACCCGCTCAACTCGCCCTGCTCGTCGCCCGAAAAGATCCAAACCGCTTCTCCATGGCTATCGAGACGAAACGCGTTCTCCCCTTGGGAGAACGCGGCGAAGGCCTCCTCCGTTATGACGAGATAGCCGCCAGCCTCGATCACAGCGCCCTCCGGGATTCGGTAGCGCTTCGGCTGCTCGTAGTTGTCCGTCAGATACCAGCCGCTGATATCCACCGCCTCGCTCTCCAGATTGCGCAGCTCCACCGCATCGACTTGCGGCAGATCGGTATGCGAAAGCACTTCGTTCACCACGATCGCCGGCTCCTCCAACGCGGCATCTGGCCCTCCAGGCGATCCGCCGATTCGGGAGCTCGCACGCCAAGCGGCGGGATCCGTCCACGCGATTTCACTTAGAGACTCGTCCTTCAAAACCAGGGACGGACCGAAGCCATCCGGCGTGACAGGCCACGGGCTCTTATCCCCGAAACTCAGGCGGGCGACCTGGCGGCCGAGTCCATCCACCAGCCCGACAGTCTCCCCGGAGTTCGCCAACTGCCCTTCGTATTCGCCAAACGGCGACACCTCGGCGTAGACGCTTGCGAATGCCGCTGTCGATGAAACCAGCACCAGATACTCCCCCGCGGCCAGAGAACTGCCTTCCGCGAAGGCGAAGTCGATGCCTTCGGTAAAGGCGTAGCCAGACAGGTCCAAGGTCAGGTCGCCACGGTTGTGGAGCTCCAGAAACTCCAGTTCCCGGGACTCGAGCGCATCGCGCCCCGGCGGATGATACATCAGCTCGCTCACCACCAGAACCTGCCCCATCGCGCATGCCGCAAAAACCAGCCCCGTCAGCGCGGCGGCCACCATCTTCCGACGCCCCCGCCCCCTTCGAAAATCCACCCAAATTAGCATAAAACTGTACCGACAGATTCATCGGCGTTTTGACGCGTCCGACACAACACAAATCCGCAATTGCGCGGAAACAGCTCGAATAGAAGCGCCAAGGCGGCCCGCAGCTCGCCCCGCACTCTGGAGACTCACCGAGAAAAGTTGATTCGCTCCTCAGGGATTTTCCTTTCTTCCCCTGAGGGACAGGATACTCGTGGCCCTTCCCGCTTTCCTTTTACAAAAACTGTCGCATCCTGCCGCTACGTGACATCCCTTCGCACCCACCTAGTCCTCGGACGCGTCTCGAACCTCGCCACCGTCTGGTCAAACATCGTTTGCGCCTGGATCATCGTGGGCGGCTACGACGCCCTCGAGCTCGCGGGATTCCTCGCCGGCTCGAGCTTGCTCTACACCGGAGGCATGTACCTCAACGACTATTTCGATCGCGAGTTCGATCAGCGGTATAGGCCGGAGCGGCCCATCCCCTCCGGAAAGATACCCGCGAACGCCGTTCGAAACTGGGGCTTCGCCTACCTGGGTGCCGGCCTTGCCGCCATCGGGTGGATCGGATGGACTCCGCTGGCCATCGCCGCAGGCGTGACGGTTTTCATCCTGCTCTACGACATCGGGCACAAGAACAACCCGATCTCTCCGGTCTACATGGCGGCCTGCCGCGCCGGCCTGTTTCTCATGGTGGCCGGCGCCTTCCCCAACGGGATCGACACCTACAACCTCATCGCCGCCGGCACCGTCTTCACCTTCATCATGGGAGTCACCTTCCTCGCCCGCAGCGAAGCCACGGACAACGCCATCGACTACCCTGCCCTGGTCATGATCGCCCTGCCCATCGTCGGGGCCTTCTACTACCGATCCGAATCCTTCGACGCCCAACGCGGGGCCGTCGTCGCTCTGGTGCTCGCCTGGTACGTTAGGGCTTTCCTTCGCGCTCGAATCGAGGGTAAACTCGTAATTGGCAAAACAATTGCTCCATTGTTGGCCAGCATTCCGCTGCTCGATCTGATGATCGTCTCCACTCTTGGACTCGCTACGCAAAACCACCTTTTCATCTTCGCCGCCTTCTTCGCGGCGACCACCGCCGCTCAACGTTACGTTGCGTCGACCTGAGCGCCTGTTACTAATCCATCTCTAAAGCAATCGCCCTTGGGGCCCTAGCCGTCACCTTTCCAATGTCGAATCTGCCCAACATCGAACATTCGATCGCGATCCCCTACCAACTTCGCGTCCTCTTCACCGAAAACGCCTTCGACTCGCGTAACCTGCTGTTCAGCAACCTGATCCGATCAGGCAGCAACCAGGGGGCCAGCCGTGTGATCTTCTACATCGACGAAGGCGTGGCCGCCGCCCAGCCGCAGCTCGCCCGCAACATCGCCTCCTACTGCGCCGTGCATGGGGAGACGCTCGACCTGCGCGGCATTCACCTCCTGCCCGCCGGCGAGGCCATCAAAAACGAGACCGACTACCTGAAAGGTATCTACGCTGAGATCGAAGCCCAGAAGATCTGCCGACACAGCTACATCGTCGCCATCGGCGGCGGAGCCTTGCTCGATACGGTGGGCTTCGCGGCGGCGACCGCCCATCGGGGTATCCGCCTAGTTCGCTTTCCTAGCACCACCCTGGGGCAAGGCGACGCTGGGGTAGGAGTGAAAAACGGCTTCAACTTCCGCGGAAAGAAAAACTTCGTAGGCGCCTTCGCCCCTCCCTTCGCCGTGGTGAACGACTTCTCACTGCTGGACACCCTGCCGGAGAAGCACCTTCGCAACGGCTACATCGAAGCCATCAAGGTGGCCCTCATTCGGGACCGCGATTTCTTCGAATGGATCGAAGCAAACGCCAAAGCCCTGGCGGCCTTCGACACCGCGGCCATGCGCGAGATCATTCACCGCTCCGCCCAGCACCATGTGGCCCACATCGCCACCTCGGGCGATCCCTTCGAAACCGGGAGCGTGCGCCCGCTGGACTTCGGACACTGGGCCGCCCACAAGCTCGAGCAGCTATCCGGCTTCCGCATCTCCCACGGCGAAGCGGTAGCCATCGGCATCGCTCTCGACACCATCTACTCCGAAAGGATGGGCTTGCTCGACCCGCATAGCGCCCAGCGCATCCTGGATCTGATCCGCAAGCTGGGCTTCGAAACCTACGCTCCGGAATTGGAGCTGGAAAACGATCTCGGGCAAAACGCCACCCTCGCGGGCTTGGAGGAATTTCGCGAGCACCTCGGAGGCGAGCTCACCATCACCTTGCTCAGCGCCATCGGGAAACGGCTTGAAATCCACGAGATGGATACAAAGACCATTCTCCAGTCGATCAGCGACCTACGCCTACCCGTATCCATCGAACTAGGACGATAGCCGTAGCGAAGCCGCATCCGCCACCCTCCAAACGGATTTCATCCTTTCGCCATGCGTCTCGCAGTCCTCAACGTCGTCGGTCTCACCCAAGGACACATCGGAGCGCGCACGCCGCGCATCAAGGCCTTCGCCGAGACCCGCCACTCGCGCCCAGTGAAGCCGGCCTTCCCCGCCGTCACTTGCACCGCCCAGTCGAACTACCTGACCGGCAAGCCTCCGAAGGACCACGGCATCGTGGCAAACGGCTGGTACAATCGCCAGTACAGCGAGGTCCATTTCTGGAAGCAGTCCAACCACCTCGTCACCCAGCCCAAGCTTTGGCAGACCCTCAAGCGACGCGATCCCAACTTCACCTGCGCCAAGCTCTTCTGGTGGTACAACATGTACTCGTCAGCCGACTACACGATCACCCCTCGACCGATGTATCCAGCGGACGGGCGCAAGGTTTTCGATATCTACACCCAGCCCATGGATATGCGGGAACGGATCAAAGCGGAGCTCGGGGACTTTCCCTTCTTCACCTTCTGGGGTCCGAAAGCTGGCATCGACTGCTCTCGCTGGATCGCCGAATCCGCCAAATGGACCGAGAAAGAGTCCCAGCCAACTCTCAGTCTGGTCTACCTGCCCCACCTCGACTACAACCTGCAGCGCCTTGGCCCTAACCATCCCGACATCGGCAAGGATCTTCAGCTCATCGACGAGGTCGTGGGCGATCTGATCGCGTTTTACCAAAGTCGCGACGTGGAGGTCGTATTGCTTTCCGAATACGGAATCACCGAGGTGGACCGCCCGATTCACATCAACCGCGCCCTGCGCCAAAAGGGCTGGATCACCATCAAGGACGAACTGGGACGCGAACAGCTCGACTGCGGGGCCAGCCGAGCCTTCGCCATCGCGGATCACCAGGTCGCTCACGTTTACCTGAACGATCCAAGCATCGCCTCGGAGGTCCGCTCCACCTTGGAAGCGCTGCCCGGCATAGCCAAGGTGCTGGATCGCAGCGGCCGAAGCGAAGCCGGCATCGAGCATGCCCGATCGGGAGATTTTATCGCGGTGGCCGACGAAAGCAGCTGGTTTACCTACTACTACTGGCTCGACGACGCCGTGGCGCCCGACTTCGCCCGCTGCGTCGATATCCATCGCAAGCCGGGCTACGACCCTGTGGAGCTCTTCATCGATCCGAAACTCCGTTTCCCGCCGGCCAAAATCGCCACGTTCCTTCTCAAGAAGAAACTCGGCTTCCGGGCCTTGCTCGATGTAATCCCGCTCGACGCCAGCCTAGTCAAAGGCTCCCACGGCTGCACCCCGAAACACACCCGCGACTGGCCGGTATACATCTCCTCTCAAGCCACCGAAGACGAAGCGCTCGACAGCCTCGACATCCACGATTCCCTGCTAAGGCACTTCGACTGACGACCGCTCCATCGGAGCGGCTTGGCGAGCAACGCTTTTTCGCCACGTTGCGAAAACGAGTTGCAATCGGTTTGCTTACAATTGCGGGTCGGCAAAGGTATTTTCTCGCGCCGTTGGCGGGCTTCGGCCTGAATTCGCGGCCGATATGAGCCAAGCTTCGCAAACGCCACCCCTTCCGATCAAAGCGGTCGCCATCGACCTTGACGGCACGCTGCTCGCTCCCGATCTGTCGATCAGCGACGCCAACCGGGCCGCGATCGAGCAACTCCATGCGCAGGGAGTCCATATCATTCTCGCCTCCGGGCGCCACTATCTGAGCATGCTGCCGCATGCCAGGAAGCTCCCCCAAATCGAATACATGGTGTCCGCTCAGGGTGGATACGCCTCCGACATCGAGAACACCCATACGATCTTCGAATCTCATCTGCACGCGGACGACGCGACCCGCGCTCTCGAGTTTGGACTGAAAAACGAACTCGCCATCGCCATCTACACCGTTTCGGGAATCTACACGCTCAGCGAGGGACCTTGGATCGACTACTACAGCGACTTGGCTGGTATCCGCCCTACGCTTACGACTCCGGAGGAGGTGGTGAAAGAGGCCATTTTCAAAGTCGTCTATTTCGATACGGATGAGCGCCTGGACGAGCTGGAAAAGGATCCTTTCCTGAAGGAGAGCAAGCTGTACACGGTTCGCAGCTTGAAAAACATTTTCGAGCAGGCCAACCCGAAGACCTCGAAGCGCTCGGCCCTCGAAGCCCTCGTCAAGCACCTCGGCATCGACCCCGAACAGCTAGCGGCCTTCGGCGACGCCAACAACGACATCCCCATGTTCGAGCTCGCAGGATTCTCCGTAGCCATGGACCACGCTTGGCCCGCGGCGCGGGAGGCGGCGACGATCGTGGCGCCCGAGGGCGACCCTGCGGAATCCTTCGCCCGCGGGGTGGCGGCGATGCGGAAGCATTTTTCCAAGCCCTAATAGGTTTCGCTGCTCGATCCAGTTGCAACCTAGGAGCTTTTCACTAGTCAACTGTTACTCCTGTTGTCGCATCTTGTGAAAAGACTCCCCGCCATCGCCAAAAAAGCCGGCTTATCTCTCGCCGCCTTTGCCATCGCCCTGCTCCTGGCGCTGCTCGGCGCCTGGATCTTTCGAGCTCCGATCGCGAGCTCCCTGGCGCAGCGCGAGCTCGCTAAACTGGGTTTTGAAAGCGTGGAGCTCACTGTCGACGAGCTTTCCCTGGAAACCACGCAGGCTAGCGGCATCTCTCTGGCGACACAGTTCGGCGAGGCGCAAATAGAGTCATTGCGCATCAACTACACGATCGATGGCTTATGGGAAGCGGGCAAGATAGACGGCCTAACCATAGAAGGACTTCGCGCGCGCGTCCACATCCCGGAATCCGACGGAGATGAAGAAAGCGACCTCGAGCTCAGCCCGGACAATCTCCACTCGTTTCTTCAGAGCCTGCCCTTGCAACAGATTCCCCTCGACGCGCTGAGCATTTCAAATGCGTCGCTGACCGTGGTCAGCGCTTTTGGCGTAGAGGAAATATCCTTCGATGCGAAAGCCAACCGAACGCCCGAGCAAGGGCTTCGCTTCGACCTCCAGCTCGCTGACGCCACAGACGCTCTGACGCTCGATGGGGTGCTTGACAACGACGGAAAGCTGCAGATCGGCGCCCAATTTCAGCTTTCCGACCCTAGCGCAACACTCGACCGGCTCCTACCCGACTGGCGTAGTCGATTGCCTGATACGTCAATCCATACCCTGGGGCAGACAAACGGAAAGTTCGGGCTTCGCTTCTCCGACGCCAAGCAAATCGAATCGACGGCTACCCTGGAAATAGCGGATCTCGACTTCTCATACGACGATCTGACCGCCACGCTCCCGAAACTCAAGATCAGCGTTCATAGCGACGACCTGAACAGCTTCGAGGCGCAGCTAGAGACCACGCCTCAGCGTCTCGAGTGGGACACCTTCGCCCTCGTTCCGAACACTCCCCTTTCTCTGAAACTCTGGTCCGAAGATTCGACTAGCGTATCCGTGGAATCGATTCAACCGATCGCTTGGCGTTATGATCAGGACACCGCTCAAGGCATCTTCACCTTGGAAGCGAACCTGCAGCTAGACGATGAAGCATCTCCCCAACTTTCAGGCGCAGCGAGATTCGAAACGTCTTCTGTTTCCGGATACGCCATAGCCCCATTTTCGACTCGGTTTTCCGGAGACTTCTCCCAGATAGCCTTCACATCGGATCCGATTCGCTTCCGCAGCTCAAGCGACGCGGTACTGGAAGCCGGAACAGGGAGCATCGGCATTCCGGAGGACGACGAACTGCCGATCGATTTTCGATTCCAATCCATCCTCCACGCCAAAGGTCTGGAGGGGTTTCCAGTGGCCTTAAGCGTCGCCCCGCTAGAGCTCTCTCTGGGCAGTTCCATCGGGGACCGAGAATCCACCTATCTCCTGACCTTGAAGAACTCCGATGCAGCCCAGCTATTCGCCAGCGCGGAGGGAGCGAGCGCGGAGGGAGACCTCCAGATCATCATTGACGCGACGGAAGACGCCATCGCGGAAACCTATCGCGGCACCGCTACGTTTTCCGTATCCAACCTTTCTACACAGTTCGAAAGCTTGCGCGGCGAGGGCCTTTCGCTACAGGGAGAGGTCGCGTTTTCAGACATCACGACCGAGCTGTTGGAGACGACGCCAGGGCCTGCTTCCTTCGAACGGATCGCTTCGAAGCTCACCGCGAAAATCGATTGGCAAGCCAGCCAGATCGAGAGCGCCTCCGCACGAGCGCAGTGGAGCGGCGGTTCACTTCAGTTCGCCAACGAAGAGAGCGGCGACTATTCGCTCGAAATCGCCCTGAGCTGCGGTATCCTCAACATCGATACGCTGCGACTGGATCAGCTCTACCTGAACCAAACCCATCGAGGAACTGTAGACGGGATCAGCGGCTCGTCGACCGCAAGCGCCATGTTGGACGGAGTTCCGCTTTCCCTTCTCATCGAACACCATCTCGCCCAACCGCTCAGCGACGCCCAGCTCACCGGAAGCTACCACCTCGAGCCCGCCACCTTCGCCCACTCGGATCTCCTGTCCCGATTCGCTCCGCAGGCGATGGGAGCGTCCTTCTCCGCGGCGATTTCAGCGGAGGGAGCGTTCCGCGCCTCCGCTGCGGAAGCAGACGCCAGTCTCTCGCTCAAGCTCTCGGATGGATCCTTCAACCATCCCCCTTCTCAGCTTTCGGCAAGCGGAATCGAAGGTCGCGTGCTTCTCGAATCGCTGACCCGACTGGACGGTGGCGATCTGCAATCGTCCTTGCGCATCGACGCCTTGCAAGCGGGCGATCTGCGCTCCTCGGGAGCCGCGGTCGACTTCATCGTTCGCGACGGGACACACTTGGACATTCGCCTGGCCCAGCTCCAGCTCTTTTCCGGAGCCGCTCGCCTCGACCCCCTTCAGCTGCCACTCGATGGATCCGACTTCGCAGGAAGCATCCAGCTTGAGCGCATCTCGCTTGGGGAGCTGTCGCGCTACGCGGACCTTTTCGATGGGGAGATGGAAGGAAACGTCAACGGTCGGCTTCCCTTCAGGCTGCGCGATGGGCAGTTCGAGCCGCAACGAGGCCACCTGCAGCTTCCCAGCGGAGAGACGGCCACGCTGAGCTACCACGCGGAGGGATTGCTGACCGATTCCGATCCCAACGCACCGAAGCAGAAGCCCAGCCTTTCCGACCGAGTGCTGAAATTTCTGAATATCGAGCCGGAACGCATCGTCGAACGATCGCTCTCAAACGTGACCATTGACCAGTTCGACGCCCAGCTTTTTCCCGAAGACGATCCCGATACGCCATTGCGGGTGCAGCTCTCCGGTTCCGCGCGCACCGAAGAGATGACGCTACCGGTGGTCATCTCAGTGCGCGTGCACGGCACCATGAGCGAACTTTATAACTTCCTCATTCGACTCAATTCCCTTTAGACTCCATGCTCATTCCGACTATGAAACCACCTGAAACTCCCTCGCCGAAACCGATGCTCGCGGCCGCCACCCTGGCCCTTCTCGCCCTGAGCGCCTCCGGCTGCCTCTCGGTCCGAACGCACAGCACCTTCGACCCCATCTACCTCAATCTCGATATCAACCTGAAGGTTCAGCTTCAACAGGAGCTGGCCGACATCTTCAGCGAAATCGACGCCGCGTCCTCCACCGTAACCGAACAATGAATTTTCCAAGACAACCATCCGTCAAAACAGCCATGAACACCGTTCGATTCCCTCTCTTTCTCGCCCTCATCGCTCTGCTCTTCTCCACCGCTCCGCTCTCAGCCCAAAGCGACGACGAAGAGGCCATCAAACAGCGCATCCTCCAGCGCGTCGACCAGATCGACGCCCTGAAAACCAAAGGTCTGGTGGGAGAAAACAAAAACGGGCTGCTCGAGCAGCGAGCCATGCTCACCCCGGAACAGACCAAGCTGATGAACGAGGAAAACGCCGACCGCCGGGCCCTCTACACCATCGTGGCTCAGAAGCTGGGACTCACCACCGCGGTAGTGGGCCAAGGTCGGGCCGCCGAGCTGCGAAAGAAGTCCGCCGACGGCGTCTGGCTGCAAGCGGAAGACGGCGCCTGGTACAAAAAAGGGACGAGATAGCCGCGTTCGGAGACGGCCGGTTCGCCGCTCCGCCTACTCGTTTTCCACAAAAAGCTTTCCTTGCCCCGTCTACTTCGATCGCCTAGACGCTCTTCTCAATGAAGATCGTTATCGTCGGAGCTGGCGAGGTCGGCACCCATCTAAGCGAAACCCTAAGCGTTGCGGATCATGACGTTACCGTCATCGAGCGCGACGAGACGCTGGCGGACGCCCTCAGCGAGACCATCGACGCGCGGGTGATCAAAGGAAACGGCAGCTCCGCCAGCGCCCTGCTCAGAGCCGGGGTGAACAAGTGCGACTTCTTCCTGGCCATGACCAGCAGCGACGAGATCAATCTGGTCTCCGCCTCGCTCGCCAAGGCTCTCGGGGCGGAAAAGACCTTCGCCCGGGCTCACGATAGCACCTACCGGGACAATTCCCTCATCAATCACCAGCGCCACTTCGGCATCGACCACCTGGTCAATCCGGAAGCCCTCGCCGCAGTGGAACTCGCCAAACGCATCCGCAATCCCGGCCGAGTCGCAGTGGAGGACTTCGGACGCGGCCAGATCGAGGTGAAGTCCATCGAGATCCAGCAGGGGGCCAAGGTGGTGAACATCCCGCTCAAGGAACTCCGTCTGCCCGGAAACATCCGCATCGGATTGATCAATCGGGAGGGAGAAAACCTGGTCGCCAACGCCAACACCACCTTGAAGGTCGGCGATCAAGTCACCGTCTTCGGTCATCCAGATTCCCTTTTCGAGACCAAGGCCCTCTTCGATCCCTCGTCGAAAGGCTCGGCCAAGATCGCCGTCACCATCCTCAGCGGCTCGGAAATCGCCATCTCGCTGGCCCGCCTGCTCTCCAATCCGCGCTTCAAGATCCGCATCATCGAAAAGGACCTGAAACTCTGCCAGTCCCTGGCCGAGCGCCTGCCAAACGTGACCATGATCCATGGCGACGGCACCTCGCTGCGCGTCCTGGAAGAGGAGGAGGTCGGACATTCCGACTTCTTCGTAGCCTGCCGCAAGGACGACGAGGACAACATCATGACCTGCCTGCAGGCCTTCAAGCTCGGGGCCAAGCACACCATGCTGGCCATCAACCGGGCGGACTACATCGAGATTCTTGAAAAGCTCAGCAACTCGCTCGGCGTCGAGCTCGCGGTCTCGCCGCGCGTGGCGGCCACCAACGAGGTGCTGCGCTACATCGGCAAGAAGCCCTTCATCGAGCTGGAGGAAAACGCTCAGGGCGCGCAGGACAGCAACTGCATCATCGAGCTCGACATCGCGGAAAAGTCCGCCGTAGCCGGGAAGCGCATTCGCGACGTGGCCTGGCCCAAGGAATGCGTGCTGGTGGGGCACGAACACAACTACATGCCCAAGACGCCCACCGGCGACGACGTGCTGCAAGCGGGCGACTCCATCATCGCCATCATCTGCAAGAGCCGCATCAAGGAGCTGCTAAAGCTGACCAAATAGATCGAAACCACTCCCGAGCCGCTGGGCGCGCCGCTCGCTTCCTCCCGCTTTCGCATCCATGAATTTTCCCCTCGTATCACGGCTCATCGGCGTCGCCATGCTGATCCTCGCCATGGCGTTCTTCCTGTGCATCGGCGTGTCGTTCTTCATGGACTCGCCCGAGCACGCGGCCATCACGCACAAGGCGTTCTACACCGCTTGCGGCATCTCCATGGCCGCCGCGACCGCCTTTCTTTGGATCGGCCGCCGCCACACCAAGAAGTTTTTCCGCAAGGAAGCCCTAGCCACCATCGGCATCGCCTGGCTGCTCGCCAGCCTGGTGGGTTCGGTCCCATACGTGATCGCCCTTCCGGACGCCACCCTCGCCGACGCCATTTTCGAAAGCTCCTCCGGTCTGACCACCACCGGGGCCTCCGTCTTCACCGACTTGGAGTCCTTTCCGCCCAGCATCATGTTCTGGCGCTGCTTGAGCCAATGGATCGGCGGCATGGGAGTGGTGGTCTTCTTCGTAGCCGTGCTGGGATTCATCGGAGTTGGCGGGAAGATGCTCTACGCCGGGGAAGCCTCGGGCTCCGTGGCCGAGTTCGAGGAAAGCCGCATCCAATCCACCGTCGGGCGACTGGTCTGGGTCTACCTCGGCCTCTCCGTCGCCTGCTGCCTTTCCTACCACTTCGCCGGCATGGGCTGGTTCGACGCCATCAACCATTCCTTCACCACGGTCTCCACCGCTGGCTTCAGCACCCGGACCGACAGCTTCGCCGCCTTCCAAAGCCCCGCCATCGAGTGGGTATCCATCGTCTTCATGTCCCTGGCCGGCTTGAACTTCCTCTTCATCCTGCGCCTCTGCCTCGGCAAGTTCCACCTGCTGCGCCGCAACACCGAGTTTCGCGTCTACTTCAGCCTCCTGCTCGGCTCATCCGCGCTCGTGAGCGCCTACCTCATGCTCGATGGGACCGCCTGGGACGCGGAGCACGCCATCCGCGCCGGCACCTTCCAGGTGGTTTCGATCATGACCACCACCGGCTTCGCCACCGAGGACTTCGCCCAATGGAGCGCCCTGCCGCAAATGCTTCTTTTGCTGCTCATGGTATTGGGAGGCTGCACCGGGTCCACCGCAGGCGGCATCAAGATTTCCCGCGTGGTCATCGCCGCGCGCATGAGCCTGCTGAGCATCGAGCGCTCCTTCCGCACGCGGGTGGTGCGCCAGATCAAGATAAACGGCATCGTTCTCGGACCGCAGCCCCTGGCCGACGTGGTCAACTACCTTATTCTCATCGGCGGCGTGATCAGCTCCTCCATGGTTGTAGTAGCCATTTTCGAAACCACGCACCAGGTGGATACCTGCCTCTCCGTGGTCTACGCCACCCTCTTCAATGTCGGGCCCGGCATCGCCGAGGTCGGCCCCACCGAAAACTTCGGATTTCTGCATTCGCACACCAAGATCTTCCTGTCTCTGCTCATGATCATGGGCCGCCTAGAGCTGTACGCGATCCTGGCCCTGTTCTCTCCGTCCCTCTGGAAGCGTTTCTCCTGAGGCCTTCTTGAGCCGACCCCAAAGGATCCCGACACAAAAAAACGCGCTCCCCGATGGGACCGCGTTTTCCAAAAGTCTACCTGTGGGGAGTCCTACTCGTCGCCATCGTCGCCAATGGCCTCTACCGGACAGCCTTCCAAGGCCTCCATGCAGAGATCGATGTCCTCCTGGCTTTCCGGCTGCTTAAAGACAAAGGAATACGCCTCGTCGTCGTTTCGGGTAAAAAAGTCAGGGGCGGTTTCGCGACAGAGATCGCAGTCGATGCACTGCTCATCTACGTAAAACTTGCCTGCTACGTTGTCGGACCACTTTTCGGATTTGTCTGCCATACAGACCGTATAAATCGCCATTCGGCTGGCAGTGTCAAGTGGGTATCCGCGGCCTGAAGCCCGCTATTGGAAGAGGATCGAGCAACGCTCCCTATTTCGAAGCGAGCCAAGCCTTTATGCCGTCCACGGTGCGATCGACCGCTCCCTGGCTCTGCTCTTTCCAACGCTTGCCGCCCTGCCCCATCCTTCTGCGCGACTCGGCATCCTGACTGAGAGAGACGATGGTTTCCAAGGCCTCGAGCTCGTCGTTCACCTGGCGAGCGGCTCCAAACTGCAGCAGTCCCGCCCGAATGCTGCGAAAGTTTGACATGCCAGGACCGAAAAGGAGCGGCACCCCCAGAATGCCGCACTCCACCGGGGTCTGGCCTTCGGTGTGCGGCGGCAGCGATTTTCCGACAAAGACCAGGTCGGCCAGCTGGGTCAACTGCCTCAGCTCGCCATGGGTGTCCGCGATCAGCGCATCCACCTCGCCCTGCGGAAGTCCGCGCGACTTGAAATGGGTGCGCAGATCCGAGGCGTCGCGACGCAGCAACGCTTCGATTTCATCCCGACGTTCGCCATGGCGCGGCACGATGAGCAGTCTGGCGCTGGGCTGGGTTTCGCGCAGGGCTCGAAAGGCTTTGAGCAGCATCGCCTCCTCCCCGGGCCAAGTGGAGGAGCCGAGCAACAGAAACCCGGAGCCCAGGCCGAGCCTCTCCTTGAGATCGCTCTTCTCCCGCTCGTCCAGGATTGGCTCGATGGTCACGTCGACCTTGATGTTGCCAGTGGTCTCCACCCGCTCAGGATCCATTCCGAGCTTGATGAAGCGTTTGCGGTCCTGATCGGAGCAAGCGAAGACTCGGGAAATGCGATTCATGAAACCGCCGTAGAGCCAGCGAAGCTGCAGCGAGCGGCGGAAGGATCGATCCGAAAGACGGGCGTTGATCAGCAGAAACGGCACCCCGCGACGCTTGGCCTGCTGCAGGTGCTCAGGCCACAGCTCCGTCTCGGCGCAGATCGCCAGATCGGGGTCGATACGATTCCAGACGCGATGGCTGAACAGCCAGAAGTCCATGGGAAAATAGGAAATGCCAACCGCCTGCCGGCCGTACTTTTCCTTGGCGAGGGCATAGCCGGTGCTGGTGGTGACGGTGAGATAGATTTCGATTTCCGGCTCGGACTCCAACCGCTTGAGAAGGGGCTCGATGGCCAGCATCTCCCCCAGACTGACCGCCTGGATCCAGATGCGTTTCCTCCCGGGAGCTTTCGGCGGCACCTTCAAGCCCTTGCCAAAGCGGGTGCCAAAACGGTCGCGGTACCCGCCGCGCTTGCGGATATGCAGCAGATAGCCCGGCAAGCTCAGTAGGGCCAATGGCAGAAACAGAATCCTGTAGATCCAAATAAACACTCCCGCCTTCAAAAACAACGACCGACCCACAAGGCAAGCTCCCCGAACGGCAAATTCGACGCCGCCGAGACAGCCCCTGGCGACCTCCTCCGCTCGATCGCGCCCCCGTCTCGCTCTCATTGACAAGCGACCGGCGGCACCTATTCTCCAGCCCCTTATCACTATGGAGCATCTTCACGCATATTGGAGAATGGAGTACGTCAAGCAGGACAAAACTCCGTCCGAGCGCCGACCGTTCGTCGATCTGCCCAAGTTGGACAACGACAAGGAAAACTTGGTCCTCTCCCGGGAAGCCCACAGTTTCATCCTCATGAACCGGTACCCCTACAACGCCGGCCACCTGCTCGTGCTGCCCTACCGCGAAGCCCCCCATCTGGAGGACCTCAGCGACGAAGAGCTGCTCTGCTTCACAAAAACCACCATCAAAGCCAAAAAGCTGCTCGAAAAAGCCCTCCGGCCGGACGGCTTCAACATCGGCATCAATCTCGGGGAAGCCGCCGGGGCGGGCGTGCCGCGCCACCTCCACCAGCATATTGTGCCGCGCTGGTCAGGCGATACCAACTTCATGCCCGTGCTGGGCGAAACCCGAGTCCTCCCGCAATCCCTCGCCGCCATGTGGGACCACCTTTCAGAAACCCTGAAACGTGAATTTTGATTGGAGAACGAGAGCCCCTTCTCCCCATCCTTTCCCGATCACTCGCCACACGGAATTCGCTCCCTAACATGCCTTCCCGCAAAATCCACTTCCAAAGCCCGCGGCAGCTCAACGAGCTCTACTGCGGACATGAGGAAAACCTCGAACTGCTCGAACGCACCTTCGACGCCTCGGTGGTCGCTCGCGACAACTGGATCCAGATCGAAGCGGAGAAGGAAAGCTCCATCGAGTCCATCGCCCAGGTCTTCGACCTGCTGCTGCAGGGCCGCGAGCAAGGGCTCGCCGTCAAGGACCGCGACTTCGAAAAGACCACTCTGGGCGTCTCCGAAGGTCGCCAGGAGGAGATGGCCGAACTCTACGAGGGCGGCACCGTCATCCGTACCAAGCGCAAGAGCATCGTGCCCAAGACGCTCGGCCAAAAACGCTACCTGCGCTCCATCTTCGAAAACGACGTCATTTTCGGCATCGGACCTGCTGGTACCGGAAAAACCTATCTCGCCATGGCCGCCGCCGTTTCAAAACTGCTCGATGGCAGCATCGAACGCCTCATTCTGAGCAGACCGGCCGTCGAGGCGGGAGAGACCCTCGGCTTCCTGCCAGGAGACCTGCAGGAGAAGATCCTGCCCTACCTGCGCCCGCTCTACGACGCCCTGCACGACATGCTCACCCCCACAGACGTGGAAAAGCTCACCGAGCGCGGCCTGATCGAAATCGCGCCTCTCGCCTACATGCGCGGACGCACCCTCAGCAACTCCTTCGTCATCCTCGACGAAGCCCAAAACACCACTTCCGAACAGATGATGATGTTTCTCACCCGCCTGGGAGAAGGCAGCAAGATGGTCATCACCGGCGACGTTTCGCAGATCGATATTCCAAAATCCCGCGTCTCCGGCCTTCTGGAGGTCAAAAAGATTCTCAAAAACCTAAAAGGCATCCACTTCCACCGATTCGAATCTAGCGACGTGGTGCGCCACCATCTGGTGCAGAAGATCATCGACGCCTACGGTCGCTATCGGGAAGCGCACAGCTGAGCTCCCGTCGACTTTACTCAATCGGCTGGCCGAATCCCCCCTCCTCTCCGGCCGCAAACCACCCACCGCTTCCAGCAAACCAAGCATTCGCTTCAACTCAGTCCTCGAAAACCGTTACTCAAACAGGCGCTCGCGCAGCGGGTTTTCACGCATCGGACCACCCTTGGCCCACCGCAAAGATAAACTTGCCCTTGTTTGAATCATTTCGATATCAGCGAGTCCATCAGACATATGCCGTTCTCAGAGCAGTTTAAGGCGTGGATCCAAAAAGCCTTTCCCCATAAGAAGCGAAAGCGCCGCACGGAGACGCCATCCACCCTGCCGCGCTTTCTCGAGGAAAGCCCCGCCGTCGGCATCGCCGTCTTCGTCCTCACCGTAGCGGCTATCGTGGTCACCACCTTCGTAGGCATCAAGCCGACCGGCTTTCAGATCCTGCCCAACCAGGTCGCATCCATCCGCATCGTGGCCGGCGAGGAGTTTTCCTACCGCAGCAAGATCCTCAGCGAACGCAAGCAACAGCAGCTCCTCGAGGAGGTTCCCCACGTCTACCGCATCGACATGGGCCCCTACAACACCTTCAAGGAGCACGTGGAGGCCCTCATCGAAGATATCGAGGACTTCAAGTCCATCGACGACGACCTCACCGCCAGCCAGGCCGAGGCCCGGATAGAGAGCATCGCCAACGACTTCAACGCCCGCGGCGGCTACCGGCTTTCCCCAGAAAACGTCGCCGCGATGCTCGACTACGCCAACGTCGAAACCCTCAAGGAGCTCATCAACACCGGCCTGATCAGCATCGAGGAAAGCTACAA
The DNA here is from genome assembly GCF_031127815.1 of Pelagicoccus sp. SDUM812003. NCBI lineage: Bacteria > Pseudomonadati > Verrucomicrobiota > Opitutia > Puniceicoccales > Pelagicoccaceae > Pelagicoccus > Pelagicoccus sp. SDUM812003. Next base: position 155,667 of record NZ_JARXHY010000004.1, on the reverse strand, counting down.
GCTGGGCATCTACGACGAGGACGACCCGACCTTCAACGTGGGCCGAAACGCGGTGGCCGTCTTCCAAATCGTCAATCAGGAAAACAAGGTCGGCCAGAAGCGGGTGGAGTCCATCGACGACGCCCTGCGCTCCGTGCGCATCAATCTCGGGGCCACCAACGTGCCGCCCAAGGTCGCCGAGTCCGTCATCCGCCTCTTCCGCGACGCCCTCAAGCCCAACCTGCGCAAAAGCGCCCAGGAGATGGAACGCCTGCGCGAAAAGATGCGGGCCTCCTTCGAACCGGTGATCGTGCAGGTGCAGGAGGGCGAGAGCATCATCGAACCGGGACAGCCGGTCACTCCGGAGCAGCACGAGCAGCTGGTGGCCTACCAACGACACCTCGCCGGCAAGAACGTCAGCACCTTGGACAACCAGCTCTTCGGCCGCATTCTGCTTGTTTTGGCCATGGTGATCGCCGCGACCTTCTTCATTCGCCTGGAGCACAAGGTCACATTTCAAAGCAATGGACGTCTGGGACTGCTGGCTCTGCTGGTAGTGATCAACCTGATCCTGGTGCGAGCGTGCTTCGAGCTCGGCAATTTCGAGGCCTTCCTCTACGACAACAAACTGTCCGCCATCCTGCCATACATCACCCCGACCGTGCTAGCGCCGATCCTGGTGGCAGTGCTGATCGGCACCGGTCCGGGCCTGCTCATGGCCCTGATGATCAGCCTCTTCACCGCGGTCATGTTCGGCAACCGCCTCGACCTGCTGGTGATGTCCTTCCTGGCCTCCACCGTAGGCATCTACTTTTGCCGCAACCTGCGCAAACGCGGTCGCGTGGTCACCGCCGGCTTCTTCGCCGGAGTCAGCGTGGCCATCTTCACCCTGCTCTTCAATCGGGTGGACGGGCTGCCTTGGCCGACCATCATCTACCAGATGACGGGCGGCTTGCTCACCGGCCTGGCGGAGGGCGTGCTGGTGGTGGGCCTGCTGCCGATTCTCGAAGGCATTTTCCGCCGCACTACCGACATCACCCTGCTGGAGCTCTGCGACTACAATCACCCGATTCTGCGTCGCATGCAGATGGAGGCACCCGGTTCCTGGCACCACAGCCTCATGGTGGCGAACCTGGCGGAAAACGCCTGCAACGCCATCGGCGCCAATGGCTTGCTGGCCCGCGTGGCCTGCATGTTCCACGATATCGGCAAGCTGGTGAAACCGGAGTACTTCACCGAAAACCAGCTCGACGGCTTCAATCCGCACGACGAGAAATCGCCCTCCTTCTCCGCCTTGGTCATCAAGAGCCACGTGAAGGAAGGGGTGGACCTGGGCCTCACCTACAAGCTGCCGCGACCGGTCATCGACGTCATCCGCCAGCACCATGGCACCAACCTGATCCGCTTCTTCTTCCACAAGGCGAAACAAAAGGCCGACCACGAGGCCCATGTGCAGGAGTCGACCTACCGCTACGACGGCCCGAAACCGCAGTTCAAGGAGAGCGCCGTCATCCTGCTAGCCGACTCCGTGGAAGCCGCCAGCCGATCCCTCGCCAAAGTCACTCCGCAGAACGTGGAGGAACTGGTGGACCGCATTTTCCAGTCGAACATCGACGACGGACAGCTCAACGACTGCCCCATCACCATCGCCGAAGTGGCCGCCATCCGCGAAAGCTTCATCTTTACCTTACTCAACTCGCTGCACTCGCGCATCGCCTACCCAGGACAGAAGCCCATCGAGAAACCGTCCAAGAAATCCGATGATCGAAAGAACGAACGAGCAGCCGAAGCGGGCGCTAGTAAATAACCTCTGCCCGGGACTAAGGCTCAAGGAAAGCCAGATCGAGCGCCTGATCGAAGTCCTCGACCGAGACGGCGCTTTCGACGCCCCAGCCGGCGAGCTTTCTATCGCGTTCGTGAGCAAAAAGGAAATCGCCCGCCTGCACGCCGACTTCATGGACGACCCCACGCCCACCGATGTCATCACCTTCCCGGGCGATCCCGATATCGAGCTTGCCGGCGAGATTTGCGTTTGTCCCGAAGTGGCTCGCGACTACGCCCAGCGCGAACGCCTGGACTTCTCGGAAGAACTTTCCCTGTACGTCATCCATGGCTACCTGCACCTCTGCGGTTTCGACGATATCGAGGAATCCGATCGAGCGGAAATGCGGCGGGCCGAAAAGCTCGCGATGCAAATCGCCCGCGCCGCGAACGCCCTGCCGACGTTTACGCTAGGCTAGAGCAGCGCGCGAGGTCACCGACCTTCGCAACTCGCTTGCGTCGTCGTATCGATTTTAGTAATACAAGCCGAAGTTCAAATTGATCCGCTGCTGCCATTCGTCGTTCGGATTTCGGCCGAGACGATCGCCATAGGGAACCTCCCCGCCCACGAACTCGTTTCCATTGGAAAACACCCAATCGAGATAAACGTACCAAGGGCCTCTGGCGAACGCTGTGCCAAAGGTCATGAAGGCGCTGTCGTTTAGACCGTCCTCCGGTTTCATCACATTGCTGTATTCAAAAAACGGACGCACCGAATCGAGCCATTCCAAGGATCGAGTCTCCACGAGGTAGCTTACCGAAACGGCCGGCACCCAGGCCTTCGCTGCGGTCTCCACAGGAAAGTCGTAGGCCCCGAATGTCGTCGTGTCGCCGACGCCGTTCAGCTCGTAATAGCTGAGCTGCGTACCCAGTTTCCAATTACCAATATCCGTGACCGCGTGCAGCGACGCCGCCCAGTGCGTCTCGTCATCCAGTCCCCCGACGCCATCGAGCTCGCCCAGCTGAAACGACGCTCCGTACTCGCCAGAGCGATCGGCCCCATCGCTCCATGAGCGAATGGCCCGGAGGTTGACCTGGTTGCGTTCCTCATAGCCCACGCCGCCTTCCGCTACCACATCATAGGAGTAGCGAGCGCTGCGCTCCGTGCCGCCGCGCCAGTTCTGTTCCGACCGGGCGAAATACGCGAGATCGAAAGCCCAGTCGCCCCGCTCCGTCCGGTACTTCACCCCCAGGTCCATGTCGTCAGCCAAGCCGACGTAGTAGTGCTGATCGAAGAACCAGCTCTGGGAAACGCCGTACGGCCCAGCCCCGAACGGCACGCGCGTCATGCCGACTTCCACGTGGTCCGTCGCGTTCACCTGATACCCGAGCCAGCCCGTGTGCAGGAAATTGTAGCCGCTGTAGAAACGGTATTCCCCTTTGGCCATCCAAGGGCCATTCTCATAGTACATGTTGATTCGGAAGGTATCGAGTTCGAACACCCCACCATGACCGCCGCGCGAGGGAGCGTCACCCCCTCCGGGGTAATCGCCCAGCACGTAGTTCACTCGCACCGCCCCGCCGATCTCCAAAGTCCCCGAACCGCCAGCGTCGATCTCGATGCCGCTGCCCAAACCCGACTCTTCGGCAGTCTGGCTTTCCTGCGCCGCAAGCAACGCGGCTTTCGCTTCCGCCAGCTCCCTTTCCAACTCCACGACCCGCTGAGCGAGCTCTGCCCTGTCCCCGGCGGCTTGAGCGATTCCAGTCGTCGGCAAAGCGATCGCCGCGACGATGGCTGCGTAAGAGAGTGTGGATACAATTCGTTTTCCCGTTCTCATGATGCGACTCCTTCCTATCGAATGGCTTCCATGAACTTCAAGTGGCTCTCGTACTGATCCAGCACGTCGTGGATCACCTCCTCTTTGCTCCAGTCCATGATCTCGTAGTCCTGACCGCCTTCCTTCAGGAAGACTTCCGGACGGTAGTATTTGAGTTCCTCGAGACGATTCCCTCGCAGGTCCTGCATGGCGAAAGCGGGCGCCTCGTAAGGAACCGGATGAACGCTGTAGTAGAAGTCCGGCTCGTCTCCATGGCCCACTTCGATCCAACACCGGCCATCGCTTCCTCGCTCCACCCTGCTCTCGATGGATTGGGAGGCGAATTCCGCCTGCACCTCGCGAAATGCAGGTTCGACCGTCTTTTCGATAAAGCCCTCGACCTCTCCGAACTTCGGGTTGGAAAGCAACTGCTTCAAACGCGTGCGCCAAGGCAGGGAAGCTCCAGCCGCGGGAGCCCCCGTTCGCGAACCTGGCAGCGCGTTCTGCTTCGCCGTATCCACTCGGAGAGCCCGCATCAGACCCCAGCACATGCAAACCATCACCAGGGTGAACGGCAAGGCGCTGGCGATAGTGGCCGCTTGCAGGGCCCCCAAACCACCCGCCAACAGAAGCGTGATGGCCACCACGCCCTCCGCCGAAGCCCAAAAGAGCCGCTGCCAAAGCGGGGATTCAAGATCGCCTCCCGAGGTGAGCATGTCCACCACCAGAGATCCGGAATCGGAGGAGGTCACGAAAAAGGTCACGACCAGCAAGGTGGCCAGGAAGGAGGTCACGCTGGACAGCGGAAGGTTTTCGAAAAACTGAAACAGAGCGACCGAGGTGTCCGCCGAGACCGCCTCCGCGAGGTCCAGCATGCCCTGTTGCATGATCAAGTGCAGCGCCGTGTCGCCGAAAACCGTGAGCCAAAGAAAAGTGAAGCCCACCGGCACGAAAAGCACGCCCACCACGAACTCCCGAATGGTGCGCCCCCTGGAGACGCGGGCGATGAACATGCCCACGAAGGGCGACCAGGCGATCCACCAGCCCCAGTAGAACAAGGTCCAGCCGCCGATCCAGCCGCGCGGCTCGTAGGCGTAGAGATTGAAGGTGCTGTCGAACAGGCTCGAAAGATAGATCCCGATGTTCTGCACGAAGGTTTCGGCCAGAAAAAAGGTGGGGCCGAAAATGATGACGAATCCCAACAGCAGCACCGCGAGCACCACATTGAGCTCGGAAATCCGTCGAATGCCCGCGTCCAGTCCCAAACCGACCGAAAGCGAGGCGAATCCAGTGATCACCACGATGAGCAGGATCTGCATCTGCGGCGAAACCGGCATGCCAAACAGGTAGTTCAAGCCGGAGTTCACCTGGATGACCCCGAATCCCAGCGAAGTCGCTACCCCGAAAAGCGTGCCGAGAACCGCGAAGATGTCCGCCGCATGCCCGATCCAGCCATGGATGCGGTCTCCGATCAGAGGATAGAGCGCCGAACGAATGGTGAGCGGCAGCTTGTGCCGAAATGCGAAATACGCCAGCGACAAGGCCACCACCGCGTAGATCGCCCAGGCATGCAGTCCCCAATGGAAAAAGGTGATGCGCATGGCGTCGCGTGCCGCCTCGATCGTGCCGGGATCCGCTTCCGGCGGACTCGCGTAGTGCATCACCGGCTCCGCCACACCAAAAAACATCAGCCCAATGCCCATCCCAGCCGAGAAGAGCATGGCGAACCACGACCGATAGCTGTAGTCGGGCTTGCTGTGGTCCGGCCCGAGCTTCACGTCGCCGCAGCGGCTCACCGCCAGAAAGATCACGAAGACCAGAAAGCCCGCCACCGCCAGCACGTAGAACCAGCCGAACTTGTCGGTGACCTGCGACTGCAGACCGCTAAACAGAGCGTCCGCCTGCTCGGGAGCCAAGGCCGCGAAGAGCACAAACAGCAGTATCAGCGCCGCCGATCCGTAGAACACCGGCGGATTGATCTCCATGCGAAACGGGGATTTCCTCTTCTTCTCTTCTTGTTTTTCCATAACCATTGATTCGTTTCTAGATTGCTAGAATTCCTCTGACTCGGCTTCGCCGGTCGGCTCCTCAGCGCTTTGTTCCAACGCCGCCTTTCCCTCTATAAATGGCAGCCGCTCCACCCCATTGACCACGAACTGCACCGCGATCACCGCGAACAACAGCCCCATCACTCGCCGAAGAATGCGCAGCAGGATGGGATTGAGCCAATCGCCCCCCTTGGCCGAGGTTCTCAGAATCCAGTAGCTCGCCACATAAACCACCACCACGCTCACAAGAAGCATCACGCTCTCGGAAAACGCATCCGCCTGTCCCTGCAGCAGAATCACGGTGGAGACCGCCCCCGGTCCGCAAAGCAGCGGCACCGCCAGCGGAGTGACCGCTACGTCCTCCTTCTCTCGGGCCGCCGAGCGCTCCGTTTCGTTCAAGCGCTTGGGAGCGTCCGGAGCCCTCACCATCTCGAAGCCGATCGAAAAAAGGATGATGCCGCCCGCGATCTGCAAGGCGGGCATGGTGATGCCAAGCAGACTGAAAATGAACTCCCCCAGTAGGGCCATGAAAGACAGAAGGCAGGCCCCGATGATGCAAGCGAGCCGCGCCGAACGCCGTCTCTCCTCCTCGGCATCGCCCGGCGTGATGGCCAGAAACGCCGGCACCACCGAAAACGGATTGATGATCGTGAACAGCGAGACGACCGAAAGCAGAAGAAAATCGATTGAGAGAGTCATGGGAGATCTGTGCGGCCCTTTGTGGAACAGGCCTCGAATGCGACGTCCGACACGCGGCGCCTAAACGGAGAGATGAAACTCCGACTGCCCTGAGCGCGGCCGGAAGAAGCAAAACGCCGCCAGAGCCAATGCGTACCATCGCGCCTACTCGCGGATACGTCAAAAGCCCCAGGCAATGCGTACGGAAACGGGTTTGGAGAAAAGGCCAACGCCATCCCCGCGCGAGGTCAAGGACTCAGACCGAAACGCCTTGGCCGAAGCACGCGCCTCCAGCCCTCCAGCGCCGATACCCCATCGCCTATGGCGGGTTCACGAAGTCGAGAGCTTCGTCAACGCGTCCGCGACCGTGACGCCACGGGCCCTCAGCTCGCGCAACCCCATCGAACCCGCTCGCTTGGCAAGTCGCTTTCCCTCTGTATCCACGACAAGAGGACAGTGGAAGAAAGCGGGGCTTGCAGCGCCGAGCGCTCGATAGAGCAACAGCTGCCGCGCCGTAGACGTCAGCAGATCCCGCCCCCGCACCACCTCGGTTATCCCTTGAGCGATGTCGTCGGACACCACCGCCAATTCGTAGCTGGGGAAACCGTCCTTTCGCCACACCAGAAAATCTCCAAAGTCGCGCTGTCCCACGAAACGCTGCGGGCCGAGCCTCCCGTCCTCGAACGCGACCACCTCCGCCTCCGGCACGCGAAAGCGCCAATTGATCGACAAAGCGTCCCGTTCGCTTTCGAACTCACGCTCAACTTCTCGACAGGTGCCGGGATATAGCGGCTCCTGCCCCTCCTCGTGCGGAGCTCGAGCCGCCTCCGCCACATCCTTGCGCGAACAGCTGCACGGGAAGATCACCCCCGCCTCCCTCAAGCGTCGCCAAGCCTCTCGGAAGCTCGCCAACCGCTGGCTCTGCACCCAGACCTCCGGCTCCCAGCTCAAGCCCGCCCAAGCGAGATCCTCCTTCAGGGCGTCAACGAACTCCGACTTGCAGCGGGCCTGATCCAAATCTTCGATACGCAGAAACAGCTTGCCGTCCGCCTCGCGGGCCCGACGTTGCGCCTCTAGGAAGGTTCGAGCATGCCCTAGATGCATCAGACCTGTAGGTGTGGGAGCGATACGTCCTCGGTATCCTGTCATAGCGTTCTTATCCATTGCCCCCTGGAAAATCGCAATACTTGCTCATAAAGAGCATTTTCCACAAAGTTTTTCTTGCCTGAAGCAATCCAACACCTTTTAGTCCGTGAATCCTAACTTATCAGCGATAACACTAGGTAATCGGTTAAGACTATGAAACGCGCCATTCACATGACCAACGTGATTCTATCACGTCAAGAAGGGCGCCTCTAGAAACTGACCGAAAAGAAGGCTCCTTTCGCTAACGATCGCGGGCCAAAAAGAATTTTCCCTCCCATCCCTATGGCCCGCTTAACAGCGGGCCTTCTTTTTTGTCCGCTTCCGATCCGAAACTGAAGCCGCGCCTTCGCCTTTTTCGTTTCTACAGAAAACCGCTCGCGGACATGCCATCCAACTCGACTCCCTCTCCTAAAGCCGAAATCTCCGGGCTCGCCCCGGCGTGGCGACTGATGCGCGGCTATCGCGGCCTCTTCGGCTGGGCCGCCGCCGCCCTCTTCGTCTCCACCGTGTTCCAGTTCCTGACGCCGCTCATCGGGAGCGCCGCCATCGACTTCTCTCTCACCGATCAAGGGGAGAACAGCAACCGGTTGCTCGCGTTCGTCATCAAAACGATCGGCGGAGGAGCGTTCATCAAAGAACACCTCTGGGTCGCCGCGGTCGCGATGGCCGGTTTCGCCATTCTTGGCGGCGTGTTCAACTACTACCAGAAACTGGCCGCCGCCAAGGCCTCGGACGGAATATGCAAGCGCCTCAAGGACCAGCTCTACGATCACATCCAACGGCTGGACAATCGATACCTCGACCAGAGCCAGACCGGCGACCTGCTGCAACGCTGCACCTCGGACGTGGAAACCATCCGCATCTTCCTCGCCGCCCACGTGGTCGAAATCGGTCGCTCGGTGGTGCTCATCCTCGCGGTGCTCCCGATCATGCTCTCCATGCACGTCGGCCTCACGCTCGTATCAATGGGACTGATACCCTTTATTATCCTATACAGCTACGTGTACACCAAACGGGTCAAACACGTCTTCAAGGAGGTGGACGAAGCCGAAGGCCGGCTGACCACGGTGGTGCAGGAAAACATCACCGGGATCCGCGTGGTCAGGGCGTTCGGCCGCCACGACTTCGAGATAGAGAAGTTCGCCAAACCAAATGGCGAGTATCGCGACACCGGCATCCACCTCATCCGACTCATGTCGTGGTTCTGGTCCATCTCCGACCTGGTCTGCCTGCTGCAGATCGGCATCGCCTTGTTCGCCAGCGCCTACCTCGCCATCCAAGGCTCCGCCACCGTGGGCACCTTGTTCGCCTTCCTGGCCCTGATGAATATGGTGCTGTGGCCGGTCCGCATGATCGGACGCATCCTCACCGATTTCGGAAAGACCTCCGTCGCCCTCAGCCGTATCGAAGAAATACTGACACATCCTTTCGAAACGGAGACCGACAACGCATCCGTACATCCCAAGGGCCCTGCCTCGGGCGCCATTCGTTTCGCAAACGTAAGCTTCTCTCACGAAGAGGATGGAGACCCCACCGTACGCGATATCGATTTCGAAGTGAACGCTGGCGAGACCCTTGCCATTCTCGGCCCTTCAGGCTCCGGAAAGACCACCCTGATGCACCTGCTGCTTCGCTTCTACGACTGCGATAGCGGGACCATTAGCATCGATGGCGTCGACATCAGAAAACTGGAGCGGGCCTACCTGCGCGACCAGTTCGGCGTCGTTCTCCAGGAGCCGTTTCTCTACTCGCGCAGCATCGCTCACAATATCGCCTTCGGCGTCGGGGGAGCCAAACAGATGGAGATTGAATCGGCCGCTCGAGCCGCCTGTATCCACGATACCATACAAACCTTTTCCGAAGGCTACCAGACCGAGATCGGTGAACGCGGCATTTCGCTCTCTGGGGGGCAACGTCAGCGCGTTGCGCTTTCCCGAGCCCTGCTGCGAAATCCCCCAGTGCTGCTGCTCGACGACGCTCTCAGCGCCGTGGATGCGGAAACCGAAAACTCGATCATCGAAGCCCTTAAGAAACGGCACGGGAATCGCACCACGATCGTGATCGCCCACCGCCTCTCCACCTTGGCGCATGCCGACAAGATCATCGTCCTGGAGAACGGTCGCATCACCCAGACCGGAAACCACCGCAGCCTAAGCCAGGAGCCGGGACTCTACCAGCGACTCTGGAACATCCAAACCCAACTCGAAGCGAGCCTCGCCGCCGAAACGAGATAAGGTCGACCGCAAACGTCACCATCCTCTCGCTAATCCAATCTCCAAAATGCCAACTCCGTATCCAGAAGAAGAATTCAGCAAGAAGATCGATCTCGGTCTCTGGCGCAGCATCTTCCGCTTCGCCCTAGGACACAAGCGACTGCTCATCCCGCTTTCCGTCACCGCCCTTATCCTCAGCTTGATCGACGCCTGCTTTCCGATCGCTACCAAACTCGCGGTCGACGTCATCCACGCTGGAGGCGACGCTTCGGAGCTGCTGCCCGTGGTGGCGTTCTATCTCGCTCTGGCCCTGTGCCTCGGCGTCGGCGTATTCATCTTCATCAATTGCGCCGGTGGCATCTCGCACCATATCGCCCACGATATCAAGCGCGACTGCTTCCGTCGACTGCAGGAGCTGGAGTTCGCCTTCTACGACAAGCAACCCACCGGCTGGCTGATCTCTCGGCTCACCGCTGATTGCGATCGCCTCTCCCGCATTCTCGCCTGGGGCTTTCTCGATCTCATGTGGGGAAGCTGCTTCGTGCTGGCCATGATCGTATTCATGCTGTTCCTACACTTGAAACTGGCTTTGATCGTGCTCTCCACGATGCCAGTCCTGATCGCAGTCAGCATCTTCTTTCAGCGGCGCATGCTGATCACATCGCGCCAGGTCAGGAAGCACAACGCTCGCATCACCGCTTCCTACAACGAAGGCATCGCAGGCGTCAAAACGACCAAAACCCTTGGTCGAGAAAAGGAAAACCTCGGCGAATTCGAAGGCATGTCCCAGGACATGTTCGCCGCATCGGTGCGGCGCGCCTTTCTCAGCGCCATCTACCTGCCGCTGGTCATGCTCATTGGAAGCGTCGGCTCCGGTCTAGCGCTTTGGTACGGCGGCATAAACGTATTGAACGAATCCATACAGATCGGCACCTTGATCGCCTTCATCAGCTACGCGGGAAACTTCTTCCACCCGATCAACCAGATCGCGATGATTCTCGCGGAAATTCAAGGAGCCCAAGCCGCAGGCGAGCGGGTCATGAGCCTGCTTGCGACCAAGCCGAAGATCAAGGACTCGCCACAGGTTCTCGAGCGCATCGAGAAGAACGAGAGCCTGAGCGATGCCGAGCTGGCATCCGACGGCTATCCCAAACGCATCGACGAGATTCAGTTTCAGAACGTGAGCTTTTCCTACAACCAAAAGGAACCTGTGCTGGACGACTTCAGCCTCACCGTGAGCGCCGGGCAAACCATCGCCCTCGTGGGCCCGAGCGGAGGAGGGAAAAGCACCATAGTCAGTCTCGTATCCAGATTCTACGAACCAACGAAAGGAAAAATCCTGTTCAATGGCATCGACTACCGCGAACGCAGCCTCGATTGGCTGCAGGCGCAATTGGGCATCGTGTTGCAGACGCCGCACCTGTTCAATGGCACCGTGAAGGAAAACATCCGCTACGGACGTCTGGATGCCAGCGACGAGGAGATCGAAAACGCCGCCCGCTTCGTCAATGCCCACGATTTCATTTCGAAATTGGAAAATGGATACGAAACGGTCATCGGCGAAGGCGGAGCCCGACTGTCTACCGGAGAACGCCAACTTATCTCCTTTGCCCGGGCTTTGCTAGCCGGCCCGCAGATCTTCATCATGGACGAGGCCACATCCTCCATCGATACTGAAACCGAAAAGCGGATACAGGACGGGATGCAGCAAGTCTTCGAAGGCCGCATCAGCTTCGTCATCGCCCACCGCCTGTCCACCATTCGTTCAGCGGACCGAATTCTCGTGATCAACAAAGGTCAAATCGAAGAACAAGGAACGCACGACGAGCTGTTGGCCCAACGCGGGCACTACTACGATCTCTACACGAGCCAGTTTAGAAACGAAGGTTTCGCCCAAGCCCTGCAGAGCAGGTAGCAGTCGAGCCAAGCGGCGGTCGAGAGCGGAACGGAGGATTCGCCCCATTCGACAGTTGACGCAAGAACGCGAAGGGCCCACTCGGAGCGCCCCAAGCAGGAGCCTGCTTCGGCCAACCGCTCAACGCAGCCAGACCTGGCGGGAGCGCGGATTTCCAGAACACTCGAAATCCAGCCCTTCCTCGTCCAAAAACTCGTCCAGCTCCTGCACGGAAAAGACGTAGCCATCCGCCTCCGCCGCAGCCACGAACTTTTCCTTCGTCTCGATCACATTGTACTTCGCTCTCAGCGCCTTGTCCGAGCCACCTGCGAGCAATAGCTTCTCTACGTTTTCCTTCGACATTTCTTCTATTGGTTAAATTCGATCACGATCGTATCCACTATCTGGATAATAACGACCAGCGAAGGCCGCCTAGCAACCGAAGTACCAACATCGCCGAGCGCCTAATTTACGCCAGCAAAGTGAAGCAGGCGTAATGCACGGCATTAGCCAACGCGCCCTCCCAGCTGGGCGTCGCGAACTGGCTTTTGAATTCCGAAAAACAGGCTCGCGAACCGGAGCGAGGCCTCGATCGGGGCAACCGCGTTCCTGTTCGAACGCCTCAGCGCACGCCCGACGGCGCGACGCAGGGCCGTGCCCCTAGTCGCTTCCCAGCACGGCCAAAGCGTTCACCACGGTCAGATCGGTATGCTGCGCGGCCAGTTCTTCCGCGACCTCCTTTTCCGTTTCATTCGCGACGCTACCGCTGATCACGATGTTGTCCCCCCTTTTTTCGATCGTGATCACCGAGGCCACACCACTGATCCGTTCATCCTCGTTGAACGCTTCGCGGATCACGGAAACATCGTCCTCGGTCCAGACCATCTTGGCGGCCGAGCTTGTCTCTTCGTACAACGTCGCTTCGTCCTGTATGACTTCGACCGTCGTTTCGGTAGCGCCGCCCTCCGCAAAGGCCACCACTTCGTCTCTCGAATAGCCCTGGAGCACGTAGGGCCCGTCAGGTGTCCGGGCGCTCAGTCGATCCAGAGGCACCTTCACCAAGTCGTCTCCGATTCCGAAAAGTCCGCCCACCGAGAGATAGGCGAAGTCGCCTTGATCGGGATCGACGAACTGCTCCAGACCGGTACCGGAAGAGGCCTGCCCCGAGCTGGCTTGAGTGCCGAGGCCGGTCGACTCCAGTTTCCGGGCCAGACTCGAAATCCGAATGTCTTCGATGCTGCCGATCCTTTCGCCCGATCGATCAAGGACCGACGCGCCGATCAGGTCCTTCGCCGTCAACGCGTTTTCCAAGCGCTCCTGAGATTCGCGGGACAGGTCGAAGTCCTTGGCCGTGAGGTCGCCGCTCTTGGTGGATTCCGCCATCTCGGCCAGGACGCTGGAGGCCGACAGGGTACACGCGAGCAACGCCGCTGAAGCTACTGTTTTCGTTTTCATAAGTCTATGGGTTTCGAGCCGAGTGGATCCGATGCGGAAAGTCCCGCCGAGACGCCCGAGGAATTCCTTCCTCTCGAAGCGCCCGTCAGCCCTGCAGCTCTGTCTAGGAAAGACCAATTGCGTTTCCTGCGCCAACTAGGGTTTGTCCGGAAGGCCAAAGGCGGGACGGAAAAGAGCTAGGCTCATTTTGCATCTATCCGCATCTATCCGGCACGCAATGCGCATGAAACGCCACGCGTCGAAGCTAATGGCAGAGCCCTAGGCGCCACCCGTCGAACGACCGCTCGGGGAGCTCGCCCGGGCTCCAGATCGATTGGCGAACACGCTCGGCGGCAGGCCAAAACGCTTTTTGAAAACCCGGGAAAAATGGAACACGTCCTCGTAGCCCGCTTCAGCGGCGGCCTCCTTGACTTGCACGTTCCCCCGCAGCAGCTCCTGAGCGGCCCGACTCATTTTCAGACGGTCGAGGAAGGCCTTGGGCGACTCGTTGGAAAACCGATTGAAGAGGCGGGACAGATAGGCCGGCGAAACCCCGCAGGCCTCGGCGACGGAGGACAAGGATTGAGCTCGAGCGTAGTGCTCGGAAAGATACGCTCTACAGCGTTCGAAACTCTGCCAGGCCTGCGTCTTGCGCTGCTCGCCCGCGAAGTGATTCGGCAAGCGCTCGAGCAAGAGGTCCAGCGTCATGGCGGAAATGCGTTCCCTCGCCTGGGCATCGAACCGTCTCGTGTCGATGAGCTGGTCAAAAAGATCCCTCAACCATCGGTGCTGGAAAACCATGCGCTCGCTGCCCGGCGGCAGTCCGATCCGCCTCAGCCGCGCCTCCATCTCCTCTCCCGTGAAATCGACGAAGTACTTGCTCAGCCCAGCGTCGCTCAGAGGCCGCATGGAGTAGCGAACCCCCGGTCCGTAGCAGATCACGGCGCCCGGCCCAAGGCGCCTCTTCCCCTCGGAAAAACGGATCTCCCAATCGCCCCCGGCAATGTATTCCAAAGCGAAATAGGGAAAGCTCTCCCGTTCGATTCGATAGTCCGCGCTGCATTCCTCCCAACCAGAGCAGACCACGCTCACGGCGGCGTCCCCTCCGCCCATAGCCTCTTGCACCATGTAGAGGCCTCGGTTGGTCTGCGAAGAGAAGAGCTGGGAAACATGGGGATCCGACACGAGTAAACGAGGTAAAATTCGTCCATAACTCTGTCAATGCGATCCATGGCTTGCAACCGCGGATTGCGCTAAATTCGTCATCCCGCCCCATCTCCGCCCCTGTCTTCTCGCTTCTCCAGATTTCCAAACCGCCCATCCTATGAGCTCTCACCCTTCTCTCGACGCCGTCGACCCCAATCTAGTGCCTAGAATACAGCTCGCCGACGGCGCCATGCCCGCCATCGGCTTGGGCACTTTCGGATCCGACCACGTTTCCGCTGACGAAATGGCTCGAGCCGTACGAGGCGCCGGCTCCGTCGGCTACCGCCATTTCGATTGCGCCGAAGTCTACGGAAACGAAGCGGAAATCGGCGAGGCCCTGAAACGGCTGCAGGGAAGCGGCATCGCCCGCGACGAGCTCTGGATCAACTCCAAGGTCTGGAACGATCACCATCGCCCCGCCGACGTGGCGGCCGCCTGCGAACGCTCGCTCCGCAATCTTCAGCTCGACTACCTGGATCTCTATTTCGTTCACTGGCCCTTTCGCAACCACCACCCTCCCGGCTGCTCCGTCGAATCGCGCAGCCCGGACGCGACCCCCTATCGCCACGAGGCGTTCATGGAAACTTGGGCCGCCATGGAGTCCCTCGTCCAACGCGGGCTGGTTCGAAACATCGGCACCTCCAACATGACGGTGCCCAAGCTACAGCGCTTGCTCGAGGACGCTTCGATCAAACCGTCTTGCAACGAAATGGAGCTCCATCCCCATTTCCAACAACCGGAGTTCATCGCGTTTCTTGAAGCCCAGCAGATCCTGCCGGTCGGCTACTGCCCCATCGGCTCGCCCGCCCGCCCGGAACGCGATCGCACTCCCGACGATACCGTGGATATCGAAGATCCCGTCATCGTATCCATAGCTCAAGCGCACGGCGTACATCCCGCCACCATCTGCATCAAGTGGGCTGTCCAGCGCGGGCAGGTTCCCATCCCCATGTCAACAAACCCTCGCAACTACCTCGCCAACCTCAAGGCCGTGGTCGAAGACCCGCTGACGGACGAGCAAATGAGCGCCATCGCAAAGATCGACCGCGACTGCCGACTCATCAAGGGACAGGTCTTCCTCTGGGAATCCGCCAAAGACTGGCGAGACCTTTGGGACCTGGCCGGAGCCATCACCCAATAGCCCTTTCCTATCATGAGCCCTACCATTCCAGACCGTATCCAAGGAGCCATACTTCCCGGCGACAGCACCGCCAAGCTCGACGAGTTCGAGTTGCGCCAGCCGGGATTCGGCGAAGTTCTCATTCGCGTAAAAGCCTCAACCATCTGCGGCTCCGATATTCGCTGCATCTATCACGAACACCTCGGCAAGGGTCCAGAGGGCTATCAGGGCGTCATCGTGGGACACGAGCCGTCCGGCCAAGTGGTGAAAACCGGCCCTGGCTGCCGCGTCTTCCGCGAGGGTGATCGAGCGATCGTGTATCACATTTCCGGATGCGGACAGTGTTACGACTGTCGACGAGGATACATGATCTCCTGCACCCACCCCACACTTCGACGCGCCTATGGATGGCAGCGCGACGGCGGTATGGCGGCCTACATGATCGCTGAGGAGAAGGATCTGGTCCACCTTCCAGACAAGCTTTCCTACGCGGACGGAGCTCAGGTGGCCTGCGGTTTCGGCACCGTCTACGAAGGACTGGAAAAGATCGGTATCAGCGGAAATGATACCGTTCTCATCACAGGACTCGGACCGGTCGGACTCGCCGCAGCCGCCCTTTGCCGCAAGCTGGGAGCGGAAAAGATCATCGGCATAGACGCCATCGCCGAGCGCAACCAGCTGGCTCGCGAGCTCAAGCTCTGCGACGAGACCTTGGCCGCAGGACCCGACAACGTCGCGGAAGTCCGATCGCTCACCCATGGTCAGGGCGTCGAGAGAGCCGTGGAATGTTCCGCCCATCCAAACGCGCGCAACATGGCCATACAGGCCACGCGAAAATGGGGCAAAATGGTCATGATCGGCGAAGGCGGCCCCATGAGCCTCAACCCGTCCCCCGACATGATCCACGACCAGAAGACGCTCTACGGATCCTGGGTCACCTCCACCTGGAAGATGATGGAGCTGGTGGAACGCCTCGTTCGCTGGAACCTCCACCCGGCGGAGTTGATCAGTCATCGCTTCGAACTCTCCCAGGTCGAGCAAGCCTACAAGCTCATGGCCTCCGGCAAATGCGGCAAGGTCGCGGTGTGCTTCGACGAGGAACTCATATAGAGCTCTCTTGCTCCCGTTTTCGGATACCAATGAAACCGGTCACCGCCCTCGCCGCCGCTTCGCTCCTTCTCGCTTCCATCGGCATTAGCCACGCCCAGGAGAGCCAAACCGACAAGCGGCGCGAAATCGCCGAAGGCCCCTTCGAGCCGACCTGGACGTCGCTGGCAGAAAACTACCAGGCGCCCGATTGGTTCCGCGATGCCAAGTTCGGCATCTGGGCCCATTGGTCCGCCCAATGCGAGCCGGAGGCGGGAGACTGGTACGCCCGCCACATGTACCTGCAAGGGCATCGCCAATACGAAGACCACCTGGAGCGCTACGGGCACCCAGCCGATTCCGGCTTCATGGAAATCGAAAACCTTTGGAAAGCGGAGAACTGGGCCCCGGAAAGGCTCATGGATCTCTACGTCCGAGCCGGGGCGAAATACTTCGTGGCCCTCGCCAATCATCACGACAATTTCGACTGCTTCGACTCCGATCATCACGAGTGGAACTCAGTCGATGTCGGTCCGAAGAAGGACATCGTGGGGACGTGGGCGAGAATCGCTCGCCAGCACGGGCTTCGATTTGGCGTGAGCAACCACTCCGCCCACTCCTGGCACTGGTACCAGGCCGCGTACGCCTACGACGCGACGGGGCCAAGAGCCGGGGAGCGCTACGATGCCTACACCCTCACCAAAGAGGATGGAGCAGGGAAATGGTGGGAAGGCCTCGACCCGCAAACCCTCTACAACGGCCCGCTGATGGCGATGCCAGATGGCCTGAATACCATCGAGGCTCAATCCAAGTGGCACACCGAAAACACTGCCGACTGGACCGAGGAACCACCCGAAGGCGAGCTCGGTAGGAAATTTGTGGATACCTGGTTCCTGAGAGCGCAGGACCTCGTCGACAAGTATCAGCCCGACCTGCTCTATTTCGACAACTACACCCTCCCGCTCGGCCAAGCCGGCCTCGATGTGGCCGCCCACTACTACAACGCCAGCCTCGACTGGCATGACGGCGAGCCCGAAGCGGTCATCAACGTGAAAGGCACCTCGGAGG
This sequence comes from Pelagicoccus sp. SDUM812003, assembly GCF_031127815.1. Lineage (NCBI taxonomy): Bacteria > Pseudomonadati > Verrucomicrobiota > Opitutia > Puniceicoccales > Pelagicoccaceae > Pelagicoccus > Pelagicoccus sp. SDUM812003. The sequence continues at coordinate 138,217 of NZ_JARXHY010000004.1, read as the reverse complement.
ACCGCTTGGGCGCCGTGATCGACGATATCGAGCGCGGCGTGGCGTTCGGTATTCGCGAGAACCCCTGGCAAACCGACACTTGTATCGGAGATTGGCACTACAATCGCGACGTGTATGAAGAGGGTCGATACAAGAGCGTCTCCCAAGTGGCGCGCATGCTCGCCGACATCGTGAGCAAGAACGGCAACCTTCTTCTCAGCATCCCCATACGCGGCGACGGAACGCTCGACGAAGCGGAAATCGCCTTCCTCGAAGGTCTGGCGGATTGGATGGACATCAACGGCGAGGCGATCTTCAGCACTCGGCCTTGGAAAATCTACGGCGAGGGTCCGTCCACCGAGGAGGAACCGGAAGCTGGCCACTACGGCGGCGCCAAGGACGTTCGCGAAGCTCCGTATACCGCAGCCGACATCCGCTTCACCACCAAGGACGAGGCGCTCTACGCCATCGTCATGCAGCATCCCGATTCCGATCAAACGATCACCATAAAGGCGCTAGGCAGCGACTCCGATCTGGCGTCCGACAAGACGATCCAAAGCGTGCGTCTGCTCGGCGCCAGCCAGGAAATCGAATGGAGCCGAGATGCCGAAGGGCTGCACGTGCTCATCCCCGAGGAGATTTCCAGCCCGCACACCCTGACCCTGGAAATCCGAGGCGCGCTCTAGCGTGGCGTCACGCATGGCTTCGCCCGGTCCAGCCTCTCATCGACACAAGGGCTAAAAAACGACTTGAGGCCCTTCGACGGCAGCTTAAAGGTTCTGTTACCCTTCTCCAGCCCGCCTGAACGGCTCCGCAAATCGAAAGCCGATCAGCGCAGCCCCGCCCAGTCTCCAGATCCTCGAGCATGCACGACGTCCAACTCTTCTCCATCCTCATCAATCTCGGCGTGAGCCTGCTTTTGGCGGCGCTGATATACAGCCACTACAAGGAGCGGGACATCCAGGAAAACGAACGCTATTCCACCTTCTGGCCACGCTTTCTCTCGCCGGCGATCGACGCGGTGGTGCTTTGGCCCATCACCTCCTTGCTTCCCTTCATCGCGTTCGCCCTGACGCCCTCCTCCCACATCGCCATCAACATCGCTACCACGCTCTTCTTCTACGCCTACTCGATCTACTTTCATGGCAGCCGGGGCGGCACAATCGGCAAGCTGGCATGCAAGATCCGCGTGGTCGACCACCAGACAGAGCAGCCCATAACCTTCGTCCAGGCGTTCAAGCGCGACGCTATCCCTTTCCTGGTCTCCATCTCACTCTACGCCTACGCCTTCAAGGGAGCAGAATCCGGCAGCGTCGAGCAAAGCGCCTCCTTCGCCATCGTGCCCTCCATCGCCGGCATTTGGTTCATCGCGGAGGTCATCACCATGCTGACCAACGAAAAACGTCGGGCCCTGCACGACTTCATCGCCGGCACCGTAGTGGTTCGACAAACGAAATCGACCGACGCCTCGCCCGAAAACGCGGAACCTCAACCGGTATCATAAAAAAGCGGCCACCCTAGCGAAACGGAGTTTCCACCGCTCCCCAGCCACTAAACGCGAGTCGATGCCGCCAACGGCTGGAGCTGTACGTCTCATGCGGCCCCGCCTCGGCCTCCGACCGCTAAAGCATTGACCTACCGCCACTTCTTTAAGTAGTTTCTCCTAACTGTATTTTACAGCCGTAGAGACTCGTTATGCCTCGCCAACTCGCATGATCACCATCCGCAGCTTCTCCAGCCAAGCCCAAGCCTCGCTAGCCCGCTCCGTTCTCGAAACGGCTGGCATCGCCGTTTCGCTTGCCGACGAGCACACCTACTCTCTCGGGGCTCAATACGTGCCAGACGGCATCAGACTGCAAGTGCCCCCGGAGGAAGAGGAAAAAGCCCGGCGCATTCTCGACAACCAAGAATTGGTAGCCCCCTTACCCGACGATTTCGTACCACCCGAGCCCTATCCTGAGAATCTCGCAACACCAGAAACGGGACCTTTCACCTGGACCAAAGCGTTCTTCCTCGGCGGCATGTTCGCAACGATCGCCCTCGCCCTCATCATCCTGATCGGCCTCCTCCTGGGCGGCAGCGTCAGCCTAAGCGTCGGCTTCGTCCTTCTGGTCTTCGCGGTCGGCGGCGTCCTCGGCATCGTAGTTCACTCGGCGTTCGGCCCAAATGAAGGCAAGAAGAAGGCCCCCGGCAAAAGCCCGCGCGATGGGGATCAACATTCCTCAACCCCTTAAGCCATGCGTCCTCTCCCGCTCCTTTTCCTAGCTCTGGCCTGCATCATGGCATCGACAGCCCGGACGGAGAGCTTCATCGAGGAGCTGGACGGGCCCGAGCCCGGCTATCACTACCAAGGCCCGCTCAAACCAACGTTCGTGCTTCCCGCCGGTTTCACGCCAATCCCGCCGGACGATCCCAAAGCCATCAAGCCGGATGGCGAGCGAACTTGGGTGAGCAGTGTCAGCCCTTCCGAAAACACGATCTACAGTATCGACCTGGTTCACTATCCGGACAAGTCCCTCTCCCTTTCCGCTCTTTTGGCGAATGCCCGACCTCACCTGGAATCGACGATTCCCGGAGTCGAATTCGAATTCTACGGCCTGGTTGAAGTGAATGGCGACAAGTGGGTTTTCGCGGAATTCTACCCTCGGAACGAAGACGACCGGCGCTACAACTACCTCATGACCACCGTGAAAGAACGCTCGCTCGTCTCGGTGAACGTCATCACCACCAAGGACGAAATGCCCATGTACGACGCCGCTATTCGAGAGGCGCTGCGAAGCATCTACCTGAAGCCAGACCGGTCCCTGCTGGACGAGCCGGAGGCCGAGAAACGAGAGCATCCGATCATCTAGCCGCCAAGACGCATCAGCGACGCGAGAGCTCTCCCAAACGGATATCACGCCCAGACGCCATCAACACCTAGCTGACCAATCCCACCTTCCCCCTAAAAAGCCATGAAGCATCTTCTACAAACAGCCACCGCCCTCTCCCTCCTCTTCCTAACCGCTTGCGCCGTTCCCTATCAACCCGCCGGAGCCAACGGCGGCTACTCGCACAAACGGCTCGGCAACGACCGATTTCTCGTGACCTTCTCCTCGCCCAGCGTGGGCTTCGACGAGCAAAGGCTTCGCGACTACTGCCTGCTTCGCTGCGCCGAGGTCACCAAGGAGTACCAGTTCAGCTATTTCTCCATCGAAGGAGACGGCCATGATGTCACCAGCGATCCGATACACGTTTCCAGCGCCTCCACCACCAAGGGAGTCTCCGAGAAAAAGGAGAACGGCAAGGTGGAATACGAAGAGACGACCTACGAAAGCTCCACCATTCACTCGAGGTACGAAACCACCATCACTTACGAGATCAAGTGCTACGAGCAAGCCCCCACCCAAGGTAACTTTTCTCGAATCTTCGAAGCCGAATCGACGATTTTCGAAATCCGCCACAAGTACGGCATCCTCGACGAAAGCAGCCTCACCACCGTCTCCTGGATCGAGTGACATCGCTCGGTCGCAAAGGGAAAACGCTGTAACCTTATTTCAACTACAACTGAGTCGGGCCATTAGAGAGTGGAGACTCCTCAAAAGGTCGGCCGAGGTCGTGTGCGCCACCTTTTGGGGTCCGCTTTGTTAATCGCTTAGCCCCAGCAGGCCTTCGCTTCCTGCACTCTCCATGAACTTCGATTCACAGCCTATCGAGCGACTGCTCCCGCATCGAATAGTGAGCGTCCAAAACAGGATCCTCACGCGATGGATAAACGGAACGAATCTCGATCTTTCCGCGGGTTTCTTCGAGGATAGCGCCAAGGCACTGCCCTCGATGGAACAAAACGCCACCATCGGACCGCTGGACTCCTTGCTGTCAGCCACTCGCAAATCACCGAACAACCTAGCTGGAGTCATCTACCATTGCGGACGCTGCGGATCGACTCTGCTGTGCCAGATGCTCAAGCAGCATCCCAACCTAATCGTGGTGAGCGAGCCGCCGATTCTCGGAGATATTCTAGCGTTGCCAAACCTGAGCCACGAACAGCGTGTCGATGCGTTGCGAGCCGTCTTCTCGGTCTATGGCGAATGGGCAAGATCTCGAGGCGGAAAACTCGTCGTCAAGCTTACTTCTTGGATCCTCGAGCATCGGAATGTAGTTGATTCTTCGATACCCAAAACCCCAAAGCTTCTCCTTTTCAGGAGCCCTGTCCCTGTCATCGAATCCCTCTCGCTCGGTCCACCAGCTTGGCTGCTCGCAAGACTGGGAAAAGACTCACCTTCCAGAGCGGACCTTGCGAACGCCGCCGTCGCTACCTACCTGTCACACGCTCGCCATGCGGTCGATATGGCAGAAAGCTCTACCCTGCGCTTCGTCGACTACGAAGAGATCAGCTCAAGCCTGACAGCGATTCTCAATCACTTCGCACTCCCAAAGCCTAGCGAATCGAGCATAGCAATGATGCTCGCCCAGAACTCCTACTACGCAAAACGCGTTGCGGGAGAGCAACCGCCGTATGTCGCCCCTTCGAATCGATGCGCCCAAGAAACAGAAACGCTTGTCGGATCAAGGTCCCTCGAGGCGATCCAAGCCGCGTATTCACACCTGAAAGCAAGCCTCGCTCACAGGCGCATCTGAGAACGCTACTAAAGCGCCTCAGTCGCTCGCCCCTTCCTCGCTTGCAAAACGATTCGCACCTTCCGTTCGCGAATCTAGAAGCTCAATTCGCGTATCCGCCATTTGGATAGTCGTTTCACGATGGGCGATGACCAGCAACGTCGCCTTGCCTCGCAAACCTTCCAAGGCTCTCTGGATTTGACGCTCGCTCTCCAAGTCCAAAGCGCTGGTCGCCTCGTCTAAAATCAGCAACTGGGCCTTCGCCAACAGCGCCCTGGCAAGGGCGATCCGCTGACGCTCACCGCCAGAAAGGCGTATCCCCCGATCCCCTACGATGGTGTCCAGCCCATCCGGAAGTCGCGCCACAAATTCGTCAGCGGCAGCCAGCTTGAGAGCATGCCAAATCGCCTCCTCAGCGGGAGGAACCGGCGCCACCCATTCCAGATTGGCCCGTATCGTGTCGTGAAACAGAAACACTTCCTGCGTCACGTAGGCGACGCTCCGCCGCCATGCTCGACGCGATTCGGCAGTGAGCGCCACCCCATCGCAACGAATTTCTCCACACGTCGGCTCCAAGAGCCCAGCCACCAAATCCGCCAAGGTCGACTTCCCTGAGCCCGAGGGTCCGACCAATGCAGTTGTCTTATTCTTCTCAATACACGCAGTCACATGCCGAAGCGCGAAGTCCTCCCGACCGGGATAGCGATAGGAGACGTTCTCGATAGAGACTTCTCGATCAAATACCGGCCCGACATCGACAGGATCACCCGCTTCGCAAGCCGCGTCGCATTCTCGCTTCATCTCCTCTACATCCCGAAAGGCTGGCACCTTGTGGACAAGCTGCTGATAAGTCTTTTGAATCGAGGAAAGCTGCGGCAGCAACCGCGAAAAGATGACGAGCAGAAGAATCACCGTCACCAGAGAGACCGAAAAGCGCGTCTGGGAGAGATAAAAGAAAACCGCGAAAGCCACCACTGCTCCGGTGACGTAGACCCATTGGGTCAAGGCGTTGAGCCTCAAGACCCGAGCGCTCTGGGTTTCCACTGTCGAACCTGCCCGATACAGTCGCTCCGCGTAGGCTTCTTCATCGCCGAAGCCTTTTATCATCTTTAGACACCCCAATTGCTCCGTCAGCAACTGAAATACCGACTTGTAGCCGATCAGCTGCAGGCGTCCGGAACCGTAGACGATTCGATTGATCGGAAGAAGCATGACCAGCAAAATTCCACCCATTGCGATCGCGACCAACGCAAGCTGCCAAGAAGCGAAAAAAGCGAGAGCCATCATCACGCTCGCCAATACAAGCTGACTGATGAAGTTCACCATCAAATAAGATGCCTGTCCGATGGCCTGCACCTGGCTGGATAGCACATGAGAAAAGTCCGACATGCGCCGCGTCACGATGAACTCCCACTTCGCCCTGAGAAGGGAACGAAAAAGCGAATCGCGATTGTAGCTTATGTAACCAAATTGCAATGACGCCGCAAGAGAGGCTACGGAGTACCTCACCGTCGCTACAAGAGCGACCACACCGACGTACACGATGAGCATAAGCCCGAGAGTCGGTTCGATCCCGATCCATTCAATCGCCTTGAGCGCCGCGCTCGATCCCCGCCCGACCTCGCCGCTGGTTTCGATGCCAATCACCTGCAGAAGCGGGACTATCATCAAGAGCCCAACCCCGGTCGTCACCCCTTGCAACAGGAGCAAACCGATGAGCGCAGCCTGCCGCTTGGGAGCGAAACGGATAAAGCGAACGCAGGCCTTCCAAAGTATGGATACGCTATCGTTCATATAGCCTTTCATGAGGAGCCCTTCGCAGCGTGCTGCCAGTGCCGAATTTGAGGAAGAGCGATGTCATGTAAGTCCATTTGGACACGAAGCAGGGCATTTGGCAACCGGAAGGACCATGAGATGCGAAGAGCCCGGGACAAAAAACCAGACACCGTTTGACTTGCCGCTGAACTCACTTCGATTGTAGCGAGCTACTATGAACAACACCACTCAAAGCCCCCTTCTGAAACGTCGCTCGGACCTCGTCGATACCGAACTCGAGGACCTTCGCGTCTTTCTCGATGCCGAATCCGGAAAGTACTTCGGCATGAACCAAGTCGCTAGTCGGATTTGGGACCTTCTGGAAACCCCGACATCGCCGGAACAGATCTATGCTCAGATTCTTAGCGAGTTCAAAGTCGACCAATCGACCTGCAGAGAGGAAGTGGGCCAGTTCATTTCCGAGCTCCAAGAAAACGGACTTGTGACTAAAGTCACCGCCTAAGAGGCGATGGCCTCGCATTACAAATCCTCCAAGCGGCGCCTCTACCCCTCGCCCCAAAGCGGAGATCGATTTCGCTACCATTGCTGCGGCCTCGCGATCGAAAGCGATTTTGCCCTGCCCGAACTCGGAAACGAGCAAACGTTTAGCCATGCCCCTGATCTGGTGTTTCTAGGGGCCTCCGTCCCCGATCGTCTCGAACGGCCGCTCCTGAAACGGCCGCGGTTTGAAGCGTGTCCGGGAAAGCTCTTGGGCCGAATCGAGAGCGCCGGACGCTTCCTAGTCGACGGACCAAACACCATCAAGGTCGAACTCGAGCGCCCCGACGCCATCGCCGATCTGACTAGCTATCTCCTCGGCGTGGGTCTGGCCACCGTTCTCAGCCTGCGCGGAATCGTCCCCCTGCACGCGAGCGCCGTGGAGGTTGACGGCGCCGTCGTAGCGTTCGCTGGCGACTCCGGCAGCGGCAAATCCACCATCAGCTCCTATTTCGAAACGATCGGCCACCCCATCGTTTCCGACGACCTTCTTCCCATCCGCGTTTTCCAAGGCAAACCTCCCGTTTGCGACTGCGGGCCGCGAGTCCATCGTCTCGACCCGTCGTCAGCTTCCCTCCTCGGTCGTGATCCACGCGAAATCCCGTTCGTGGAGGATAAGCATCACTTCCACAACCTGAATTGGAGCAACCAGGCATCGATCCCCATTCGAGCCATATTCGCGGTGCAAGCGCGTCCGGAAATCGAGGCCCACCAGTTGATGTCCTGCTCGGGGAAACGAAAGCTGTCGCTCATCGCGAGCAGCATCTTCAAACGTCATTGGACGGTGCCTCTCGGAACAGATTCGCAACTGCTTCAAAACGCGATCATCGTCGCTTCAAGCGTACCCGTGATTCGACTACGAAGACCCTCCCACAAGCCTACCGACCTTGAAACCCTGCGCCAACAAATCGAAGACTGCCTGACCACTATCGCCGCAACCAGCTAGACTCCGAGAGCGCCATTGTTCAGCAAATAGCGAGCAAAAAGCAGCTTCGAACGCTCACCGCCTGGCAGCTCAGGGATTGAACTCACTTCAAAGCGCTCCGTCTTCCAAACGAACTCCGCCGCCTTCCTGAGGCTCGGCTGCAACTTCAAATTCCTGTGCCCAAGATTCAATGACAAGTAGTCATCCTCGAAATCCATACCGTGAATACGCGAACGAGCGTCCCCTACCTCCGAATCAAGGTTCAGCGACTGAACCGCTTCCGCATCTGCGAGCGAATCTTCCTTGGCGGCGATCATGCTTTGCCTTAGTTCTTCATGCCGACGCAACGATTCGTCGAGGTCCTCCAATTGGACGCTTCCTAAAACGCGACCCAAAGTCTCGAACGCCGTGTCGCGATCCATGGCGACCTGGCCGGCCACCGGAGCGAATTCTCTCAGAAAACCGTCGCGATCGGCGCAGGCAGCCAGCGCGTCGTGGGCCACCGAAAGCCACAGCGGGGCGTGCAAGCCAATCGTCAAATGGATGGATGGCTCGTTGTACAAAGCGGACGCGGCATGCGCCAATCCACGCGGGATGTAGATGGCCTGTCCCGGTTCGAGATCGAATTCCCGCTCCGGCTCCCCCAAGCTGTCCGCGTCGATTTCCGGATGCTCACCTTCCAGCGGACGATCCGCCCGCCGGGACCAGATTTTCCAGCGCTTCCTACCACGAAGTTGATAAACAACTACATTATATGGATCAGCATGCGGCTTGAAGGCATAGGAGCGAGACGGCGTCAGATACGCATTGACGCGTGCGATGGAGCCTGTTTCCGCCGTGAGGCGCGACGCCAAGGCGCGGATCCGTTCCGAACGCTCATGCACATTGGTCGGCCGAAGCGTGGCTCCGCCTTTGAAATGACGCATGATCTTTTCGACCCTGAATGCTCGCGGGCCATCGAGAAGACTATCCAGCTTGACGATCTTTCCTCGGAAGGCCATCAAGCATCGCACCTCGGAGACCGGACCAGCAAAGCGAAAGATCGATTCGGCATCCTCCAACGAAAAGTAGGATTTGTGATCCAGGGTGGAAAAGGATTCGAGAAACCGGAAGTTTCGTTCCCAATCCTTCTCGAGAAACGAGTCCGGAAGCAGTTGAGTTGCGAGTTGGCTCTGCATGGTACACAAAGGGAGCCAGAGAGCAGCATCGCGCAAGCCCGCGGACGATTTCTCCGAAAGGCAAACGTTTCACTCCAAGACCTGCCATGAGCGCCATCTGCGGTATCCTGTCCAAACAAGCCTCCGGCGCATTCTCTCAAGAGCGCCTCGAAGCGATGCGAGCCCAAATGGGTTCCATCGGACCAGACAGCGCCTTCACTCACCAGCGGTCGTGGGTTTTGCTCTCTCAACAGACGCTCCAGATCGACTCTAACCAAGCGACCGATAGCGCGGAGCGGTTTCGCAATGAAGAAGCCGAAGCATCCATCGTATTCGACGGCCGACTTTACGAGCGGGAGATCGCCTTCGCTCGACTCGGAAATCGCTTGCCGCCCGACACGCCCGACGGTCGACTCGTGCTGGAGCTGTTTCTTAAGGACGGGGAAGACGCGCTCCGCTTGAACGGCGAGTTCGCCCTCGCCATGGCTTTCGATACGGATCAAACGCTTCTGCTCGCCCGCGACCCGGAAGGCAACCGTCCTCTGTATTACGCGAGCAATGACAACTACTTCGCCTTCTCGAGTTCGCTCGATGCCCTCATCGCTATTCCAGACTTTCCGAAAAACGTCGATCGGCTGGTACTGGCTATGAATATCGCCCGCGTTCGCAATCCCTACCCCGAGCGCACTCTCATCAAGGCCGTTCGCAGCCTTCAAAGCGCCCACACGCTTCGCGTATCCAAAAATGGAGAGCAGATGAATCGCTTTCATCGGCTGGCGTCGTTCATCGATTCCAATCGACTCAGCTTGAGCGAATCCATCGAAGGGATTCGCCACCATCTGCAGCGAGCCGTTGAAGCGCGGATGAAGAGCAGTTTCCCTGTTGCGACCAACTTAAGTGGCGGATTGGATTCGTCGGCTGTCACCGCATTGGCTGCGCGATACGGGGCGACGATCAACGCGCGCATCTTCGCTGTCTCCGCGCGTCCACGCATTCCGTTGGATCCGATCGCTACCGAAGAGATCCAACATATGGATACGGTCGCCAAGTCGCACTCGAACCTGGAACATCTCGCTGTATTTTCCGATGAATACGGGCCGTTCAGGGACTTGGAGACATTCGCTCGACACCTCGACGAACCGCGCTGGGAATACGGACACATCTACCAGCAAATGGGTACCGCGGTCGCCCAACGTGGAGCCCGAAGCCTCATCGCCGGGATGGGCGGCGACCACCTTGCTTCGAACCGTGGATACGGCTGCGCCCTAGCCAGCTTTCCCGCCGTTGGCATATGGGAGACGCTTCGACTGCTCAAGCTCGGCTTCGGCAAACACCCGAGCGTGAAGCGTTTTCTAAAAGCTGAAATCCTCGGGCCTCTGGCCCCTCGCTTCGTCGAACGAATGCGCGCTCTGAGTCGAGGAGGCGCCATCGAGCGTCGCCTCCAAGGCTGCTCGCTCCGAAAAGGCTTCATCGAGTCGACCGGCTTGAAAGAGCTCTTGCGAGAGCACGTCGACTTCGCGCTTCTCCCCGTCCGCGATATCCGCGAAGCCATGGCCATCGAGTTCGATTCCGGCAGAATGGGATCCAAGCAGGCCCAAATGTTTCGCCGACTTGGCCTAGAGAATCTGCGCCCTTACTACGATACGCGTTTCCTTGAATTCGCCGTCGGGCTGCCACTCCAGCATTTCGCCGATCACCCCATGGACCGAGGTCTTCAGCGAGAAGCCATGAAGTCGATCCTGCCAGACTCGGTGCGCTTGCGAACAAGCAAAGGAGCCTTTGTCCCTTCGTTTCATGCGACGGCTCGGGCCGAGGAAACGAAGATCCGCCAGCTCCTCGAGCGCGCCCGACAGAGCGAAATCGCCCAGGAAGCGATAGACTTCGAAAAGGTCGAGCAGGCTGTCGATCAGACGCTTTCCGACCAGCGAAACTACAACTACGGCTACTGGGACAACGCGATTCAGTTCAAGATCTATCCAGCCCTCTCGCACGCCATCGCGCTCGAAGCGTTTCGCTAGGTGTACCAGGTCGTAAGGCTGTACCGAGTCTTACCAGTGGAAGACTCCGCAAACTCGCCAACTGCGTGCCTCAGCCCAGGCAAAAACACCACGCAGCGATTGAACGTCGGGACTACCACCACCTCGCCACCCTCGGCATCGATGTGCAAGTGGCCACCATCGCGCTCTTGCCAGTTTTTCGACAAATAGAGAACGGTGCAGAACAAACGTTCGGCGCCCTCGCCCTTGTCCGTATGATAGCGAAGGAACTGGTTTCCGCTCAAGGCCCCAAGAAGGCATTCACTCCCCGTGACCACCGCGTCTGCGGTATCGTCAGTACAGATCCGAGCCCAGAGATTCCCCAGCTCAAGCTGAGTGCTAGCGCTCGTGAAACGTAAATAGGAAAGCCAGTTTGGGCTGAGGGCGTAGCGATCCCCCACCTTCGAAAAGCGCGAGAGACTGAAGAGCTTGCTGGCATCGTCCTTCGATTCCCACTCCTCCCGGGAGATGCCACCCTTCGTATCCAAAATTCCGTACCGGTTTTCGTATTCCGCTTCTCGCGCTACAAACGCGCTGATCCGGTCCGCCATTTCCGGCGACAGAAAGTCGTCCACCACACATACTCCGCTTCGCCGAAAACGGTCTCGAAACTGGCTCAGAGAAGCATCGTCAAACAAAACTGCATTCAACCATCGGGACAACATATCACGGAGAAGTCTTTCCAAAAGGCATCTAAAACGCAAACCGCTCCACAACAATCCCCAGACGTCACCGCCAGCCAACGATGACCAAGAAAAGCCCGCGCTTCATTTGCAATTTGAAACCGACCCTCTAGTATGAACCGCTATGGACAAAGCCTCACACACCGAAACGAATTCCAACGAAATGCCAACGCAAGGCTCACAGCAGGAATGGGAGACGCCCGTCCTGATAGAACTTTCCATCGACAAGACGGCCGGCCTCCCGGGAGACGGCGTTGACGGCGGAGCCGGCGGCGACTCTCGCAGCTAATCAAGTTCGAGCCCTTATCGCTGAGGCGACTCGAACGAGTTCCTCGCAAAGCGGAACCGGACCACCGCGGGTGAGATTCCCATCCCGTTTAAGCACCAACCTCGCACTCTAGGGCCACCGGGAATCGAATTCGCTTTTTTGCCTAGGGAGAGCCTCAAAAGTGCCTATTCCCCTGTTATTTAGGGGAATTGAGTTGTTTTGAGTGGAATCTGGTTTGGCAAGAAAACAGCGAGAAATTGGATTCAAGAAACCCTAAGCGGAAGCATTATGACCAGATCTCTCATAGCCTTCTTCAGGGTCCGATTCATTCAGAATAACCGTGTCATAAGAGAATCCTCTTTCTTCGAGCACCTCTGAGATCTTCTGGAATAGAGCAAGGTCTGGCTTCGCTTTAATAACCCTCAAAAGAGCCTCACCCTCTCTTGTCAGCCTCCAAGCATCGAAAAAGATCTGCCGCTGCCAGGTATTGCTTTTAGGCCTTCCATCTTCAGTGACGGTCGGTCCCTCGTCCTTTAAAAACCCTGGTTGATTCGTTCGCGCGACCAACCTTTTGTCATAGAAGGTTAAAGCCTTGGCCGAACTATCACCAAGCCGATATTTTTCGGGGTCAAGATAGCCTTCTCCCGAGAAATGGAACTGGAAATCGTCCGAGTGCAGAAAACCGCAATCCTGTAGGAGCTGACAAACGCCCTTGTAATCAGCAACAAATGGGGTGCTTTCATCATACCCTGTGCCGAGAGACCATTTGTCTACGATTAGAACGTTCAGGTACTTCACTTTAGAGCCGTCCGAAAGCTCAACCTCCCATACCCTAGAGGCTGCTGTCTGGATCTCTTCGGCTTCCTCTTTGGAGAGGTCTTTCACCATACTCAAAGCGCGCTTCGAGAAACTCCCAGGGTTCTCATATTCACCAGCGAGAACCTTTGCCCAAATACTCTGTACATCCTCATCTGATGTATCTTTAGCTTCTTGAAAGAATCTCGCGATCCAATCAGGATCCATCTGCTTACTCGGAATTTCTTCAGAAATCTCCTCAAGGCTTTTCTCGACCACGGAATCGATATTGACCTGCCGTCTAGCCTCTTGCATTGCGAGCCTCTTCTGGGCTCTCGAAAGGGTTTCTGAGCTTTGGATTTCGCTGACGGTTTTATCCAAACTTTCGACATTCACTAGCTTTTCAGAAATAGCCTTGGGCTTGTAAAGGCTCCCTAGATCAGCACTGATTGTGTCCAGGAAGCTATTGATCGATCTTGTTCTATTATCATCCATAGTGATCGACTACAGTTCGCTTGGAATGTGCGTTGATTTGGTTATCGAAGCAAAATCCTTGTGAATTGCCTCAAGCATAGAACCCGCCTTGTTCATAGTGGGTTTGAGCGTATCGAGGAAAGAATCAAGGTCTCCATTCTTCACATAGTTCTGCAGCGCGTGAGCACGATCTGCTAGTTCATACAAATCCCTCGAATATCGGTGAAAGTAGACATCAGCGATCGAGATAGACCGACTAACCGAATGGATATAATTCGAAAACCCTGCCTCGTTTAAAATCCGAATTCGGCTCAACACCGAATCAGGATCAGAATCCCACTTGGCATCTGAAAGCTCGACAGAGACCTGAAAAGGCGCCCAAGCGATAGTGTGCAAGTGTTCTATCAGTGCTTCAAGTTTCTCACGCAACAAGTCGTGCCTCCTACGTTGCTCCTGTATCCAAACAGTTCCTACAAATGTCAAGAACACGGTAAGAATGCCCAACGACTGAAGAATATCAGTGGAGTTCATGGTTTAAACTGGTAATCGACCTCACTAACAATTTCGATTTTTCGGGTTTGTAGGTTAACTCTGTAGAATCGAGCACGTCCCGTTTGTTTATCCACAACCCACATAGCATTTAGGCTGTCTATTTTCTCTAATTCGAAACGCCCATCTGGCGGGTACTCGATAAATAATACGGTACAAACTATTGCTGACAACCCCACGATCACAGCACTCCAAACAAGACTAGAGGAATTGGATTTCATCACTATCTCATACCGACGCCCCCAACCACACCTCAAGCTCGAAAGCCGGCATTACAGGCACACAAACGGATCACAAAACACGACCTAGGATCCCTTATCTCACCACCAATGAACTAGAGGATTGGTCGACATATATGAGGACCTGAGTCAGACTAACTTTATAGAGCCAACCGATTAAACGCGACGAGAGTGGTTGATGTTATGCCAGAAGGATTTACTAAGTATGTCTAAGGTGGGAGACGCACACTAAATGGTTGGGATCCCACCACATAATTCGAATTAGGTCTCCTATTCGAATTCCAAAAATCCTCTTTGGGCCCGTTATCCTTAAAGAAAACAGTTCTTCTATATCCTCATTTCTTAGCTCTCGAAGCCTATCTTGAGCCGCTTTCGACAGTTTAGAGATGTGTATGGGATGCGACTTTTTGAGGATGTCATTCCACTCCATCTGCTCGGTACTGCCTAGTTTGCGTACGACTTCTTCAAACGGAGCTTTTGACCACCCAAAGGGCCCGTCCCAATCCAACCGACTGAAACTCCAGCAAGGCTTCCCGCCTGCTTCGACTTTCACAGCGACTCTAGGTTGCTTTGAAGGAAGAGGATCGCTTTTGATTTTGGGTGACTTTTTTTTAGCCATCGCCCCTAGAGGCTACTATAATACTCAGCAATGAACGAGTTCGGTATCAATCTGCTACCCCGCTCTCCATCCTTTAGCCCCTTCCGAGCGTTCAGCCAGGGTTCTTCTGAATGAGAGAGTTGAATTAGGTACTGAGCTGACTTGTTTCCATAAAAGTCCAAAACCGCGTTGATGGTCTCTCGAGCAGTGCTGTCCAGCCGATTGGGATTTCCGGTCTGAATGCTTCCAATCGAAAACGCCCCCCTATGGTAGTCGTATAAATCTCTAACTACTGGTCCATTCGCCCAAGCTTCAATGGGTTCTTTGAACAAAGGCCTTTCATCCCAAACAAGGCTCCATGCTTGGCTATAGTAAACCAGCTTCTGAAGCTTCATAGTGCTAATTTCTCCTAGACGTTCTACGATGTACGCCGCCACATCCAAGGCTGATGGTATCCTGTTTTTCTCTGGGGATACCTTCTGAAACTTCCCGCTACTGTTTGTCACAAAATGGCCCCAAGTCTCCGGGGTCAGGTCGCTCGAGGTTGTGGGGTCCTGACAATCGAAAAAGAGACTTCCTGGCTCTTCGTCTCGCTCAGAATTTGTTGAAAACTCCATCATTTTTCTAAAATCCGACTAGCCAACTCCTCAGCTTTGTTCCTTTGCTCCAACACCGACGCTTCATCTAAAATCGCTTTTACGCCTGCGATCTTCTTAATCGGGTAGTGATAGTTCACCTTTAGCAATGGGTTAGGCCCACTCTCGTGCACTATGAGTCGAACATTTAGCTGTCCGGTTCCTAAATCAAATGATTCATGAAATTGCATCTCTAGACTAGGAGAATCTACCGCATGACCAAATGGCGATTCGTACTTCAGATCCCCAACTTCTTCTTTTGTGAATTCAACATCGTAATTGAATCCTACCGCAGATACTGGGGTATGGGGCAAAAAGTTAGCTACCTTGGTTGCGACATCCTGTAGTCCATCTTCCCAATTAACATGGTCTTTTCTATTACCAATCGTCAATCTCGACCCATTTGAGGAAATAACGTAGTTCCCCGCTTTGACTGTCGGATTGATGATGGGTCCAATCCCAAAAGATTCGATTTCGAAGTCCTCGACATCAGGAAATAGGAACTCTCTTAACCAGTTTGGCTGCAAAACTATGTGAGGATTCCAGCCTCCCGCGATTACTAGGTTACAATTTTGGACTAGGAGTTGCATGGATTTCGAATGAGTCGGTAGAGTGGCAACAGATTCCAAGAAAGGGAGCAAGAGATTAAATCCATCCAATTCTCAACGAATGGAGAGCATTAGCTAGCAACCAGATTCCTTGAGCAGCTTAGAAGGGAGTGTTCCGAGTGATTCAGAGAGTCTCAGAAGACTCTCAACAGTGAGGTTTTTACCTCCGCTTTCTACGCCCGCCACATGAGTTCTGTGAATCCCCGAGAGTTCGGCTAGCTTGGTTTGAGAGAGTCCGCAGAGCTCCCTTTTTTCCTTCACAACTTCCCCAAGCCGCTTTTTCACCGATTCGATGTCCAGACTCATGATTTGTAGATTAAAAACTACAATCTCGCTTGACTCAATCTCTATGTTTGTAGTTTATAGTCTACAAAACCCACCCATTAAACCCACTGTTGTATGACACAAAAACGCAAAGTTACCTTAAGCCTATCAGACGACGACCAACATATTCTGGACCAACTTCTCAAGGAATGCGGTTTCCATTTCGAAGAAGCTGCAAACATAGCTCTGAAGCAAATGCTAACGGCTTACGACCGAGATAAGGAAATAACGTTGGTGCTCCGAAACCGCCAGTCGAACGAGTTGAAGAGTGTCGCCTAGCGAAACTGCGCTAGAGCCTAAATCTAGCGCGTCCGCCAAGTTCGGAATAAACTAGTCGGCCAGGGCTCGTTCCACTTCGAATCGGACTGCTTGATCGGTCATGTCGTCAAGCTGTCCATAGCGCCGGAAACCAGCTACCATGCTATCGAAGACCTCATCATTCCCTTCCGAAAGAGCGAACTTCAGCAAGTAAACCGGATCGACATCCGAGTAGTCTAACTCGAATAGATTCCAGAACTTCGCCCTCCCTGTGTGGATGGCTTCCCAAAGCGGATGGCCTCGACGAAAACCCTGCTGTTCAATCTCGACCGCCTTCCACTTCTTGCGAGCTCCCATGTGAAGCAAGCTCCTGGCTTTGGATAGGTTCCGATCCCTGATCTCCCCAGCCAACGCCATGTCGAGTTGCGGCCGGATTCGCTCGGGATCCAATTTCACTAGCTCCTTCACGATCCCAGCGATGGGAGCGTAGTTTCGCGTCCAATTCAGAGACTCTGCTAGCTGGTTTTCTCGACAAGGATTCCACCCCATCGAGAACAGTCGGAGAGCCAGCTTCTTGTTGTACGTCGAAAGAACCTCGCCAGCCTCCAGATCGTCGTCCCACCAACCGAAATCCAATAGAAGGTGGATCAGATCGTGTCGCCTGGATTCGAACAGTCTGTTCGCGTGAAATGTCTCATCTGCCATCGGGTCGAATCCGTTCAACAGGAGCAGCTCGCAGACTGAATAGTGGCCTGACTCAAGCGCATAAACAAGGGGAGACTTACGAAGCTCGCGGACGAGTTCCTCATCGCGCCTGAAGTACTGGATGGGCAATCCCAAGGATATCCAATCTTCGACCCGGTAGACATCCCCTGCCTTACAGTACCTTGAAAGCTCTATGAGATCCTCCTGCCAGTCTGCAATAGATGGAGCAGGCAAAGGCCATTGAAGCGTCTTTCTGGGCTTTCTGACAATCCTCCTATCAGCAGAAGAAGCGAGCAGCCTATCGAGCTTGAAGTAGTACTCCTCTTCAGGCACTCGAATCCGGCATTTCCTGCAATAGGCTAGCAGGTCTTTCGTTTTTACGCTAATTCTCCGAGCGATTGAGCTTGGGACTTCCTCCTCGAGCATCGCTTGAAGCTTTTCGTCACTGGGCCAATCGATCAGCCTGATTAAGTCCTTTTTGCTCTTCTTGGGCACTCCAAAGACGGGATTGATACGAAACCAAGTTCAAGCGTCGACACTTGGTTTCATAGGGAGTCGGTCTCCTCTGGTTTAGAAAGCCGCTTGCGGGCGTTGGCTAGTCGCGTGGCGAGCTCCTCGCTGACGTCGTGCTTGATGTTCTGGTTGTCCGCTAGACCTAGCTCTCTCGCGATGATATTCGCATTGAACGCGCCTACCACGGCTCCCTCGAACTTCTGGGTGTAAATCACTGCCTCGATATCCTCAATGACCGTCAGAAAACCTTCAGAATGATCCTTCCCTGTCTGCTCGCTTTTGAACTGCCTGAAATAGGATTCGGAACAATGCAGATAGAAGCATAGCCCAGAGAGCGTGTAAGGTCTTTGGGTAGGCAGATCTACCTCCTTACAGTCCTTGCCCTTGAAATCCTTCTTCAGCCACGGGTTGTCGTCGCACCACTCGAAGAACTCGCAAGCCGCATTCCACAGCTTCTCGGGGGTCGCGAAGAGAAAATTTCTCCCGTGTTTGCTGCGAGACTTCCAGAACTCGTTTCCTCTAGGAGCCGACATGCTCTCCCTCCTTTGGGCTTTTCGCTGCGCCATACTCGTCGCCCTTTGACATTTCCCAGGCCACATCTTCTGGCGAAATCAGCCCCGCGGCAGCGGCCTCGAATGTCTGAACATAGATAACGGACTTTGCTCTCTCGAAGAAGTAGGCATATCCGTCGATCTTTCCTATCCGTTCAAAACCATCTTCATCCAATCCGATATGCTCAAGCAGGCCGGCAAGCGACATCGGGCGGACGAGGTTGACTTCCACTTCCGTTGACACGTCTCGAACCTTGATGGACCGCTTCTCGATGATCGGATTCGCCTCAACCCATTCGAAATACTCGCAGCATTTATCCCAAAATTCTTCGGGGTCATCAAACTTCGGCTTGGTACCGTTGCTCTTCCGAAGCTTCAAATATTCGTTTCCTTTAGGTGCTGGCATAAAATACAGGGGGCCGATGTTATCCTTCGTTCTGTTGGTCATGAATTATAGAGACTGTTTCAGAAGCCGCTTCGCTAGCGCCTCTCGGTCGTTTTCTAGCTGCTGGTCGACTACTTTCCGCAGTCTATCCAGCTCTGGTTCGAACGCTGATCTGCTCTGGAGCTTTCTGTTCGAAGGGAAAAGAAACCTCTCGCTTCCGCGGGCGTCGCCTATCTTCGCGTAGTAGGCAAAAGCCAAATCAAGTTGTTCCCTTTCCCATGGCGTGAGGTCTTCGACGAACTTGCGTCTGAGCCCATCACGCTTCGGCACAAAAGACAGAGGATTCTGCGATCTCAAACTCGCTTGAAACCTCTCGTAGGTGTAGCCGTGGTCGAGAAGCTGCAGGTAGAACTTTGAAGCGAGGCGAACGTCCCCATCGTAGATCGCCTTGCGAAACGATCGCAGAAGCTGGGCGTCTTCGCTGTTGTTGACTCCGGGGTCGAACGACTTCCCATGCTTCGACATGAAGTCGTTGGCTTTGTCCCTAATCGAGTAGTAGGCCCATTGCTCAGGATCGCGCTTGCGACGCTGAAGAATGAGCTGCTGAGCCCAGTCTCCCAGATCCTTGATCGGGTAATAGTCCTCATCAACAATGCGGCGAATCAAGTCCACGGCGAACTGATCAGAAGCCTGACCGATGATGACCGGAAGAATCTCATACTCGGGAATCGATCGCTGATCAAACGCATCCGGAAACGAGTACTGCTTGGACAGGTACGTGTATGGGATTTTCAATACAGGACCGACTGATTGGAGCACCTTGTTTCCGAGATCTCCCGGTCTGCCCTTCATCCAGCTTTCAAGCCCCTGGGCGAAATCGATCTCGCCGCGGTACATCTCGCCGGCGATGCGGGCCATGTCGTTGCCTCCGAACCATTCGGCGATGTCGCCGAGAGCGGTCGGGGCGTAGACCACGATGGTCTTCCCCTCGTCGTCCTTTCCGAGAACGATATGAAGGCGTCGGCGGTCGTGCTCGCTGAGCGTCTTCTCCAGCTCCTCGCGCTCGTCGGAGTTGTTCCACATCTGGATTGCCAGATAGGGCAGAAGAAGCCGAGCGGCGAATCCTGCGGCCATCGCGGCCCCATGGTATCTTACCCCCTTGGCGTCCTCGAAACGCCCGTTCTGCATCAGATCGCGGTAGTTTCTGAGGATGTTCCGATGGTAGCGGAAGTTGATCTCGATCCACGAGTAGAACGGGATCATGTGCTGGCGTAGCTGGTTTCCGTTGTAGCCTATCGCCCCGTAGTCGCCGAAGGTCTCGCGGCTGATCTTTCCGGCCTTGCGATACATGGCGTCCCCGGCTCCCTGATAGGTGTCGGTCATGGCCTCAACCTCCTTCGAGTAGGCGCCTTGGTACTTCGGATAGGCTCCGTTCTCGTAGGCCTCGACGGCGCTCAGGAACTTGGCGTAGCGGAAGAGGGCCTCGCGATATCGGCTGATCTTGGCCGTCCCCTTCCAGAGGTCCTCGAGCTGCCCCTTCCATTGTTCGCCCGACGGGGTGAAGTTCTCGAAGGCCTTCAGCTTGGGCAGAGCCTCGATCTCCTGCTGGGTGACGGTATCGAAGACTCCGTTCCTGAAGGCCTGACGCACGTTGACGCCTCCCTTTCCGGTCTTCATGAATTCGACAACCTCGCGATGGGCTTGGCCTAGCAACTGATAGACGCGCGGGTCTCCGCTGAGCAGCTTCTCGAGGTCGGTCAGAGTGTTGCCGTACTCGTAGCGGATATAGTTCCAGGGGAGAAAGAGCTTGGTGAACTTCCAGAACCTGTTGAAGGACTTGGCGGTCCTTCCGACGAAGCTTTCCGGGGCGTCCTGCTGTCTGATCATGGTCCTGATCTGCTGGCTGAGCTCCTTGGGGATCACGACGATACGCTTCGGACTGGCCACAAGAGCGCGGCTGAGCATTTCCGGGGTGAGCTTCGCGTCTACGCCCATCTGGAAGAGCTGTCGCATCAGAGGCTGCTCGCTGCTGATCTGAACCCCTAGCTCCTTGGCTAAAGCCTCGCGGTCGATCACGTCGGCGAGCCGCATGGGCGTGTTGATGTCCAGGGCGTGCTTCACGTAGCCCTCGGGCAGGTTCTCCTCGCGGATCATGTTGCGGTTGAACTTGCGCGCCTTCCGCTTCTGCATCGCGGCCTCGCGGTCCTCCCGCTCCTGCGCCTGCTTGAGCACCTTGTCGGCGATGTCGTAGGGCTTCACGCCCTCCTCGAAGGTCCGCTGCTGCTGATTGTGCAGGCGCACCTCGTACATGTGGGAGTAGACCGCCTGAAGGTAGTCGCTGTCGATGTCCTTATCGCTGCCGGTGAGCTCCTGCAGGTAGCCGCGAAACGGCTTGTCGCTGAGAAACTTCGGCTGGGGAAGTCGGCTCATCTCGTACTCGATGACCTTGTGCGGATAGTAGTAGGGATTGTTCTGGTCAGGCGGGATCTCGTAGCCGAACGACTCGAGAAGCTGGCGGTCCTTCTCCATGGCGTCGTAGTGGCGTCGCATGGCCTCCTGAACGTTGGCCCGGTCCTTGTGGTTTCTGAGCTTCTTCACCAATGCCGCGAGCTGCTTCTCCACCTGCTCCGGGGTGAGCTTGTTAGGCAGGGCGAGCGGCTTGCCGGTGGTGGGGTTGACCATGGCGGCGCGGACCTTGAGGTCCTGGAAGATCACAAGCTGGCGGAAGAGCCGATACGGGGCCTCGATCATGCGGTTGTAGGCGTCCGTAACCTTCTTCTGAAGGTCGGCGGTGGACTTGCCCGCGTTCATGGCCTGCTGAAGCCGTTTGCTGATGATCTGGTAGTCCTTCTGCAGATCCGCTCCCACGTCCTCGCGGCCTCGGTTGACCGGATCGAGGATGTATTCGATATTTCGATTCACCTCCTCGCGGATGATCTCGCCCGAACGTTCCAGATCGGCGATCTGCTCCTTGAAGCGCTGCCATTTCGGATCCTCGTTCAGCTCGGTGAAGCGTCTCCATCCCTTCCAGGCGACCTTGTAGATGTCCTTCAGGATCGACTTGCCGCTTGGCTCCTTCTCGAGCGTGGCGGTTCCGGTGCGGATGATCGCCGGGTCGGTGATGAGGTCGATCGTCTCCTGCTCGTTGGTAGGCGCGTCGGTCGTCTCGTCGGTGTCGTTGAAGCGTTCGGCGTCTATCAGCTCGACTCGCGCCTCGGAGCGTTGGCCTAGCAGATTTCGGAGCTTGGCGGTGTCGCGGTAGGTCATCGCGTCGCCCTTGGCCTCGAGCTCCTCTATCTGGCGGGTCAGGTCGTCTAGCCGTGTCCTCAGTTCTTGAATACGGTCGGAGGAACGGGAAAAGCGGATGTCGGTTATCTCTACGTCCGCATCGTCGAAGATGACGTAGTTGTAGGAGCCTTCGCCATCTTGGCGGCTTCCCTGATCGAGAAATTTGATGCCGCGAATTCCTAAAGACCTGAGATACTTGGATGCAGCTTCTTTGGCTCGGTTTATTCCTAATCTCTGCTCGTTGCCAAGCTTAGCAGCTAGTGTCGCATAATAGGCTTCGCCTTTTTGAGATACTCCCATCGAAGCCATGCGGTTCGCTGTGTTCTTATTGTTCCAACCTTTGGATACAATTTCCCCAGTACGGTCGTTGACAACCTTCCATTGCCTTCCATCCGGCTCGACGGAAAACGTATCAGTGTCTATTGAAAGGGCTTCTCTAACCTTGTCACTCTGTTCGGTCATTTGCTTATCCCAAAGCAAATACTCGTCTTCTGATGGCTTGAGATCGACTGTGTAGAACGCTCCCGTAAGTCCGTTACGGGTAGCCTCGATAGCGGAGTTCATTCGTTCGATAAACTCTGGGTTGGTCGATCTGTCGCGGCGTCTCTCAAGCTCTTCGATAACAGACTGCTCCTTTTCTTGAAGGCTCATGGTATCAGGAAGCGATTCGAGCAATCTGGCGGCGACGTCTCTAGCTCTTAGTCCCCTGCCTTCGGTGAGAGCTTTTTTGTAGTACTCGGCAACTTCTTTATTCCCTGCGAAATACATCCCCCATCCATAAGACTGCATACCTTCTCCGGTACCGATCTTCGCCGTCGTGAATCTGTCGAAGCGGTGCGGGCTTCCGTGGTAGGCTGCGGCGAACTGAACATCACCCGTATTCGCATTCTGGCTACGTTCTGCGGCATTGGCCTTCGCCCTCTCAAGCGTCCTGCGGAAAGCCAGTGTCGCCTTCGCTAGCTCGGAGTTGATCCGCTTGTCCTGAACGCGATTGCTTACGCGCTTCAGAACGCGATTCACGGCGTCGATGATGCGATCTATTAGGGTCGGTTGAGAAATCGCCAAATCGGTCCAATAGGCGTCGTCCTTGAAGCCTCTGGCCGACGAGCTCACCAACTCCGCGAGCTTGGCCGTTCCCTCGCTCTCTCTCAGGCTTTTGCTGGCCGGGGCTCCTCCGCGGCGGGCGTCCTCCCGATACTGCAGCCAGGCGGCTTCGGAGGCCTTCGGGGCGGACTGCTGGAAGTAGTCGACGAGGCGGCGATACGATTCCGGATCGGTTCGCTCCAGGGCGTGGGTCCATTCGTGGTCGAGGATGGCCTGATAGGCGGTCTCGCGGTTGGCTCCCTGCTCTATCCAAACGCGGCCCGACTGCGGGTCGTAGAAGCCGTTTACTGGGCTTCTCTGTCCGTCGGTCCTTCGGAAGAAGCGAAGCTCAAGCCCTAATCTCCTCGCTTCGTTGGCGACTGCTGCTTGATCATTCCCCTGGGCTTGAGCTTCTTGAAACTGGATCTGGCTGCCTCCCTCGCTGGCGAACTGACGGGCGGCTCGCTGAAGGTCGGGCATCGGGTCGCCTTGCGGGCTTGCGGAGAACGGAACGTCGTCGCTGGCGTCTGGGAACATCTCGCGGCCTCCGATGCTTTCCTCCAGGGCGTCGATGAGTCCGATCTCGTCCGATAGCTGGGTGAATCCGTCGTCGTTCTTGAGGATGTCGAGCATCGTTCCGAGCGGTCGGCCTGAGTCGCTGAAGAGTCCGGGGCGGGCCTTCTGCAGTCGCTGCAGCTCGCCTACCAGCGGATCGTTGAAAAGCTCCTGAGCCTTGCGAGGGGATAGCAGCTTGCCCGCCTTGGCGACTCGTCTTTGGATCTCGTCTCCGGGCTCGCGGTTGTAGGCGCGTTCGTCCTCGCGTCGCATGATCTCGCGCTGGGCCTGCTCGTCGTCCTGATTGGCCAGGGTGGAAAGCCGGTCGTCGTCGAGAAGCTCGTAGTCGAGCTGCCCGTCGGCGTTCACGCCCTCGGATTCGAGTCGTTTGATCTCCGCTCTTTCCTGTCGGATCCGTTCCTTCTGCTCGAGCTTGCGGCGTCGGTCCTGCTCGATCTGGGCCTCTAGTCTGGCCTGTTCCGCCTGGCGGTTCTCCTCGACGCGCTTCGCCTGCAGGTCGCGCTCTATCTTCACCTCCTCGGGCGTCATCGAGAGGTAGCGGGCCTTCGCGTCCTCGGTCGTGCGTTCCAGCTCCTCCGGGGAAAGTCCGTACTCCTGAACGAGTCGCTTCTCGTTTCTGAGCTTCCTGTCCTCGTCGACGCGCTGCCTGGCCTCGGGCGATAGACTGGATTCGAAGGGGTCCGCGTCGGGATCGGCTGGCGTGAAGGTTCCTTTGCTGCCGTCGACGAATTCCAGCTCTCGCGGCGCGTTGTCGCGAACGGCGCTCGGCTTCTCTCCGATCCGCTGGTCGTTCTCCTGCCTGAGCTGTTCGATCTTGGCGCGTCTGCGCTCGTCTGGCACTCTCTGCGACACGTTGAGGGCGGTTTCGACCGAATCGGCGGCTCTGCCTCCTACCACTTCGGAAAAGACCTCCCTGCCGTCGATCTCGTCGTTGACGACAAGCTGCTTGGTGGCCTCTCCTCCGCCCTCGATGGCGGCTTGGGCGGCCTGATCGGCTGCGACGCCTCCCACGAGTCGTTTCACTCCCGAACCGGCTCCCGGCACCAGTTTGCCCGCTACGCCTCCGCTGAGGCCTTCGGCGGCTCCCACGATGGCCCCGCCCTGGCTGGCTCGGCTGGTCACGTCGGCCATGATCTCGGGGTTGGTGAAGGCGTCCTTGAGCTGCTGCGGGTCTGAAAGATCGACCTGATAGTCCTTCTGCAGGAGCTCCAGCATCAGAGCGGAGCGTTCCTGCATGCCTCCTCCTATGCCGGCTGCGGCCGCGGTGCCTACAGGACCGGCCAGCGAGGCGGGGATGGTGGCGGCAAGGGTCGGCGAAGAGCCCACAAGACTCTCTAGCATCAGGTTGGCGGAAACCTCGATCGGGTTCCGCTTGAAGGCGGCGAACCAGTCCTCTCCCTCGACGTAGTCGCGATAGGCCTGCGTCATGGCGGTCTTGGCCTTGAGGTCCTGTATCTCGGCGATGCGGCTGGCCTGGGTGTCGATGTTCCGGCCCGCTCGCTCCTGCCCTCGGATGGCGGCGTTCTCGAGGGTCTTAGCTCTAGCGAGCTCCACCTTCTGGCGGAAGCGGTCCTCCCATGATAGCGGGGCCTGATCGATCGCCTCTAGCTGCTCGCGTTCGGCGGTCAGTCGGGGGATGTCGTCGCCTCTGAAGCTGCCTAGGTCAGACTCGATGGCGGCGGCTCTCAAGCCCTCCTCGGCCTGCAGGGCTCCGCGGTTGAGCGAACCGGCTAGCCCTTCGAAGGTGCCGGTCTCAGGCTTCTTGCTGGAAAGGTAGGCGTCGGGATCGAATCCGGTATTCGATGAGCGGTCCTCTATCGCCAATCCCTGGGCGAAGGGGTCGAAGGGTTGAGATTCTTTTTCGATCGTGAATGGCTGTGAGGGATCGAATCCCGACTTCTTTGCGAGGTAAGTATCTGGATCGAACTTCTCTTCTTCTTTTCGATCGATGTATTTCTTGAGGGGATACAACTGCCCTTTCTCTACCGGGATACCTCCAAACCGGTTCTTATTACGTTTTTCAAGATACCCGACCAAAGAATCCTCGCTCTCGGATTCGGCGGGCTGACCATTCTGCTCTCTCGTTTTTGACATGGTATAAATCCTTTTTTAGTTATTTCTTCTCACCCGTCACATCAGGCTTATTCGTATCCACAATGCTCTTACGCAGTCTCAAATGCTTCAACCCTCGCACAAGCGATATCTCGAAGCATCCCTCTTCAGTGTACTCATCTCCGACCGCCATCAATTCCGTCAGAATTTCGGAAGCTTCTTCAATTTTCACACCCTGTCGTTCCATCTGGTCGAAGAATGACTGATAGCAAACCTCCAAACCAGAGGCGTGAAGACTGCGAATTGCTGTGGCGGCTATTCTAGCATCACGGCTCTCAAAACAGGATTCGTTAATATTCTCATCGATCAGGACCTGCTTCGCGAAGCGGGGATCGACCAGGCAGGTCGATACAATCGAAATCTCTGAATCGTTCACGTCTATGGGCTTCCAAAGAGAGCTCAACGGAGATTCATCGAATCCATTTTCCCAATACATCACAATAGCCTCCCTTCCTCTTGCCGCTCCTGTTTCCAGTCTTCGAAAAGCGTGAATCGCTTATGAAACTTGACGCGAGCCGATCCTTGGTGGCCCTTCTTGAATTTGAGCTGGTAGATAATCCCTTCCGGATCCAGCGATTCGAATTGCTCAACCCCGTTGCTGTCCTTTTCGGGAATGTAGATTCCCCATATGCGATCAGCATCGTCCTCCAGATTGCCCGTCTCCTTCAAATCACTGACTCTCGGTTTCCTGTTCTCGCTTTTCAGTCCGCGACTTGGCTGCGCTATGACGATAACAGGACATCTCAGCTCCATGGCTAGAGGCTTGAAGAGGCTGGACATGTAGTTGTAGCGAACGCGCTCGTCCGGGAATTTCTGAAGGGTCTTTAATTGGTGCAAATGGTCGACCAGCACCATATCCAGCTTACCAACGTTCTTCGCGATAGAGCGGCACCTTCTGACAATCTCTTCGATGACGAAATTGTCGTCATAGATGAACATCCTTTCCTGCCAAAGATCCTTCAACCCCTTCAGGTTACGCTTGAATCGATCCTGCCTCGGTTTCAGCTCCATTTCATAGTTAAGCAAATCCAGCCGGGCGACTTGCGAAGCCATGGCCTTGATCATCTGATCAGCCGTGACCTCTCCAAGGAAAGCGGCGCACCTGTATCCACGCCTCAATGACTCGCCAAACATCTGATGTCCAATCGAGCTCTTACCATTTCCGCTTACGCCGAAAATGATCGTGTAGTAATCCGCTGTGCTTAGATCGATCGGCCTCAGCCATTTGTCGAACTCGGACATTCCAGTGTAGATCGGCTTGGAATCTTTGGGCTTCTCGCCTTTATCCCGGGCCTCGAATTCCTCACCGATCATCTCGAAAGGGTCCTGCTTCCTTTCTACCGCGGGTTTCGTCAAAACCGAGAGTTCATGGTTCAACTCCGCGAGCTTGCACTTCTTTTCCTCCCAGGTCGCCTCTGACTCGTTCGCTTCGTCAATCTTCGACTGGATCTCCTTGACGCGTCTTTGGCTTCTCAGGTCGATCAGATGAGCTGCGACTGAATCAAGGTACTCTGAAGAAGGGGAATCGCCATCCATCAAATCCAGCATCCAATCGCATAGCTCCTTGCTGTCCATTGCTCCAGCCGCGGCGAAAACCGTTTCCAGAGATACGACTCTCTTTTCCTCATGAACCCTGCGAGCGGCTTCAAATACGACCCTCGCGTGTGGGTTGGCGAAATGTTCGCGCCTGATCCCGAGCGTATGTAGAGTCTCGAAATTGGCATGACCGTCAGGGTGTGAGACGACCATTCGCAGCACTTGAGTTTCAGCGACATCGGACTGCTCAGCGCCAAGCCAGCGAAGCACCTTGTTTCCACTCTCGCTCATCGTCTAGGCCCCGCTTTCTCGAATTCGCTAGTGAGTTCTAGTTTCTCACGTTCTCGCTTTCGCTGCTCGGCCTCCTCATTGAAAGTCAGTCGCGGAGCAGCTCCGTTGGCCTTCTGGCTTGGGAAAAAGCCTCCCGTCCTCCAACTGCGGATTACAGATTTCCAGCACTTGATGGGAACGCCATTGTTCCGATACCCGTTCCCCTCCCAATGATTGAACATGTACTCACCATCTGACCGCTTGAGACCATTGTCTTCGCAGAACGACTCTACTTCATCCTGCGAATTAGGACGCGCCTTGTTCGCCTTTTGTGGGCTATCATTCGATCTACTTGAGGTCCGATTGTTCGTTTTCGCACCTCTCTCTTTATCTTCTCTTCTCTTCTCTTCTCTAGGTAACGCAGAAGTAACGCTGGCAACGTTACCGTTCGCGTTACCTTTTTGCTTATGCTTGGCCACTCTTCTTGCGTTAAGTGCCCGTCGCTTAGCAGTTTGCCCATTGTGACGATCGAAGTGAGGCAAACGGACTCTTTCGCTGTCAGTTTCGATCCATCCGACCTTGGCCATCGCGCTAACGAAACCGTTCACGCCAGACAAACGATCTAGTAACGCCGAGACCGTTACCGGAGCGTTACCTTCTTCAGTGTGTTGATCGAACCAGACCCACACCCGTAACAGCTTCCCAACTACGGCATCCGGATCGATGTTCAGAATACCTGCCATCTCGAATACCTCGGGCTTGTCCGAAGTCGCATGCTCAATCTTTATCCAATCACCAGCCATCTTCCGACATCCTTCCCATGCGCTTCGGGCCAACTCCGGCGCGTTGCTTGATCGGGTTTACCTTTCGCTCTTGGATAGGGTAGCAATTTGAGTTCGGTCGCTTCAGCCACTCAGCATGAGCTTTCACCTCCCTCTCTCGCTTCGCCTGGATCTCCGCTCTTCGCTTCAGAAGACGCTCGTTAGCTTCAAGCAGCATCTGCCAATCAGAATCGCTGGTACTCTCTGGCTTTCTTGCATCGCTCCTTGGCTTTGCAGGTTTCCGCTCAGTGATGAAAGAGCGGCAATTTCGTAACCACCTTTTAAATACGTTCATTTGGGTACTCCTTGACACCAAACGCCAAACGCTTTGCATACGGAAAGTCGCACAAACTTTCCGAGTCCGCACGCTAGGCGTCTAGCTGCGGGCTCTTTACTTTTTCAAGCGGACAGCGAAGCCTAGGTCCACTTCGAGTCCGAGGTAGTGACTTCCATCGATCGAGAACGCAAAACGCCTGAGGCGGCGCATTCCAGTCGATCCGACTCTTGAGCCACTCAAACCTAAGAAGGCCGGCAGCAATTTGATCTCGTAGTTCATGACTAAACACAAACGAGAGATTCAAGGTAGGCATCTGCATCGATTTTGCGGATGATGATGCGGCGACCAATGCGGGCATGTCTTACATCGTGCCGAGCGATTGCTTCACGAGCAGATTTCTCGCATATTCCGATGTAGCGGGCGAACTCTACAACAGATAGGTTCGCAGGTGGATTGGATCTAATGTCCTGTTCGAATAGAGGCCCTTTGGGCAATTGTTTGTTTGTGTCGGTGTTTCGTGCCATACACCACTAAATAGCACGAAATGAGGTGAACAAACTAGGTGCATTCCGCTCCCTAGAAACGGACCAATCGTTTTTGGAGGAGTGGATTCACTCCCCAAAAAACTTAGCCAGCTCGGCAAGAATCCAAGAAAATAACAGTGCTACGGCTTCAATTTGGGTTTGATGTGACCATAGATTAGGGCTTCCAAGCCTCTCCTCCAGTGATTCTTTCCAGGGACTGTCGAACTTGATTCGATCTCTGTCCTTTTATTGGCGACTCGAAATCTCTCCTTCTCTGGGTTATCGGAAAATTCAGCCTGCCTCTCTCGCTCATCCAAGCGATCGCTCTTTTTTTTAAGATCATCAGCGAGTGCCTTTTTAGCTTTATTCTCAGCAGCCTTCTTCAACGGATGATCAGACTCATGAAAATTCGGCATCACCTCAAAAACATATCGAGTGAACACCCTCGCATAATCCTTGGCGTCTTTGCTCTTCGGAAGCTCTGGCAAGGCCTGAATCTCCGCCCAAAGCCCATCCGATATGCTTCTCCATTTTTTACCTCCGACATCGGGGGAATCGCTCTTAGATAGTATTTTGCTCAAGTCCAAATTGTTGATGAACTTGGTTAAGGGATGATCCTTTTTTTTTCCTCCAATATCGTTCCTCTTGAGCCTAGAAAGCAATCCGTCCGGGAAAGATGCCTCCTTGCCTGACTCCAACTTGATAGGGCTCTTAGGCGGATCAAAGACAGATAATACAACCGGCCATTCAGACTCCAGCTCAATAGCTGCGTTTAGAGCTTCAGGGTCACTGAGTTCAAGCTTGTTGAGAAAGTCAGTCGATGCTTTGGCAACATCAAGAACGGTTTTAATATACTCCTCACTGTAAGCATGCCCCTTTGCCCCAGGACTATCTCCTACGAAACGAGACATCTCTTCAGTCAGTTGATCGAGTCGAGCCTTTGACCTCCATGTCTCAGCTTTCCTAGCAGCTGGGCTTTTTCTCAGTTTGCGCGACTTCAAAACCGTTTCACTACCAGCTTCGTCTTTCGCAACTGTCTCCCTAACGCTATTCAGATCGGTTGAGTCTTTCATTTATAAATGTATCCAAATCCTTCTTACGGTAGACAATCTTCCGACCAAGCCGCGCAAAAGAAATCTTCTCAGCATCCTTGTACTCGTGAAGCTGGCGCTCACTAAGGCAGACATATTTTGCGGCGGCGGAATGCGTCATATAGTCCTTAAACTGTAGAAGGCACTCGAGGGTGTAGATTAGCCTGTCCAGTCGACCAAGGATACCTTTGAGGAAGCTACAAATCCCCCCGCACTTGGAATCACAACAGGAACCATTTTTCACATCTGCCTTTGGTTTTTTCATAGGCAGACAATATAATGATTCGCTAGTAGCCAATTTTCGTAACCAGCTGGTCTCCGGACTCCACCAAACCGAAAGAAACTCGATCAACCAGCCCCTCAAACCGAAACTTCCAAGTTCATTTCTTGGCCAGATCGAAAGCTGCGGATCCCCCAAGCCGGTGTATTCGAAAGCGGTCATGAAATTCCTTTGTCAAGGGCTCCGGACTTATAAAAATGCATATAAATAAGATTCGCGGAATACCGGTCTAGAATCACTCGGTTAGCCTCTCGAAATCCTTCAGTTTTCAGATACTTCACTATTTGACCAGTCGTCTTCAGTTCTCCACTTAGACTTGCTTCCAATATGATTTTGCGAACCTTTGTATTCAGGTTTCGATTACCCTTCGGAAACCCATATTTGACGGATAGCTGTTTCACAAAATCGCCGAACGTGCGTTCCTCATTGGGCTCCCTGTCAGCACCATCCCAAAAGTCACCGGTCATATCCACTTTTTCCGGGAGCCTTTCGTACTCTTGAAGCAAGAGCTCCTGCTCTTCAGCCATTTGAAAACCTCTAGCGAAAGACGCGGCTTTCAGATGCCCGCAAAACGAAGAGTAACCCTTTTGAGAAATCTTCACGTAAGAGTCTTCTTGGGACTTTGAAGCCATCATCATAAGGATCGCATCCAATGCGTTCTCAATTCTCAACATGCTGATCGAGATCGACCGCAAGAGCTCTTTGTCTTCGTTATCCATCAGGCGAAGCTCACTACCTTGGCTTGAGTGGGAGAGGGTTTAATTTGGAAGAACCTTACGCCGTCTTCTCTCTTCGCAAGCGCTCGATAATTGGAGAACAGAACCTCATCGTTACCCTTGTGGCCCATCAGGCGAGACGTCTCCATTGAGTCACCATGCTTAGCGAAATGGTACGTTCCAAAGCTATGTCGCATCGCGTTGTTTCCCCAGGTCGACTTCCATCTACCTTCGACGCTTTTTCCGAATCCCGCGTGTATCCGCAGGGTACGGAAACGCCTGTGAAAGTCGTCATTTATCGGAGAGTATGCGACCCTATCGTGCTGCCGGTCACAAAGGCTAAGCCACTCGAGGGCGTTCTTAGGGATATCAACGTTTCGGATTCGGCGCTTCTTCGCGATTGAGGAGGCGATCGTGACATAAGGGTTCGGTTCGTCATCACGAACGCTTGTCCAAGTCAGAAGTTTCAGCTCGGAAGTTCGGATACCGCAGAACAGCCCCAACACAACGGATCCCAGCATGTTGAGTTCCGGATGTTCTACCGCGGCGTTCAATAGCCTCTCAGCTTCAGAGATGCTGAGGATAGAGGGTTCCTTATCGTCATCGTTGTCGGCGCAAAGGGCTTTTCTCTCTTCGTCAGTCATGTAATCAACCGGCGAAACTACGATGTACCGACTCTGAACAGCGTACTTGAGGAGTTGCGCGACGGCGGTAAGAAAGTTCTTGTTGGTCCGAGGAGAACCTCCAACGTCTTCGATCCAATCAACGATATTCTCCTTGGTAAGCCTATTGATAGGCAGGTCTGGGAAAGAATCGGCAAGTCGGTTAGACTTCCATGCGAAATCGTCATAGGAGGTCTTTCGCAGATTCCCTCTCTCGAAACGCTTCTTCCTTGAGGCGTTCAATTCATCAACAACCTCCTTGAGGGTTTTATCGCCACCCTCAGGCCTCAGGTGAACGAGGGCGAAATCAACGGCCTCCTTCAGGCTGATCCCTTTCTTGCGAAGCTTCGGCAGGCAGATTCCAAACTCTAGCCTCTCGCTCTCCGTAGCATTGAAATAGACCTCTCCATTCTTCCGAGAACCTCGATGCTCCTTCGCGGCGTAGTCCTCTGCCTTGGCCTTGTCCTTGCAGCGTTTTCTCTTTCGAACGGTTCCCGTGACGTCAGCTGGCACCTCTACCTGATAACTCGTGTAGAGGGTATCCTTACCCTTGTAGACCTTCGAATAGATGACGGGCCTAATGAAGATGCCCGACTTCTTCGGATACTCCCATTTTTCTAGAAAGCCGGTACCTGATTCAGCCATATGCGATTTGATACCGCTCTATTATAGAAGGCAATCCCGTTTGGCAAATAGCTGGCGAGAAAAGCCCTCAACCAAACTTAAGTCGTTGATTATCATGGTAGGGCCACCGGGAATCGAACCCAGATCTAAGGTTTAGGAAACCCTTGTTCTATCCGTTGAACTATGACCCCAGCGTTGGACTGGCCGGCGGAACCGGCAGCGTGCCTGTTTTCTGGCTAATGCGATCCGGAGTGTAAAGGATTTGCTTCGCCCAAAATCGAATCCGTTGGATTTTACCTCTTTCCGCTATTGACACGGGACCTTCCGACTCTAGGTTTCGCCGTTCCATTATGAGCACAGAAGCAAAATCACAGAGCCTCACGCCACAAGAGCTGGACTTTCACCACGCTCATATCCTTGCACGCTACGTGACTGAAACCGGTAAAATCCTTCCTTCCAAGGTCAACCGCATCAACGCCAAGCAGCAACGCAAGATCAAGAAGGCCATCAAGCGCGCCCGCAATCTGCGTCTGATGATGTAGTTGCCCGTTCATCACGGCAACTCCCCGCGGGACCAGGTTGGCCCGCTTCCCTTCGGCCATGGCTAAAATTCTCCAACCTAACGAGGAAAACTTGCGTGAACTGCGCAAGTTTTTGCTTTTTGGCGGCCTTGTTGGCGTCCCCACCGAAACGGTCTACGGTCTGGCGGCCAACGCCCTCGATCCAGAGGCTTGCGCCAAGATCTTCGAGGTCAAGCAGCGCCCGACCAACGATCCGTTGATCTGCCACGTATCAGGCATCGACGCCCTCGATGACATCTGCGAGGTCAATCCCCTCGCTCGTCGCCTGGCGAAACGGTTTTGGCCCGGCCCGCTGACCTATGTCCTCCCCAAAAAGGCCAAGGTGCCCGACATCGTCACCGCCGGACTCGGCTCGGTGGCCGTTCGCTGCTCCGCGCACCCTGACTTCCATCGCCTGGTGGAGCAATGCGACTTTCCCATCGCCGCTCCGAGCGCCAACCCGTTCGCCTACATCAGCCCCACCACCGCCCAGCACGTGGAGGCCAGCTTGGGCTCGCGCATCAGCTTCATCCTCGACGGCGGTCCGTGCGCCTTCGGCGTCGAGTCGACCATTGTGGATCTGCGCGACGAATCGCTGCCCCGAGTGCTTCGCTACGGAGCCTTGCCGGTGGAAGACATTGAAATCGAACTGGGGCGCTCCATCGACAAGCCCGAGCCGAGCGACGATGCGGACGAGAGCGTGCAGCACCTCGCCCCCGGGGCCCTGCCCAAGCACTACAGCCCCCGTACTCCTCTCGAGCTACGCGGCGGGCTTTCTCCGCAGGACCTCGACGCCCTGGCCGATGATCAGGCGGCTTTGCTCATCTCCAAGCCATCCCAAGCAGTGGGAGCGAACGTCTTCTGGCTGAGTGAAAGCGGAAAACTATCCGACATCGCGGCCCATCTCTACGCCAAGCTGCGTGAGCTAGACGAGCTCGGTTTTCGCCAAATCGTCGCCGAAGAGGCCCCGGAGCTCGGGCTCGGACTTGCCATAAACGATCGCCTGCGCCGGGCGTCGTTTCGCTGAGGCGGCAGCGGCTCAGCTTTCCGCCGGAGACTCCGTCTCCTCCTCTTCCTTGTCCTTCACCACGCGCAACTGGGCGCTCAATACCCGGCGTTCATCGACCGCCGTGATCACGATTTCCAGCCCCTTGATGCGCAGCTCCTCGCCCATAGCGGGCATGCGGCCAAGCTCGTAGGTCAGGTAGCCGCCAAAGGTCGACACCTCGTCCGCCTGCAGGTCCACTCCGATTTCCTCGGACAGGTCGTGCAGCGGCGTCAGTCCGTCGACGAGGTAGACCCCGCCTTCGATCTCGCTGACGAGAGCCTCCTCGCGGTCGAACTCGTCCTGGATCTCTCCGACCAGCTCCTCCAGCACATCCTCCAAGGTGACCGCCCCCACGGTGCCTCCGAACTCGTCGGTCAAGAGGCCGAAATGCTTGCGGGTTTTCAGAAAACGCTGCAGCACGCGTTCGAGCGGTTCGTCCATGGAAAAGCGCAGCATAGGCCGCATCAACCGACGCCAGTCGATCTGGCCGCCATTTTTCCCGCTGCGGAAGACGTCCTTCACGTGAATGATGCCGACGCAGTGATCCAGATCTCCTTCGCAAAGGGGGAAACGCGTATGGCCGGTCTTGCGGGCCAGCTCCAGATTTTCGTCGATGGTATCTTCCAAGTCGATGTACTGCAGCTGGTTGCGCGGGATCATTATATCGTGAGCCACGCGTTTCCCCAGCTCCAGAGCGTTGCTGACGATGCTTTCCGCGAAAGCCGGCAGCTCGATGCCCTCATCCACGATGGATCGGATCTGGGCCTGCACGTAGAGCAAATTGAAGTCCATGCTGGGATCGAGCCTCAGCGCCCTCAGAATCAGACTGGACACGCCATTCAAAACGGCCGAAACGGGACGCACCACGAAGCGAAAGATGATCACCAGAGGCAGGGCCACGCGAATGGACTGTACCGGATACTGCAGAGCCAAGGCTCGCGGCACGAGTTCGCCGAGAACGAAGTGGGCTCCGACGGAGACCACCAGGCCAATCATGATGGAGAAACGAAGCTCCCAGCCAATGGCCCAACCGAAATGAGTGGTCAGCGTGTAGGCGAGCGGCAGCAGCAGCAAGGCGCAGCCAATCGAGCACAAGGATATGCCCAGGCGCAGCAGCTTGATGCTGGAGCTCATGTCCTCGAGCAAAGCGGCGATGCGCTCGCTTTGGGCGGCCCGCTTCATCTTGCTGGTGCTGAAGCGGGTGAAACGCAGTTTCACCAAGCTAAATTCCGCGGCAACGAATGCCGCGTTGAGGAGCAGAAGCACGGCGGCTCCGATGCCGAAAGCCGTGAGTTCGAAAGCTGAGTATTCGTACACTGTTGGAATTGACCGCTGCGAACCGAGCCTAAACCGCGCCGAGCGGGCTAGATCGTCATTCGCGAAGCGCTAACATGCTGGCTACCGGCCTAGGAGTTCAAGAACGAATTCAAAGCGCTCAAGGCCCGCTCGTTCTGCTCCGGCAGGCCGATCGTGATGCGCACCCACTCCGGCATTCCATAAGGGGCGAGCGGTCGCACGATCACCCCCATCTCCTGCAGACGCTGAAAGCAGCCCATGCCGTCCCCCACCTTGACCGTGACGAAGTTCGCGAAGCTGCGAATGAAGGAGCAGCCGAGCTTAGCGAAACCGGCTTCCAACTGCAGGCGCCCAATCTCGTTGGCGGCTCGACAGTCGCCCACGAACTCGCGATCCTGCAAGGCCGCGATGGCTGCCGCCTGGGCGATGGCGTTCACATTGAAGGGCTCTCTGGCCCGGTTGAGCAATGAGACCAGCTCCGCGGAGCCATACCCGTAGCCGATGCGCAGGCCAGCCAATCCGTAGATTTTTGAAAAGGTTCGCGTGCAAAAGATCTTTCGCCCAGCCGCGATGAGGTCCCGCAAATCCGGTCCGTTTTCCAAGTACTCCGCATACGCCTCGTCGAGCACGAAAAGAACGTGTTCCGGAAGGCCGAGGGCGAAGGCGCGAATGTCCTCGGCCGTGTTCGCGGTTCCGCTGGGATTGTCGGGACTGGGCAGGAAAACGATCTTGGTGCGTTCCGTCACCGCTGAGGCCATGGCATTCAAGTCATGGGTGAAATCCGACATCGGCACTTCAACCGGCGTGCCTCCAAATAGCAGCGTGACCAGCTTGTAGACGATGAACGCCCCTTTGCCCATGACCGCTTCGTCCCCGGGTCCGATAAAGGCATGGCCAAGCAGCTCCAGCACCTCGTTGGAGCCATTGCCCACGATGAACTGCTCCGGCTCCAGGCCAAGGGTTTCCGACAAGGAGCGCTTCAGCTCGAAGCATCCACCGTCTGGATACAGCTCCACATCGTCCAGAGCAGACTTCGCCGCTTCGATGGCCTTTGGCGAAGCGCCGAGGGGATTTTCGTTGGACGCGAGCTTGATGATGCTGTTCGGATCGAGTCCGAGCTCGCGGGCCACGTCTTCGATGGGCTTGCCCGGCTGATAGATTGGCTGGGAAAGCAGTTCTGGCTTAACGAGATCGGAATACGCGGTCGGCATAAGGAGGCAGATTCAGCCAAGCAAAGGTCCTAAGATCAAGTTCAGATGATCAGCCGCCAACGCTTGGCGAGCGAGCGATCCGCCGGACGAGCTCGGGAAAACGGTGCAAAAGGAAACCCGGGCGAATCCCCATCCGCCCGGGCCCTCCTCTAGTTTTTCTGGGTTCCTCAAATCCACACCAGAAAAAGTGTTCTGACCACTTGGATCACATGGTAGAACGAACAACTGCTATACTCGAATGTGACCCGTTGTGAAAAAGAGTGTTTCTCGTTTCCGAAATTTTCTTCCCCGTTTCCTCCTGTCCTCACCAACTACTACGAATGGGTCCTCCAGCTGGTTTCAAATTTCTATGCCCTCCCTTTGCGGGAAATTCTGGCCTTCGCGAAGGCGGTTTTCATGCTAACCCGCAGCCACGAACATCCCTTCAAAAATGAATCCTCTCCTCCGAGCCTTCCTCGCGCTCTCCACCACCGTAATCATTTTCTACATCCTTCACATCGGCAAGGAACTGATCATCCCCTTCGTGCTCGCGGTCTTCATCTGGTACCTGATCAACGTGCTCTCGACGGCCATCACCCGCGTCCGCATCAAAGGGAAAACCCTGCCTATCTCGCTTCGCTACATCGCCTCGACGCTCATCATCATCGCCGCCCTCGGAGCTCTTTTCAACTTCATCACGCAAAACGTCAGCGAAGTCATCGCCGTGGCTCCGACCTACCAGGAACGGCTGCAGCCCATGATCGACAAGATCATCGACTGGCTGCCCATCGAGGAGCCGCCCAGCCTGCGGGAGTTCGTTTCCCAGTTCAACTTCAGCAACCTGCTGTCCCGCGTGGCCACCTCGCTCGCCTCCATAGCGGGCAACGCCAGCATCATCAGCATCTACGTGATCTTCCTTTTTCTGGAACAGCGAAGCTTCGGGCCGAAGATACGCGGCATGTCCACCGGAAGCCTAAGCTCGGAAGACGTTTTCGAAATCATCGACGAGATCGCGTCCGACATCCGTACCTACATCGGTATAAAGACCCTCACCAGCGCCATCACCGGAGTCGTCAGCTACGGCATCATGGCCGCCATCGGATTGGATTTCGCCGCCTTTTTCGGGACGATGATCTTCTTCCTCAACTTCATTCCCACCATCGGATCCATCCTCGCCACCATCTTCCCTTCTCTGCTCTCGCTTCTTGTATTTGATTCCCCACTACCGATCATTGGAATCATCGGCGGCGTCACCGCCACACAGGTTCTCGTGGGCAACATGCTCGAGCCGCGCCTCATGGGCAGCTCGCTCAACTTGAGCCCCCTGGTCATCCTGTTCTCGCTCAGCTTGTGGGGAGCCCTGTGGGGAGTGACCGGCATGTTCCTGTGCGTGCCGATCACCGTTGTGGCCATGATCGTCTGCTCGCACTTTCCTCAAACGCAGCCAGTGGCGATCCTGCTTTCCAGCGACGGAAAGATTCGCGGACGCAAATTTGGAGACGCTCTGGAATGAGCTCCCCATAAAACGCCCCTTGCGGGGAATCAAGCGCGTCGTCGCAAGGTGAGGGTTCGATTCG
This sequence comes from Pelagicoccus sp. SDUM812003, assembly GCF_031127815.1. NCBI lineage: Bacteria > Pseudomonadati > Verrucomicrobiota > Opitutia > Puniceicoccales > Pelagicoccaceae > Pelagicoccus > Pelagicoccus sp. SDUM812003. The sequence goes on along the minus strand of NZ_JARXHY010000004.1, from coordinate 100,092 downwards.
TGCCCTTGAAGAATTCGTGATCCACTTCGTGGATACAAGAGTCGAAGCCAAGTTGATCCACGAGCTCCAACAGGTCATCGAGATGCGGATACGGACCGTTCGTCGCATCGACGATGGGATGAATCCTAACTTGCTCGCGGGCCACACGACAAAGTTCCCGCATCGCATCGAGGTGGAATCCCCGGTCGAACTGATCAGAATAGATGAACAGAAAGTGAGCGCACAGCACTGCATCGAAGCTGCGGTCATCAAAATCGAGTTTTGGCAGAGAGCCCACTCGGTAGCATCCCGTCCCATAGTTGCGCCGGTAGTCTCTCACGAAGCGCTGCAGTCCCTCCAGCCGCGTGGCTTCCGCCTCTTCGACGCTGGCGTAGGTTCGGGTCGAAAAGCGCTGCTTGGCCCGACGCACCCGCTCGAACATCGATCGAAAATCTGAATACGCCAAGGTGGCGATCGCTTCGGGATTTCGATAGAACAGCGGATCGATCCCGATGGCTCGAATGCCGCGCTGATTGGCCTCCGCGACAAACGAAGACGGTCCAGCCGGGCATTCCAGGACGGATTTGCCTATGAGTTCGGACTCGTCGAGCCCGAAGCATTTCAAGAGCTCCCCGTAAGGGCGCCCGAAGAAGGAAACGGAAGATAGCGTAGAAAGAAAGTGTGTCATGGCTTTGAAGCGTGCGTATGAAGGTTTGGATACAAAAAAACCTGATCCCCGGAACGGGAGATCAGGCTCAACGAGAGACAAGCGGAGAAGCGGTCAGCTTCGCCATCGTCGAACCTGCACGACACGCCACCACGCGCCCAAAGCGATGCGGGCTACAGCGAACGGTACACTGATAGGCGTGGTTTCCATGATGCGAGCAGCTAAAGGCAAGATTCGTAAAACTATCAAGAACAAAGTCGAAACACGGGGGTCGAATCCGTACTGACTCTTAAGGGGTTTTCGTTCAAAACCACAATATCTACGGAAATACAGCTCAATGACATCAAAAGCCTTGTTACTCGCCACCCTAAGCGGCGCCTGTCTGCTAGCGGCTCAATCGTCGCTCGCCTACGACTGGGAGACCAGTTTGAGTATCGAAGACAAAGAAAACGCCAGCGATCCCAGCTACAACCTGTCCGCCAAGCGCTACTTCGCTCCACTGGATAGCGCCACCAACGCGCCGCTGGCGGAAATTCCGTTCATCGATCGCCTAGCGGAGCTGGAGCTCGACTTCTCCTACCAAAAGGATTCGCGCACGCTGCAATTATCCCCCTTCCGCATTAACACCAGCACGTCCATCGAGATCGAAAACAAATGGAAGTCTTTCGGCATCGGATACAGGCACGCCAATGCATCGAGCCCGCATAGCTTCAGCGCCGCCTTCAACTACGTCGACATCGAGGTTCAACTCCCCCAGTTCAGCTGGTGGAGGCGCTTCGGGACAGGGGAGTACGAGCTTGTCGACTACAACCTCATCACCGACGAACGAGCGGTCTACTCCTACGGCATTGGCTACGAGTACTACCTTTCCGACTCATGGACGGTTGGCACCGCCCTCAGTCTAAACGAATCCTCCTTCAGCGACACCTACACGGCGTCGATCGGTTCCAAGCGACTTTGGGACCTCGGCAACGACCGCTGGCTGAGCGCGAGTGCATCTATAAACTACATTGGCTCCAAGAACCCCTACTCAGACGACGAAACATTCGCAGCAGACCTGGCTATGAGCTACTACTTCAGCAAGCGTAGCAGCGTTTCCATCGGAGCATCGTTCCACGAAGGGAACCAACCCGAAACCTACACTCTGAGCGGCAAGCACTTCTTCAACGATCAGCTCTACCTCGAGCTCGGCCTTGAGCAGACCGAATACGGCTATAGCTCGAGCATGCTCCCCGACGGCAGCGTCTTGGATCCCGACGAAACCGCTGTCCAAGCCACCCTCGGTTTCCGTTTCTAGGCGTCGCTCAACCGTCTCTCTCAAGACGCGATCGCCCTTCGAGGCGGTCGCTTTTTTTTTGCGTCCGCTTCAGTCGCAGTATTCAGACATGTCATACAGATTCGGATCGCGCTTGTTGCCAAGCAGACGGCGACGCAAGCGGCGGATCTTGGCCGCGGCGCTTTCCTTTTCTTCACCTTCGCCTCCGAATCCTCCCTCTTCGTCCATGCCATCGAGGGCGTCGCCGTATTCCTCCTCCAATGCTTCCGGATCCTCGCCAGCTTCGAGACGTCGCACCATCTCCTCCATTTCCCCAGGAAGCTTTTCTCCGGTGAGATCGGTCATCTTGCGCATCAGGTGGGCCATCTGCTTCGGGTCCGGATTGTCCTCGTCGAAGCCAGCCATGTCCTTCTCCAGCTCCGCCATGACGCGCTCCATCTTGGCATCGTCCATGTCGTCCATCGGATCCGCATCGGCGGGATCCTTGGCCTTGCCGATAAACGCGAATCCGGAAACGCGTTTTTGCATGGAGAACGACGGATCAGCTGGGCAGCGCGGCGTCTTCTCTCCGTAGGAAAGCGACTTGGCTAGGAAGGAGTAAACCGTGTTGTTTTCTGGGCAATAGAACTCGTAAATCGGCATGCCATTTCAGGAATCAAAACGGCGGTTTTTAGCAACCGAAAAATGGAGCCCCAGTCCGCCCTCTACCCCCCGATGCCCAACACCTGAAGCAGCAGCTTCGCGAGCACCGTCATCATGATCAGGGCCACCGGATAGGCGGTCGCGTAGGAGACGATGGGCTGCTGGGAATTGCTGGAAGCGGTGAGCGCCCCCAACGCAGGCGTGCTTGTCATGCCCCCGCAAATACCGCCAAGCGTCTGGGCCTGAGTCAATCCAAGCGCCTTGCGTGCGAAAACGTACGAGGTGAGAAGGGGCGCGAGCGTGATCAACGCTCCGGCGATGAAAACGGTGATCCCATATTTGGATACGGTTTCGCCTAGGCTCGATCCGCCTACGATGCCCGCGTTGGCGAGAAACAAGACCAATCCAAGCTCCTGCAGCAGCAATCTCGTGGGACGCGGGATATGGCCAACGATTCGTCCGACTCGGCCGAAGTATCCAAGAACCAATGCCACGAACAGGGGCCCTCCGGCCAGACCGAGCGTCATGGGCTCTCCGCCGGGCAGGGCGATCGGCACCATGCCGCAAAAGATCCCGGCGCTCAGGCCGATGGCCAGCGAAATCATGTCGGTCTGATCGAAGGCTTGGGGCCGGTGCCCGATGTGTTTGCCAAAGCGCTCCAGAGCGTCCGACTCGCCAACCACCGTGAGCACGTCGTAAAGCTCCAAGCGGGTGTTGTGGGTAGGCACGAAGGTCTGACCCAAGCGACTGACGCGCGTCACCACCACGCCGAAATTGCTCAGGGTGCCGATTTCCTCCAGCACCTTTCCGCCAATGGACTTGGCGGTCACCACCAAGCGCTGACGCTCGTGCTCGGTATCCATCACAAAGGTCTTGTCGCTTTGCTTGCCGATGTAGTCGATGGCCAGCTTGATGCCCTTTCCGCTGCCGACGAGCAGCAGGTTCTGCCCCGCTTCGAAAGTGTCGTCGTTGCGAATCGGCGCCAGCCGGCCGTCGCGCAGGACGCGGGAAACCTGACAGCCAAAGCCGGACACGTTTCCATCAGAGATCTTCATGCCGATCAGGTTGGGATTGGAAACCTCCACCAAGGCGTTGCGCACCTCCGCCTCCGTGGCGTCGGCCTCCTCGACCTGCTCCTCGTCCGGCTTCGGCTTGAGCAGCTTGGGCAGCAGCTGCACGAAAAGCACCACGCCGATCACCCCAAACGGATACGCGATGCCGTAGCCGATAGCCACGCCCTGGGCTGCCTCCTTCGCTCCTTCGGTGGCGGCCGCCAAGGCCGGCGTGCTAGTGAGCGCGCCAGCGAACAGACCCGCCGTCAAATCCGCCGGCAGCTCGAACAGGTCGGAAAGCCCCCAGGCCACCAAGGCCCCGACGATCACGATCAGCAGACTCAGCTTGGCCAAGCCGCCGCCCTCGCGGGCCAGGGCCGGGAAAAAGCGTGGGCCGGCTCCGATGCCGACGCAGTAGACGAACAGAGCCAGACCGAAGCTGCCCACCCCAGCCGGCACCTCCAGCCCCAAATGTCCAGCCAGCAAGGCTACGAACAGGACGCCCGAACTCCCCAGCCCGATGCCTTTCACCGTCAGGCTGCCAAATAGGAGACCGATCCCCACCACGAGGAAAAGCACGATAAGTGAATTCCCGAATACGCTTTCTAAAATGTTCATAGCTAATACCCCAGCTGACAACGTCTTCTCCCTGAGAAATCGTTATATGACTGATTATTAATATTTTCCGATAAGATCGAAGCCACGCAATCCGATTTCCCCAGAAAAATCAAACTTAAGGTGCGCAAATCTTCATTAAGATTTCCTAATACGAATACTCACCCTCGCCGAACGGACGGTAGCCAGGGCCGCCTTATTCGAGCTCCGCGAGCACGCTTTCCACGGAACGAATGCGCTCCTGCGGGAAGAACCCGTTGATGCGGCAGATGATCTGCTGCAGGATGCCGTCCGGGCACGACGCCCCGCCTGTGACGAGGATGCGCACCGACTCCTGGTCCGGCAGGAAGCGTCGGGTTTCCATTATCCCTTGCTTGGGATCGTTTGGATCGTAGGGGAAGATGAAGTGCTCGATCTCCTCCTTGGACAGGATGTTGGATTCAGATTGGATGTAGAAGGCCCGATCGCCGAAGCGGTCCTGACAGAGCCGGAAGAGCTGGTAGGTGTTGGAGCTGTTCTTGCCGCCGACCACGATCGCCGCGTCGATCTCCTCGTCGAGGGCCCGAGCCAAGGCGTCCTGGTTGACCTGCGTCGCGTAGCAGAGCGTATCTCCCTTGCTGCTCATGGCCAAGTGCTCGGTGACGTGCGCCTCGCCGTACTTCTTGCAGAGGACCTGCTCGAGGAAGGCGATGATCTTCAGCGTTTCGTTGCGCAGCAAGGTGGTTTGGTTGACCAAGGCCAGCCGTTGCAGATCCGTTTGCGGATCGAAGCCAGCGGTGGCCTTTTCACGGAAGGGTTCGAACAGGCGTCGCTTCTCCTCTGGATCGTCGGCGTAGATGACGTCGCCCAAGGCCGCCGCTTCCTTCATGTCCCGAATCACCAGCGAAGGGGCGTGCTTGGCGCTGTTGGAGAAGGTAGCCTTGGTCTCCTCGTGCTCCGCCTTGCCATGGATGATGATGGTATAGCCTTGCTGACCGTAGCGTCGAGCCGCCTTCCAGACCTTTTCCACCAGCATGCAGGTCGCATCGTATTGGCGGATCGGCAACCCGCGCTCGATGAGCCGCAGCTTGTCCTCGTCCCGAGCGCCGAACGCCGGGATGATCACGATGTCGTCCTCGCCTAAGCTATCCCAATAGGGCGATCCCGAACGCTCGTCCAGCAGCGGCACTCCCTTATCGCTCTGCAGGTAGCGCAAGCCGCGCGCCTTGAGATCCTCGTTCACGAACGGGTTGTGGATCAGCTCGCTGAGCATGAAGACGCGCTTGTCGGGATTGGCGGCCAAGGTCTCGTAGGCCCGCTCGATGGCGTTCTGCACTCCGAGACAGAAGCCGAAATGGCTCGGAAGAAGGAACTCGGTGGCTCCGAAATCGAGCCGGGCCGGGCTGGTGGCGGATCGCTCCTTGGCCCGCTTCACCGCCTTGATGGCGTCGCACAAGGCGCTGTGGTAAAGAGCGACCGAGGTATCGTCGCTCTGGTACACCTGGCGGTTGCGTTCGCTTTCGGCCCGAAAGCGGTAGATGTAGTCGTTGGCGTTGAGGTAAAGATACGGGATGCGGATGGCGTTCGCCTTCAAGGCCTCCAGCACCGGTCGCAGGAGATCGGTGTTCTCATAGAAACGCCAGAGAGGGATGCTCGAATAGCCCTCCTTCATCAAGGCCCTCGGAATCTCCATCCCGTCCAGGACCACGAAATAAAGCTCGGCGTCCTCGACCTCCGCCACCTTCACCGGCTGCTCCGCGAAGCCCAGGCGCTCCAGATGGGCGGCGGCATTCTCGACTCCGTTTCGCCCGAGGCCAAACGGCTGCCACAAGCGCTCCAAACCGCGTCGAACCACGATGCGACAGTTGCCGAGAAAAAGGAAGACGTAGCGTTGCGCGACTGGCGCAACCTGTGCGTTCGGGCGAGAATGCGTTTTGGCGTCGTTGTTCATTGAGTCGACCCATTCAAGGCATTCGCTTGCGTACCGCAACGACAGAAAACAGCCGGAGCAAAAGCGTGCGCCACGCTTGCAACCACGGCGAAAGACAGGAAAACTTTATCTCGAACCGCTCGTGTATCCACGCGAGAACGTCGCTCAGCGCAAATGTCAGACTCTCCGCCCACCTCTACAAGTTCCCAGCTAAAACTCCCCAGAGACCGCTTCGCGATCGACATCGCGCCCGCTCGAGCATTCCTCAAGGGCTACGGGAAAGAGGATCTCGCCGGCGACGCTCGAGCCGCCCTCAATGTCGCTCTGCTCGCCTTCCCCCAAGGCATGGCCTACGCCGCGATCGCTGGGCTGCCTCTGCGCTACGGCATCTTCGGAACCGTGGTGGCAGCCATCCTCGGGGCCTTCTTTTCCACCTCGAAATACATTTCGCCCGGTCCGACCAATGCGACTTCAGTCATGGTGCTGAGCTCCTTCGCGGCTCTGGGGATCGTTTCCGAGGACGCGATCGTATCCAACATATCGTTACTCCTATTTCTCGTAGGCATCGCCCTGCTCATCGGCTCCGTCCTTCGGGTGGCCTCTCTCATCCAGTACGTTTCCCGCAGCGTCATCACCGGCTACATCACAGCGGCCGCATCGCTGATCATCATAAACCAGTTTCGCAAGACCCTAGGCTTCGAGTTCACTCCGGAGGAGAAGGCGGAATCGTCCACCTTCTTCGAGGTGGCCCACACCACCTTCAAGCATTTGGGCGAAACGCAATGGCCCACCCTCAGCCTCAGCATCGCGACCTTAGCGATCTATCTGTTCATTCGAAACTATTGGCGAAAACTCCCCAACGTGGCGATCACGCTCGCCCTCTCCTCCATCATAGCGTATTTCGCAGACCAATACATCGAAGGCTTCAGCGTCTCCTACCTGCCCAGCCTGGACATCAGCATGTGGGCCATCACCTGGCCCAACTTCACCCACAGCGGCATCAGCTCGCTGCTCTCACCCGCCATCGCCATCGCCTTGATCTGCACCTTGGAGAGCAATTCCATCGGCAAGTCCCTGGCCGCCCGCGACGGGGCGCGCGTGAACGGAAACCAGGAAATGTTCGCCGCCGGCATGGCGAATCTCGGCTGCTCTCTGCTCTCCGGCATGACCTCCTCGGGCTCGCTCACCCGATCGAAGGTGAACGTCGACAGCGGCGCGGTGACTCCCCTCTCTGGCATCTACTGCGGGGCCATCGTCGCCCTGATCGCCCTGCTCATCGCCGATCTGATCGAATACATTCCCACCTCAGCTCTCGCGGTGGTGGTGGTGGCCATCGGCTTTTCCTTGATAAACAAGCATCAGATCCGCCTCGTCACCAAGACCACGCGAAGCGATACCATCACCTTCTACGTCACCTTCGTCACCGGCCTCTTCCTCGCCTTGGACTTCGCCATCTACATCGGCACCGTCTGCTCCATCGCCCTGTTTCTCAAAAAGGTGGCCAGTCCGGAAATCGTGGAGTACGCCTTCGACGAATCCGGCCAGCTCGGCCAGCTCAGCGAAAAGGACAAGCGGGCCGATCCGGAAGTCTCCATCGTGCACGTGGAGGGAGAGCTGTTTTTCGGGGCGGCCGAACTCTTCCGCGACCAGATGCGCCGCGTCAGCGACGACCCCAACCTCAAGGTAGTGGTGATGAAACTACGAAACGCCTACAATCTGGACGCCACCAGCTGCATGGCTCTGGAGGAGCTGATAAAATACATGAACGAGCGCGACCGCATCCTGCTGGTAAGCGAGGTGCGCCCCGACACCATGCGCATCTTCCGCAACTCCGGCTTGGACAAGATCATCAAGGAGGTGAACCTCTTCTCGGACGAGGAAAGCAACCCCACCCTCTCCACCGCCAAAGCCCTCAAACGGGCCCATCAGATCCTCGGCGGCCTCACCCCCAAGGTATCCATCTACGCCAAGGAAAAACGCTAGCCGTTAGCGGTGAGCAACTTTCACTATGGTGGCGCGAGACCTCCGGGCTCGCGCTGAACGCGCCCGGAGGTCACGTTCCACCTTGGCGCCTCACGAAATGTAGAAACGCTCCGAGCCAAAGGGCCGCGCAAAACGGCCGACCGGACGCTACGCTTCCGCCTCTTCCGGCGTTCCGAAGATGGCGTCCACGTAGTTGTCGATTCGATACTCCTGCAGATCCTCCGGACGTTCGCCGAAACCGAGGAAAAAGATAGGCAGCTTGAGCTCGCGGTAGATGCCGACCAATGCGCCGCCGCGGCTGGTGCCGTCGAGCTTGGTCACCACCAAGCCGTCGAGACCGAATTTCTCGTGGAAGACGCGGGCCTGCTCGATGGAGTTGGAGCCAAGGCTGCCATCGACCACCAGCAAACTGTAGTGCGGGGCGGATTCGTCGTGCTTCTGCAGCACGCGTCTGATCTTGGCCAGCTCGTCCATCAGATTGCTTTTGGTGTGCAATCTCCCCGCGGTATCGATGATCAGCGTATCGTGCCCGCGGGCCTTAGCGGCCTGATAGGCGTCGAAAGCCACCGAGGCGGAGTCGGAGCCATGCTGGCCAGCCACGATTTCCAGATCGAGCCGGTTCGACCATTCCCTCAGCTGCTCGATGGCCGCTGCTCGGAAGGTATCGCACGCCGCCACCATAGGGTTTCGCCCTTCCTGCTTGTATTGAAATCCCAACTTCGCGGTAGTGGTGGTCTTGCCGGAGCCGTTCACCCCGATCATGCAGATCACGGTCGGCTTGCCCTCCTGAAACGCGACCCGCCCCTCGGAGCCTGCGAGCACGCGCTTCAAGACAGAGGAGCCGATGCTGGCCACATCCTGGCCTCGCAGCGACTTGTCCTTTCGGTACGCGGCTCGCGTTTCCTCCACGATTTCCTCTGTGGTCTCGTATCCAAAATCCGATGCGAACAACGCCTCCTCCAGCTCCTCGATGGACGACGCGTCGAGCGCCTTGCGCCCGAAGATGCCGCCGGTCTTCTCCGCGATGCTCTTCGCGGATTTCGCGAGCCCGTCCTTGAATTTCTTAAAAATGGAAAACATCGCGGCAGACTGTGAGAACTAAGGCGGCAGGCTTCAACCTCGCTTTGCGACGCGCGGTGGCTAATCCAAGCTCGCGGTGCGCGAGGGGCGGTCGAGCTCGCCCTTGACCTTGTCTAGGATGCCGTTGACGAAGCGGCGCGACTCGGCGGAGGAAAATTCCTTACTTAAGTCGATGGCCTCGTTTATGCTGACCACCGGCGGAATGTCCTTGCGGTAGAGCAGCTCGTAGACAGCGAGGCGCAGGATGGCCAAGTCGATCTTGGCGATGCGGCCGAAATCCCAGTTGCTCGCGAGCTGCATGATCTTTTCGTCCACGTCCTCCGAAAACTCGATCACCCCGTGGATCAGCTCCTCGGCGAAGGAATAGTAGTCGCGCTCCTGCTCCAGATTGTCGAAAAACACCCGCAGATCGTCGACCAGGTCCCGCGGCCGATTGATCGACCAAGCGTAGATGTACTGCATCGCGGCGACGCGATTCTCCCGGCGTTGAGACTTCTTTCCCTCTGACATAGCTAGCAATATTTGCGGCGCAGCTGCGCCATTTCCAAGGCGCACTGGCCGAACTCCGCCCCCTTGGGGATCGATCCGACGCAGCGTTCCTTCACTTGTTCCTCGTTGTCCCCGACGATCAGTCCAGCGACTACCGGCACCTTCGTCTTGATTGCCACTTCCTGCAAACCGTAGTTGGCGGAATCGGAAACCATTTCGTAATGCCGGGTCCCGCCGGCGATCACCACCCCGAGCGCGATCACCGCATCGAAGCTGCCTTCTTCCGCAAGGTAGCGAGCGATGAGCGGCAGCTCGTTCGAGCCCGGCACCCGCTCGATCACGATGCTCCCTTCGGCCACTCCAGCGTCCTTGAGCGTCTTGAGCGCCCCATCCAGCAAGCCGGAAACGTAGACGTCGTTGAAACGCGCCGCGACGATGCCGATCCGGAAATCGGACCCATCGACAGCGAGAGAGGTGGGCGACAGATTGCTCATAGTAAGAACGGGTTCGTGAGAGGAGTCAGGGAAATGCCCGCCGCCTCCCGGCATGTAAAGGCAAAAGGCGCCGAACCAAGGCCTCTTCGCCTTCCCGAGAAACGCCCCCAGACGCCTACAGCCGCACCGTCTCCACGATCTCCAGGCCGTAGCCGTCGAGCGCGATGACATTTCGACTGGTTTGGGAGAGCAGGCGGATCTTGCTCAACCCGAGCGCGGAGAGGATCTGGGCGCCGATCCCGTACTCGCGAAGGCTCATGCGATGGGCCGCTTCGTTGCCGTCGCCCTTTTTCAGCACCAGGCCGCCGCTGGGACGACGGATATAGACCAAGGCCCCGCAGCCTTCGGCATTGATGCGCTGGAGAGCCGTCCCGATGGCGTCGCTGTTTTCCGCGTCCGCGGGCTGGAAGAGATCGTTCAAGACGTTTTCCGCGTGCACCCGCACGAGGGTCGGCTCCTCTCCCAGTTCGCCAGCCACGAACGCGAAGTGCTCCCTGCCATCCAGCACGCTGCGAAACACCTTGAGCGTGAAGGCCCCATGCGCGCTCTCAAAGGGACGCTCGTGCACCAGCTCCACCAGGTTTTCCCTTTGGTGACGGTATTCGATCAGCGACGCGATGGAGATCATCTTCAGCCCGAAGCGCTTCTTGAATTCGAAGAGCTCCGGGGTGCGGGCCATGGTGCCGTCGTCGTTGAGAATCTCGCAGATCACCCCGCACGGGAACTGTCCCGCCAGCGAAGCGAGATCGACCGCCGCTTCGGTGTGGCCAGCCCGCTCCAGCACCCCGCCGCTCTTGGCCTTGAGGGGGAAAATGTGTCCCGGCTGCACCAGCTGGTCCGGGCGCGTCTCGGGATCCGCCAGCAGCTCGATGGTCTTGAAACGGTCATAGGCGCTGATGCCGGTGGTGATGCCTTCGGCCGCGTCCACCGAAATGGTGAAATCGGTGCGATGCGACTCGCGATTCTCCTGCACCATCGGGCTGATACCCAAGCGCTGCAAATGATGCGGAGCGCAGGGCACGCAGATCAGGCCGCGGGCATGCTGGATCATCAGATTCACATTCTCCACCGAAGCCTTGCTGGCGGCGAACACCAGGTCGCCCTCGTTTTCGCGATCCTCGTCGTCGGTGACGATCACCGGACGCCCAGCCGCGATTTCCGCGATCGCCTCTTCAACCGAATCAAAAAGCTCTATCTGCGCTTGGTCAGCCATGATGCGGACCGACTAAACACGCGGATTCGCCACTGACAACTCGATAAGCGAAAAGCGCTCGATCTGCCAGATCGCGCCTGCCACGCTCCGAGCGGATTTCGCCCTATCGCCCCCCTCAGATACAAGAGGAGCGAGGCTCTTCCTACGGAGCCCCGCTCTCGAGTAATCCATCTCTATTAGGAACAATATCAATCGTTACGAAATTGGAATGCGTTCGTTTGTTCTGCGTGTTAACGGTCTCGGCCGCGATACCTTTAGGTAATTCGCGGTATAATTGGAGAAAAGCGCTCATCGCCGCCTAGCGGCATCCATCTATGCCAGCGTATCGCAGCAAGGCATCGGACGCAGCTGGCAATTCGCTCCAGGCTCTTATTTTGCTGGAAAGCGATTGTTCATGAGGCTTTTCTGCCTGCCGGATCATTTCAACCGCCCTCTCCCAATTCGCCCTTCGCCGCTCGTGATCAAAGCCCAAAACCTCAGCAAAACCTTTCGCGACAAAAAACGCGGCCTCGTTCGGGCCGTAGATCGGGTCAGCTTCACCTGTCACCCAGGACAGATCTTCGGACTGCTCGGAGCCAACGGCGCTGGCAAGACGACCACGCTGCGCATGCTGGGCACCTTGCTCGAGCCCACCCGAGGCTCGGCGGAAGTCGCGGGATTCGACGTGGCGAAGCAGCCCGAGCAAGTGCGGCGAAGCATCGGCTTTCTCTCCAACGGCACCGCCCTCTACGGGCGCTTGACCGCTCGCGAAATGCTGGAGTACTTCGGGCGGCTCAATGGCATCGAAGGCAAAGCGTTGCGAACCCGAGTGGACGAGCTCATCGAGCGCCTCGAAATCGGAGAGTTCCAGAAAGGCCGCTGCGACAAGCTCTCCACCGGACAAAAGCAGCGCGTATCCATCGCCCGCTCCATCATCCACCAGCCACCGGTGATGATCTTCGACGAGCCGACCACCGGACTCGACGTGATGACTTCTCAAACGATCATGAGCTTCATCGAACAGTGCCGCGACGAGGGGCTGACAGTGGTTTTTTCCACCCACATCATGAGCGAAGTGGAACGCCTCTGCGACGAAGTCGCCATCGTGCACCGCGGGAAAATCGTCACCGAAGGCAGCGTCGCGGAAATAAGAACGCAAACTGGCGAGCCGGTGCTCGAGAACGCCTTCCTGAAAGTCGTCAACCGCATCGAGGCCGAAGCGGCCGCCGAATAGGCGAACGAGCCGCTCATCACTCCTTACTAGATTTTCCATCTCCTTTTTTCCACCCCATGACCCGACTCACCCGCGCCATCTTCCGCAAAGAGCTGATTGAAACCTTTCGCGACAAACGCGTCATCCTCGGCGTCATCGTTTCCCCGCTGCTTCTGACGCCTTGCCTGATGGGAGCAGTGCTTTTCTTCGCCAGCCAGAAGGCCATGGAGATGCAGTCCTCCGTCCTGGACATCGGCGTCTACCAGGAAGCCGAGTTCCCCGCCCTCCTCGAGCATCTGGAGGCCGACGAGAGCATCAAGCTGCGCGAACTGGGATCGCGAGAGGAAGCCGTCTCCGCCATCGAATCCCTCGAAGCTCGAGCCGCCTTGATCATCCCGCGCGACGCCCCCGAAGCCTTCCGGAAGAACGAGACCGCTCAGCTGGAGCTTATCTTCACTCAGGCCAACGAGAACTCCGGCAATGCGCGAAATCGCCTGCACGGCATCATCGGCGCCTTCAATCGCGAACAGACCAAAAGCCGGCTGGCCGCGGCGGATCTGGACGAGTCCTTCATCGCGCCCACCAAGCTCACCGATACCAGCATCGCGGAAAACGAAGCCGTGGTCGGCTTCGCCCTTTCCATGTTCCTTCCCTACCTGGTGGTCATGAGCGCCGCTTTCGGAGGCATCAATACCGCCTTCGATCTTTGCGCCGGCGAAAAGGAGCGCGGCACCATGGAAACGCTGCTGGTCTCTCCCGCCTCCCGCTACGAGATCGTGCAAGGCAAGCTCTACACCATCTTCGTCATCAGCCTGGTCTCCTCCATCTGCTCCATCCTCGGCATCCTCATCGCCATCGCTTTCGGCCAGAACATCATCGAAACCCTTTTCGGCGAAGGCTTCTCGATCTCCTACCTCAATCTGATCGCCTTGGTCCTCATCGTGGTGCCGCTCAGCCTGCTGAGCTCCGCCGCCTTGTTTCTCGTTTCCAGCTTCGCCCGCAATCCCAAGGAAGCCCAAGCGTACATCTTCCCCTTCGTGGCCCTCTTCATCTTTCCCGCAGTGCTCTCCTCCATCCTCGGGGCCGAAAGCCCGCTCTACACCGCATTGATTCCAGTGCTGAACATCGCCATGTCCATGAAGCAGCTCCTCGGCAACGTCTTCGACCTCAGCTACTTCTGCCTCGCCCTCGGTAGCTCCATCGCCTACGCCTACGTCAGCATGAGAATCGTCACGGCTCTTTTCCAAAAGGAATCCATCCTCTTCAGGTCCTAAATCGATCTCAAAGCCAAGCCTCGGCTCGGCCGCGGTACGGGGAAAATCCACCTCCAGCTATAAGAATTCGAGATTTATCGTTTATTTTTCATTAGCCCGCCTTATGCAAAGCATTACGCTCAGCTTAAATTTATCTTATTAAGCGATTCTTTTTCCTAATGCATTGCATGAGTCATATTAGCGCTTAGCTTAACCGACGCTTCTTGAGAGAGGATTTCTCGAGGCATTCTACACCAATTTAGATAACCTACAAAACGAAGAAACATGGCCACAGCTCCTGTCATCTTTAACAACAACGTCCTTCGCGACGGCCACCAATCGCTCGCCGCCACCCGCATGACGACCCACCAGATGCTGCCCGCTCTTGAGGCGCTGGATGGACTCGGCTTCGGCTGCCTTGAAACCTGGGGGGGAGCTACCATCGATGCCGGTCTTCGTTTCCTGCACGAGTTTCCGTTCGATCGTCTGGACGCCATTCGGGCCAAGACCAAGACCAAGCACATGATGCTGCTGCGCGGGCAAAACATCGTGCAGTACGCCCACTTCCCGGACGATGTGGTGGAAACCTTCATCAAGACCTCCGCCAAGCATGGCATGGACATCTTCCGCATTTTCGACGCCCTGAACGACCCTCGAAACATGGAGACCGCCATCAAGGCGGCCAAGGAGGCGGGCAAGGAGGCGCAGGGGGTGATGTGCTACACCACCTCTCCGGTGCACACCACCGAGGCTTTCGTGAAGCTGGGACAGGAGCTGGAAGACATGGGCTGCGGCTCCCTTTGCTTGAAGGACATGGCCGGACTGGTGCCTCCCTATCAAGCCTATCAGATCATCAAGGGACTGAAGGACAGCGTGAAAATTCCGGTGGTCATCCACACGCACGAAACCGCGGGACTCGGCGCCTCGACCTATTACGCGGCCATCGAAGCCGGCGTGGACGCCGTGGATACGTCCATCATTCCTTTCGCCAACGGTACGGGACAACCGGATACCGGTCGCATGCTGGCCCTGCTGGAGGGACATCCACGCTGCCCGAAGTACGACCTGGACGCCTTGCAGTTCCTGCGCGAGCACTTCACCAAGATCTACGCGGAGCTTTCCGACTACACCAGCTTCGCCAACGAGCGCGTCGACTCGGACGCCCTCAAGTACCAAGTCCCCGGCGGCATGCTTTCCAACTTCCGCAACCAGCTCAAAGAGCAGAACATGGAGGACAAGTTCGAGGACGTGTTTAAGGAAATCCCAGTGGTGCGCGAAGCCCTTGGCTGGATTCCTCTCGTCACCCCGACGTCTCAGATCGTGGGCGTGCAAGCCATGCTCAACGTCAAGTTCGGCCGCTGGAAGAATTTCACCCCACAAGCGATCGACATCGCCCTCGGCTACTACGGCCGCACTCCCGCTCCCGTTAATCCCGAAGTGCAGAAGATCGCTGCGGAAAAATCGGGCAAGGATCCCATCACCTGCCGCCCGGCCGACCTCAAGGATCCCGGCATGGCCAAGCTTCGCCAGGAGCTCAAGGCCAAGGAAATGCCGGACAACGACGAGCACTGCGTCATTCACGCCATGTTCCCGGCAGAGTTGGAGAAGATCTACAAGAACAACCTCAAGCCGATGCTGATCCCGGAGACCAAGAAGAAACCCGCAGCCGCTCCCGCCGCTGCAGCTCCTGCCGCGGCCAGCGAAGCGAAGCCCGCTGGACCCAAGCCGGACGGAGCCAGCCGCTACACCATCAAGGTGTTCACCGCGGACGTGGAAGAGGTTTCCTGAAACAGCAGATCAATTCGAAACGAAGACCCGCCGAGAGCGGGTCTTCTTTGTATCCGCGGTTTCATACAAACACCACTACCAATCAGAAAGCCAACCGCCGGTAGCTTGCAGGACCCGCAAGCTACCCTCTTCGTACACCCATACCGCGATGGCGTAACGATCCGCGGGATGGATGGCATTCCGTTTGGGCAAGGACATCGATCTCCGGAGCGGACCTTGCGCAAGGGACAAGGCGACGAATTCCTGGCGCAGCGTCCGGTTTCGGTTTTCTCCTCGACGCACCTCCGTCTCCAAACCCACGCCAAGAATCGCCACTGCCGCTTTGACGTCTGTCGCGCGGTCAGAGCCATCGTACTCCACGGTCACCCGTTCATCGGCCACGCGGGCCACAAGCGTGCCGGAGGAGTCTTCAGAGCTTCGCGGCAAAGCCTCCCCCGAGAAGTAGCCGCGCCATTCCGCGCCATCCACCACGAAGCAAGGCGTATAGACCGAACCAACTCGACCGGCGCTTCGATACGCGTACTGCCGTTGCGTGAAACGCTTGTTCGCAAAAGGGTCCTTCCATCCCAATCGGTCCCAGTAGCTGACGTGAAACGCCACCGGCACGACGTCCGTCCACAGTCCCGGCGAATCCATCAGCTCGTTCAGTCTGCTCTCGGCAGGCGGACAGCTGCTGCAGCCTTGAGAGGTAAACAACTCCACCAGTCGCGCCTGCGAGCGACCACTTGAAAACACTTCTTCAGTCGCTTCAACGCCACGCGCCCAGAGAACCAGAGCGATGAGGATGAACGCTAGCAATCGGTCTAACTTGCCCATGCTGCATAGAGCCCTCAGGGGAGCGATCTATTCCATCCCACGACCAAACAGGAGTAGGACTTGCAGCCGGTTCGCTCCTCGCGTACTCTCTTCCCCCTACTCCGATCGACTGCGTCGCCATGATGAGCTCCAATCCCAAGAACCGTATCCATTTATACATCACAATCGCGATGACGCTGCTCTCGGTTTTCGCCGGTCTGCTGTCCACGCTATCCTACTTTTC
This sequence comes from Pelagicoccus sp. SDUM812003, assembly GCF_031127815.1. Classification (NCBI taxonomy): domain Bacteria; kingdom Pseudomonadati; phylum Verrucomicrobiota; class Opitutia; order Puniceicoccales; family Pelagicoccaceae; genus Pelagicoccus; species Pelagicoccus sp. SDUM812003. Next base: position 83,421 of record NZ_JARXHY010000004.1, on the reverse strand, counting down.
GGGCACGCTTTACTATCCTTGGGGACCCAGCGAAACCACCAGTCCCGAAGCGGCATTCTATCTGGGCATAAGTGTTTACATCACCCTAGCGGTCACCTTGCTAACCTCCGCCCTGATCCGCATCGCTCTGCGCATCACGCGTTGAAAAATGAAGCGACGGAACTTTCTAAAAGCCGCCCTCGCCCTTAGCGCCACGAGTGTCCTGACGGCCTGGTACCTGCGATTCTTCGAATCGAAATGGGCGGAAACCACTGAAAAGTCGGTGAAGACCGATCGACTGAAAACACCGATTCGCATTCTCCATCTATCCGACTTTCACGCCTCCAACGTCGTTCCCTACGACTATCTCGAGACGTCGGTGAAAACCGGACTGGGACTTAGGCCGGACATCATACTGCTAACGGGCGACTTCATAACTGACCGCTTGATGGACGAGGGCAGATACCGGTCCGTTCTTAGCCCGCTCGCAGCGGCGGCTCCGACCTTCGCCTGCATCGGAAACCATGATGGCGGGCTTTGGGCCGGATCGACCTACGGATACTCCACCTTCGAAAAGGTCGCCTCCTTGCTGGACGCTTGCCATATCCGCCTGCTTTTCAACGAGACAACAACGTGCTCTGTAGGCGGCCAACAACTACAGATAGCCGGCCTTGGCGATCTTTGGTCGCGCGACACAAAACCGGAACTGGCCCTTGAGCGACACCGATCGACCCCAGGCCCCGTCATCGTCCTCAGCCACAATCCCGACAGCAAGGAACTGCTCGCGCCCTACGACTGGGATCTCATGTGCTGCGGGCATACGCACGGAGGCCAGCTCGTTGTTCCTTTTTTTGGATACCGCCCGTTTCTTCCCGTTCGAGACAAGGCGTTCGCGGAGGGTCTGCACGTCTATAGAGATCGACATATCCACATCACCCGAGGGGTCGGCAATCTCCATGGGCTTCGCTTCAACTGTCGCCCGGAGATCAGCCTGCTGCGCTTCAGCTAGCGAAGCGCTCACAATCCCCGTTGCTCGACCTCTTCCTCGTCCCAGCCGAAGTGATGACCGAGCTCGTGCAGGTAGGTCGTTCGCACTTCGTCCTCGAAATCCAAATCCTCGTCCTCGCAGTACCACTTCAGGGCGCCCAAGTACAGGACGATGACTCCGCTTTCGTCCACGCCCCCTCCCCCGTCGTTGCTAATGTATTCGCCCAGCATATACATCGCCTCCGGATCGATGTGCGGAGCGTTCGGATGGTAGTGGCGGTACAGGCACGGAACGCGATCCGCCCCTTCCCGAAGCTCATCGGGAAGCTCGGAAATGCACTGCTCCACGACGGATTCGGCAATCCGCTCCAGCGTCGGCCAATCAAAGCGAGGAAGCCGCATCGCCTAGTCTACGAAGATGTCGGAGATCTCCACCTTTTCGATCGCTCCAAACTGGGACAGCTTTTCCATGTCGATCGCAGAGGATGGACCGAGAATCGAAATCAGCTTCGGCTGGTCCTTGATTCTGCTTTGATAAAACTCGAAAAGCTCATCCAGCGAACCTTGCAGAACCTCCTGGTAGCGTTCGTCTCGAGGATCCCCTTCCAAGCCCAAGCGCTCCCAAGACTTCACCGCATCGAGGATGTTTCGAAAGCCGATCTGCGAAACGCGGTACTGATTGTCCAGCGAGTTCATCACAACGGAAAACCGATCTTCGGAACGGGGCATGCCGTTCCAAAGATCCAAATACGCCGCGATCGAATCGACCGTCTTGTCCGCTTGCGTGCCGATGAAACTCATCACCAGGTTTTCCTCGCCTTCGTAGTTGGCCAGCAGGTAGTGGGCCCACACGGAATAAGCCAAGGCTCTCGCTTCCCGCATTTCCTGGAAAACGATTCCTCCCATGCCGCCGTAGAAATACTCGTTGAAGGTCTGTACGTCGGGCACCATCTCCTCATCGTAGGACCCGCCAGGAAACTCGATCCGGATCTGCGACTGAGCGGTCTCGTAGTCGACATACACGATTTCGTTCGCCGATGGCTTCTTGAGTTCCGGCAGTTCAGGGGCTGGGGCCGGTCTTAGGGCCTTCTTCGACTTTTCCAGAGCGAGAAGCTTGCGGGCGACCTCCTCGATAGGCATCTTACCAACATAAAGATAGTCGTGTTCGTATCCAGAAAGCCGATTCACCGATCCGATCAGATCCTGTACCGTCAGGCTTTGAATCTCTTCCGTAGATAGCTCCTTCAAAAACGGCGACTCTTCGCCGTAGCGCGTGTAGTTTCGCAGGGCAGTGAAAATGACCTGAGGCTCCTTCTTCGCGTCCTCCTTCTGCTTGAGCTGGATAGCGATCAACTCCTGCAGCGTTTCCGCGTTTCCTTGGGTATCGGTCAGGACTTCCTGATACAGAGCCAAGGTATCGTCAAAGTTCTCCTCCAGACCATTGACGCTCATCGAGGTGTTGTGCTCCCCCACAGAGAACGAAAACTCCGCGCCCAAGGCATACCACGCCTTCTTCAGTTCCGCCGGTTCGCGCGTCGAGGTGCCCGACTTGTCGAACAGAGCCGACGCCAGCGGCAGCTCGCGAATCTCCCGGCTACCAAGCTCGAACACCTTGGTCAGGGCGAACAGATCGTTCACCGGATTCTCCACGTAGTACAGATGGACGCCTGCGGTCAGCGGCATCACCTTGAAATCCTCCCCTTTCTCCAGGAACTCCGGCTCGATCGGCTCCACCTCCATGGACAACACCGACTGGGCGAATTCAGAGCGCTTGCTACGGTCGATGTTGATCGGATCAAACTGAGGCTTGGGAACAGTTGGCGGCGTGTAGTCGCCATTTTTTCGATACGCTACAACGTAGGGATTCGAGAAATACGTATTGGCCACCTTCACGATGTCCTGCTTGGTCAGCGCGTCCATCTCATCGATGGAGTTCACCACATCCTCCCAAGGACGCTTCTCGCCAAACGACGTGCTGATCATGCGCAAACGCCCTGCGTTGGTCTCCATAGCCAGCTTCTCGTTCTTCTTGAAATCGGTCACGATCGCGGGCAGTATCCAATCTTCGAATTCGCCCTTCTTCAGGATCTCGAGCTGCTCGAGAAGCAAGGCTTCCACCTCTTCGAGCGTCTGACCCTCCTTAGGCGCTCCATAGAGGAACTGGCTCCCTGCATCGTTTCTAAAGTACGGGAACGAGCCTGCCCTCGCAACGCGCTGCTGCTGGTTCAGATTCAGGTTGATCAAGCCGGCGCTGGCGTTGTCGAGAATCATGTCGACCAGTTTCAGGGCCGCCTCGTCTTCGCTTTTCACGGGCGCGGTATCGAATCCGATGATCACGTTCTCCTCTCCTGGGTAGGTGATGGAGACGCTTTTCTTCTCCGTGATAGGAGCCGGCATGGGACGATCGAACTCCGGAACGTCTCCAGATTTCCACGACGAGAAATACTTGTCCACGATCTCGATGGCCTCTTCGATTTCGAAGTCTCCTGATAGGCCGATCGCCATGTTGTTGGCCACGTAATAGGCGTCGAAGAATTCGTGGATCTTCTTAAGCGACGGCTTCTTCAGATGCTCGATCGAGCCCAAGGCGGTCTGCGATCCGTAGGGGTGCTCGCCGTAGAGCTGCTCGAACAAGGCTTCGCGCAACAGCACGTCCTTGTTGTCCATGGCCCGGTTCTTTTCCTCGTAGACGATTTCCAGCTCGGGCTGAAACAGTCGAAAGACCGGGTTCTGGAATCGGTTCGACTCCAGCATGGCCCACTGCTCGAGCCGATTGGAGGGAAGCTCCTCCAGATAGACGGTACGGTCCGGAGCGGTGTAGGCGTTTATGCCGCTGCCACCCATGGAAGAGATCAAGGTATCGAACTCGCTGGGTATGGCGTACTGAGACGCGAGCTGGGACTCCTCGTTGATCTTCTGATAGATTTCCGCCCGCTTCTCCGGATCCTCTTCGTTGAAATGCTGCTCGTAGAGCTCAGCGATGCGGTCGATGTGGGCCTTCTCAGCCTCCCAGTCGGAAGTGCCGAGCTTGTGGTTCCCCTTGAAAAGCAGGTGCTCCAGATAGTGGGCCAAACCAGTGGCGTCAGCGGGATCATCCTTGGATCCCGCGCGAACCGTGATCTCGGAACGGAAGGTCGGCGTCTCGTGATTCTCCGTGAGGTACACTGTCAACCCGTTGTCGAGCTGGTAGATGTGGACCTGCATGGGATCGTCCGGCAGCGGCGGCTGCACCAGCTTGTAGCCAGCGAAAGCCGAGACGCTCAGCGAAAGAGAAAGGGCGAGGACGAGAAGTGATTTCATGGGCGGATACGGTTTTTGGATTCGAAAAGTCGCGGTTTAGGCATGTTTAGATCACCAGACGGCAACTCTCGTCGCCGGGTATGGGCACTGCCTGAAGCAGGCGTTGGGTGTAGTCATGCTGCGGATCTCCGATGACCTGCTGCGTCTCGCCTTGTTCGACGATTTTTCCTTTTCGCAGCACGATGGTCCGATCGGAAATGCGTTTCACTACACTCAAGTCATGAGAAATGAAAAGGTAGGACAGATTCAGACGGTCCTGCAACTCCATCAGCAAATCGATCACCTGGGCCTGGATGGTGACGTCCAAAGCGCTGACCGCTTCGTCGAGAATGACGAACTCCGGCTTGAGCGAGATCGCCCGAGCAATGCAAATGCGCTGGCGCTGTCCGCCGCTGAACTCGTGCGGGTAACGGAAGATCTGGTCCGCCTTGAGACCTACCTCCTCCATCAGGCGAGCCGCGATGTCAGTCTTCGCCTCGCCTTGAAGCAATCCGTGGTGCTCGAGTCCTTCGGTCAAAATGTCCAGCACCGTCAAACGCGGATTGAGCGAGCTAAACGGATCCTGGAAGACGACCTGAAGGTTTCGCCGATGAGGAAGAAACGCCTTTCGGTTCAACCCCAACAGCTCCTGACCGCGATAGAGGATTGAGCCGCCTTGAGCCTTTTCGAGGCCAAGGATGGTACGCCCGATGGTGCTCTTGCCGCTGCCGCTTTCGCCTACCAACGCCAAGGTCTCTCCCTGTCTCACCGTGAAGCTCACTTCGTCGACCGCCTTCACATGACCCACGGTTCGCGAGAAAATGCCTTTCTTGATCGGAAACCAGGTCCGCAGATCCCTCACCTGAAGCAGCGGCTCGTCTTGCACCGCCACGGGCCGCTTTCTCGGTTCGTCGTTCAGACGCGGCACCGCTCGTAGCAAGGTTTTCGTGTATGGTTCGACAGGAGCGCCGAATATCTGGCGCAGCTCGCCCTCCTCCACCTTGCGGGACTTCTCCATCACCATCACTCGATCGCAAAGCTGCCAGATCACGCCCATGTCATGGGTTATGAAGATGATGGCGCTCTTCTCGCTTCGCACGCGCAGGATCAGTTCGAAAATCTGCCGCTGCGTAGTCACGTCCAAAGCGGTAGTCGGTTCGTCGGCGATGATCAGCGAGGGCTCCAACATCAACGTCATGGCGATCATCACACGCTGGCGCATGCCGCCGGAGAACTGGAACGGATAGCTGTTCATGCGCTCCTCCGGCTCGGGAATGCCCACCTTCTCAAGCCAGCCTACCGAGCGTTTCCAAGCCTCCTCCGGACTCAAGTCGAAATGAAGCTGCAAGGTTTCGACAAACTGCTTGCCCACGGTCATGAGCGGAGAGAGCGCGGTCATCGGCTCCTGGAAGATGATGCCGATCTCTTTGCCTCTGATCGATTTGAGTTCCTTGATCGGCAGGCTTAGAAGATCACGTCCACGAAACAATGCTCTGCCAGATACAATCCTCCCAATGGGAACAGGGATCAAGCGTAGCAAGCTCATTCCTGTAACCGATTTTCCACTACCTGATTCTCCAACAATACCGAGAATCTCTCCTTCGTTCACGTGAAACGAAAGACCATCAACCGCTCGAACGATTTGATCCTCTGTTCGAAATTCGATGTTCAAGTCTTCGACGACTAGCAGCTTTTCCTTCGATTCACTCATGATTCAAATCTGCTATTCACTCTCGGATCGAACGCGGCTCTGATACCTTCGCCAACGAAAACCCCCAACAAAATCACCACGAATAGAGCGAGCGATGGATACAGCACCAGCCACCAAGCATACTTGAATTCCTGGGCTTGGGAAAGCATTTCGCCCCAGCTGGGTGTTGGCGGAGGCATGCCAAACCCAAGAAAATCCAAGGCCGACAAAGCGAAAATCGCCCCCACCAATGAAAAAGGGAAAAAGGTGATGACCGGCACAAGTCCGTTCGGCAGAATGTGGCGCAACATTATCTTCCCGTCTGGCAAGCCCAGGCAACGCGCCGCCTCTACAAAGGGTTGTTTGCGCAACTTCAGGAACTCGCCACGCATGTAATAGGAAATCCCGATCCAGTTGAATACCCCGTAGATGACCAGCAACAATAGGAAGCTTTGACCGAAGATCGACCCCATGAAAATCATAATGTAGAGAAAAGGCAACGCCTCCCATATCTCGATAAAGCGCTGGCCAACCAGATCAAACTTGCCCCCATAGTAGCCCTGTAGTCCGCCGACCAATACACCAACCACCATCGTCGTTATCACGAGAGCGATACCGAAATTCAAGGAGATGCGTAATCCGTAAAGAATACGAACGAGCACGTCGCGCCCCGAACTATCCAAACCAAACCAGTGATTGCTCGTCGGTCGAAACGGAAAATGAACGTCCTCTTTTTCGAATTTTGCTACGTAAGTAAGTCCGTCGATTTCGAAGCTAGACTCAGATACGCTTCTTTCCATTCGCTCATCCGCCTTGTCGACTATCAACTCACGAACCTGCGAACTCAATTCAGTCCAGAATGGAGGCGGTTGTAAAACGTCACCTTGAAGATAGGCCAACCTGATAGGCTTTGAACGCTTCACACTTTCACGAATGGTGACACGAATGGAATCAGGCTCTCGGCTACGAACGCTGTAAGGCGAGAGGCTTGCTTCCGCTTCCATTCCATTGCTCAGCATCACATTTTCGGAGTACGTATCCAGATCCCTATCATTCGCTAGACGAGCAAGAATGGCCTCCTTCATTCCCGATGACAGTTTCCAGTAATCATCCACCGGAGAAGAGCGGACTGACCTACGATCAATTCCATCAAACAGAACCTCCAAGCCTTGAGCTCTCGCAACCGTCCAATCGCTATCAATGTTCACAGATGCAACGCGTTGATCTCGACGAATCTCTATCCAAACCGTATCATCCGCTTCAATACTAGAGGCCTCCAAGGTTTCGAACGGTCCATACGGAACAGGAGGAAAGACCATGTAGTTTCCGGTCTCTGCGGCAAAAGCCTCCGATTCGGAGATTCGCTTGTAATCCGGTCGAGTCTGCAAACCGCTCCCTGTGAAAAGGTCATCGGGATAATAAGCGAAAATGGGGAAATAAGATTCACCTTCGAACTTTACGTAGAGCGGCCTATCGTTGCATAGAACGTCCGCCAACATGCTGCAAACGTAGAGAGCGACCAAGATCCAGAATGATCGATACGCTCTCTTTAGGGAGCGAAAGCGATGAAGGCGCTTCCGAGTGATTGGGTTAAGCTTGGGCTTCCACATACGCCGCTAGTCTTTAGAGAATGAGATTCTCGGATCGATCAGCATGTAGCAAAAGTCTGAAAAAATCCGGCCAACCAGACCGACGATCGAAGTCAAAGCAAGGATCCCCATGAACACCATGTAGTCGCGTGAAACGATCGCATCCAAGCTCAACAGTCCAATTCCCGGAATATTGAAAACACGTTCGATCAACACCGATCCCGCGAACATGATGGAAAAAACACTGCCAAAACCGGTCGCAATGGGAATGAGCGAATTTCGCAACGCATGCTTCCAAACCGCCATCTGCATGTTTCCACCACGAGCTACAACAGTACGGACGTAGTCGTGACCAATTTGATCAAGTAGCGAGTTTTTCATCAGCAAGGTCAAAACAGCGAAGTTCCCGATAATGTAGCAAAGTACCGGGAGGAACATGTGCCGAGCTTGGTCCCATATCTTTTGCACCAAAGTCAACTTATCCCAATCCGCAGATCGAAATCCCCCTGCTGGGAATATGTCCCAAAAATGTGGAGACATTCCAGAAAAGAAAAGCTTAAGCAACATGCCAAAGGCAAAGGCGGGAATCGCGTATCCAATAAACACCAACACACTGGAAGCAAAGTCGAATCCACTCCCATTTCGCAATGCCTTCGCGATCCCCAATGGTATGCAGACAACGTAGGTAAGCAGGAATCCGACAATCCCAAAGGTAAGCGAAACAGGGAACCGATCCACGATCAACTGGCCAACAGTCTTGTTGTTGTAAACATACGAATCGACCGTCATACCCATCTTGTTTATCACAAGCCAATCCCAGTAGCGCACTAAGATCGGCTTATCGAAACCGAAGTGCTCAACGATCGCTTGTCGCTGAGCTTCGGTGACCTGCTCCGTGCCCAAAGCCCCTGAAGCTGAACCATCACCACGCATCTTAAGCATAGCCTGCTCAACAGGTCCTCCAGGGACGAACTGACAAAGAAGAAAGGATGCGAGCGTTATCCCTATAAAGGTCGGAATGACCAATAGAAGGCGACGAACAAGGTAGGCGAGTCTCTCACTCATGCGTACGCGAAACGACTACTCGCCGTGATACATTTCTTCGAAGTAGACTTTACTCGGTCTCGGAGGCAAAGCTTCGCCAGTCGCCATCGCATTTTCAAGATCCGCTTCCTGATCAGGATCGATCCACCAATAGTGATAAGCTGCTTCTTCATCGTTATACTTGTCCAGAACAGTGTCAGGCATTCCAAACTTATTCCAGTAAAAGAGCCGTTTGTAATCGACCATCCACGCAAGGACCATAGGCACCTCGTCATAAACGATGGCATCGATTTGCCTTAGGATGTCATTTCGCTCGCTGACATCAAAAACGCTCTTTTGCTTTTCGATCAAGGCGTCAACCTCAGGACTTTGTAGACCGCTATGGTTGTTGCCGCCCTTTTCGTTAGCTTGCTTGGAATGCCAAGCCCCTTCGGGATCTCTAAAGACAGGCACGCCCCACGCCTCGAGCGTCATCTCGAAATTGAATTCATCCATCTCCTTTGTCCATCCTGCCCAGTCAGTCATCTTTATCTCCATATCGATGCCGACATCCTTCAGGGCTTCCTGGTATACGACTAGATACTTGGACCATTCTGGCGCACGTAGTAGAAAATTGATGACAAACGGTTTGCCATCTTTTTTCAGCTTTCCATCTGATGGATCTACTTTCCAGCCGGCTTCAGCGAGCAACTTGCGAGCCTTTTCGGGGTTGAAGTCGTACGCGGGATTCGGATTCGGGTTATCCTCCCCGTAGAGCTCGGTCGCGTAAGACTGCAAGAGGAAGTAGTGACCATGCATCATGGTTTCATTGATACGCTCTCGATCAAGCAGATGGCATAGGGCCTGGCGCACACGCTTATCGTCGTATGGGGCGCGGCGCATATTGATAGCAAACCCCTGGTAAGGAACGGGCTCCTTGTTGTAGACCGCTTGCTTGACAATCCAGTTTTTCTCGAACGGTTCGCCCTTGGCTCTCTCTGACCAGATGGTAGCGGTCAACTGCGTAAATAGGTCAACCTCGCCCTTCATGAAGGATTCGAACACAAGTTCACGATCTGGGTAAAATCGATATTCGATCGATTGGAAATTGCTTACTCCTTGATAGCGCTTTTGATCCTCAAGCCACCAGTCATCGCGGCGGTCGAACCGAATCGAAATCCCCTCCTTGATCTCAACCAGCTCGTAGCGACCGGAAACCACCGGAAATTCAAAGTTCTGCTTGTTGAAGTCTTTGCCTTGGAAGTAATGCTTCGGCAACAGAACGAACCCAGCGATCGCGTTAAGATTTCTCCAGTGCAATTCAGTCGCTCGAATACTGAATGTATGATCGTCAATGATCACCGGGTCTTCAAATTCCTGATACGCATTTCTCCACGGTCCCACGATATTGTTTGGGTCCATAATCGTATCCAAGGTAAACTTGAAGTCAGCTGAGGTGATAGGCTCGCCGTCACTCCAGCGGGCATTGGGATTCAAATACACGGTGAATTCTAACTTGTCGTCCGAAACTTCAATCTTGTCGGCTATCTTCGGACGCCACTCCAAGGAAATGGGGTCATTGTCCATCAAGGTATCGAACAAGAGATTGAACACCGTGATGCTCTGATAGGTGTAGTTCGTTATCGCGTTGAAACTACTGGGATAGGGTCCAAGAGCTATTTTAACCTCTCCGCCCACCACGGCGTCAGGGCTGGCGATGGGATCATAGTCGTCCTCCCAGTCTTCGGAAGGGACGACCGTCCCGCCTCTAGTGGCATTGGCAGCGAAGACAGCGGTTAAGAACAAGGTTAAAAAATGGATGGTCAGACGGTTACGAAAAAATTGGGACCTGAACATAAAGCTTGGGTTGATGTTGTATCGGTTGGATCGGCGAGGAGTTCAGAAGGTTCCGCTTTGGACGACTAGAGCCCTCCGCAATCGGAGGCACAACTATGGTCATGACCCCTTCGAAGTCCAGACGCTTAAGCAAGGAAAGCTTCCTTACCTATTGAGCTTAAAACGCATACGGATAGACTTGCCCAAATGTTTCACAAAAGCGCCGCTTTCTACGATGCCATCTACCGCGACCGAAAGGACTACGCGGCGGAGGCGCGGCGCCTCGACTACCTTCTGGGAAAACGCGTCCCTCGCCCCACCCGCCTGCTCGACGTCGGCTGCGGCACCGGGGAGCACGCGTTGCAGCTGGTCAAGCTGAGGCCCTACGATGTCGATGGCATCGATATCGAAGCCGAGTTCATCCGACTCGCCAGAACCAAGCTCCCGCGATCCCGCTTCGAGCTCGCGGACATGCGCGACTTCCAGCTCAACCGCTGCTACGACGCCCTGCTCTGCCTTTTCAGCTCCATCGGGTACGTGGAAACGCTGGAGGGGCTGCAAGCCACCGCCCATTGCTTCCGCAAGCACTTGAACGCTGGCGGCTGGGTCGTGTGCGAGCCGTGGATCAGCCCCGAGGAATGGCGCGAAGGGCAGATCGACGTGACCGCCGCCCGCGATCCCGACAGCGGAGCTCAGATCGTTCGCTCGCGCCAGGGCGAAACCGACGGCCGAGTCTCCGTCCTGCAAATCGACTACGAGGTGGAGCTTGCCGAGCGAACCGTGAACCTGCACGAAACCCACCGATTGGGCCTATTCACCTCCATGGAAATCGAAACCGCGTTCGCCAACGCTGGATTCCGCTGCCTCTGGGCCGAAACCGGCTTGCAGCTCAATCGCTTGCTCGTCGCCACCGCCGTGTAGAAAGCGCCGATTCGCCGACAGGGCTAACTGCGTCCTGGCTAGCCGTTCCAAGGAGGCGTCCGCCATGGGCGACCCAATCCTCCCGACCGTCATATCCTAAGCCCAAGCAGCAGGAGGACAAAATAAAAGCCCGGCCTCCGAAGAGGCCGGACTTCTCCCAAACAACATAAAGAAAGTGGATTTTAGCGCAGGGCTATCGAGGATCTATAGGCAATCCCCGCTGCATACTTACCACCAAAAGCAGCATAAGGGATCTTCGCAAACCATATCACGCTTCACGTGTAAAAAATATGGGAATTAGCGCTTTTTTTAAGATTTTTACTCAGCGCCTAAGTTAAGCATTCTTCAGTATTTAGCGTTTTCCCTTATCCAACATCCCGCAATTCGGGATTCCGACAGCCATCAGCCGCCATAATGGCCATCATGACTCCTCCTTCTGCAGCCCCACGCCTTCCAAATGAACCGTGCGGGTGGGAAACGCGATGGAGGAGCCGCGCCCTTGGACCGCTTTCATGATCTTAAGATTGATGCGCTGGCGAATGTCCATGTGCTCCAGCCACGCGGTTGTGGAGGTGAAGTAGTAGACCAGGATCTGTAGGGCGCTGTCTCCGAAGTCGGTGAAATTGACCAGAATGAAATCCTGATTCACGCCATCATCCTCGCGCAGCAGCTTGCGAATGTCCTCCACCAGACCTTCCATGTTCTCGGGCGAGGTGCTGTAGGTGACGCCGATGGTCTGCTTCACCCGACGCTTCGGCATGCGGCTCCAGTTTTCGATGATCTCGTCGGCTAAGACCTTGTTGGGGATGGTGAGCTGAGACTTGGCCCAGGTCCTGACCTTGGTGGAGCGCAAGCCGATCTCTTCCACATCGCCATCGACGCGCGAGCCGACCTGAATCCAGTCGCCCACTTTGAAGGGTCGATCCGCCACGATGGAGACCGAGCCGAAGAAGTTGGCCAACGACTGCTGGGCCGCCAGGGCCAAGGCCAAGCCGCCGATACCCATGCCCGCGAGCAACGAGCCCACCGAATAGCCGAGATTTTGCACTACCAGCACCACCGCGATCACGATCAGGAAGACGCGCGCCGTCTTCTTGATCAGCGGGATGAAATGGTACACTCCCATGTCCCTCTCACGCGCCACGTCCACCATGACCTCCGCCATGACGTCCACCACGCGCAGCAAGCCCCAGAAGAGCACCGTCATGGTCGACGCCTGGAAAATTCTCAGGATCACCAGGTCCACCTCCGTGGAAAGGCTCAGAGACGAGATCGATAGGAAAAAGCCCACCACGTAGACCATCCAGCCAATCGGTCCCGTCAGCGCCGGGATAAGCTTGTCGTCGAAAGACCAGCTCGTGCGTTCCGCAACGCGGTGAAACCAGCTCACGTAGATCGCCACCACGATCTTTCGGATGACGAAAGTCGCGAGCAGCAGTACGAAGAACATCGCCAGGCGCAGCCCGGAGTTTCCGCCGAAATCGAGGTCCGTCAGCTCGCTGAGCTTGTCGAGGGATTCCTTTCTCAGCTCGGAGAAACCGTACGCCGCATTCTCGCTCGCTCGGGGCGAATCTCCCTGCTCGCCGCTTGCCTCTGCAGCGGTCGCGGACTCCTCGGCGCTTGGCGTCGCTTCCTCCGCAGACGGGACTTGAGCCTGCAGAAAAAATGCGGGGCAAACGAACATGGTGAGGGCAAGGAATACCCGGAGGAGCGTGGCGTTCATTGCCCGTACGACAACTGCCTCTTTTTGCGAACTCAAGCGCATAAACACGCCGCCATTCCCTCCCCTCCTCTCGGGGCGACGCTCGCCATGACATCTGAGAAGCACGCGTCGAAAAAACCGGCCCCGCTTCCGCAGGGCCGGCCCTCCTCCTATCATCTAAATGGGTATCGCCGCAGGAGACAGCCCCTGCCGAGGCTAAGACGACGGTCCGTCCGCCTAGTTGATGGCGATCCTTCGCGGCTGCTGAGCTTCCGACTTAGGCAACGCCAAATGCAGAACCCCGTTGGCGACTTCGGCCTTGATGCCTTCGCTGTCGATCTCTTCGCCGATCGCGAGCCGAAGCCGATAGCTAAGGCCCTGCTCGCTCGAACCTCCGAGCTGTCGCCACGTTTCGGGCGCCGTCCAGTCTCGACTGGCCACGATCTCCAGCGCCCCATCCTGCACGTTCACCTCGAGTCCCTTTCGGGAAACTCCCGGCAGATCCACCTGGGCTTGGTAGCCCGTATCCGTTTCATGGATTCGATAACGCGGTCGGACGTAGCGAACCGCCGTAGCTGCTCCGCGCTGCGAAGCGTTCGATGCCTTGTTCTTCTTCACGATATTTAGAAATGTCATTGCTGCTTTCCTCCCTGGTTTAAGATTAACTCCCGCTTCGATCAGCTGAACGAAACGTCGATGCGACGAGGCTTGGCCTTTTCCGCTTTCGGCAAGGTCAGGCTGAGCACGCCGTTCTCATAACTCGCCCTGATCTTCTCGGCATTCACCTGCTCAGGCAGATCGAGCTGCTTGCGGTACTCGAAGGCGTTTTCGTTTTCTTCGCCCGCTCCGGCAAACTTGCGTTTCGCCGCTACTCCGACCTGGCCGTCCTCGACGGTGAGATCGATGTCTCCCCGCTTCACCCCCGGCAAGTCGAGACGCACGATGTAGGCGTCGTCGTTTTCATACCAGCGAGTGGCGATGGTGGGGTTGGTAGCTCCGAGCAACTCCTCCTTGCTGAAGTCGAACAGCTTGGGCAGATCCGCGAAGAGCGTTTCGAACTGCTTGTCGAACGAAGCGAAACCATTTGCCAGGCTGGCGTTGTTCAGTCGGTGAGCATAAGGGCTGAGATAGTTCATTCGTATTTTCCTCCTTTAGGTCGAAATGATTGGGTTTACGTTTTTCCGGTTTTGGATGCCGACTCTTGTGCACGAAGAATACCAGTTCTCCATAACCTTCTTTCCTCCTCATAACCAACGACTTGAGAAATAAACAACGCGCCAGGAGGGTCAATGTGTCACACTTCAACCCCCATTCGACCCGTTCGCTTTCCCGCTTTTCGTCACAGTCGCGGTCGGGACGCGGCGAAGCCATTTTCAGATTTACAAAAAAGAGCGCATAAGCCTCCCTGCCCGTCAGCATGAGCGAACAAGCTTCCATCTTCGACACCGTCTACGACCGTACCGAGACCGACAGCCAGAAGTGGCAGAAATACGAGGGCAAGGACATCCTCCCGATGTGGGTGGCCGACATGGACTTCCATGCTCCCGAGGTCGTGCTCGACGCCCTGCACGAGCGCATCGACCACGGCATCTTTGGCTACGCCCGCCCGGAACCCAGCTGCACCGAGGCCGTGATCGAGATGCTGGAGCGCGAGTATGGTTGGAAGGTCGAAGCCGAATGGCTGGTCTGGCTGCCGGGCCTGGTGGTTGGACTCAACGTGGCCAGCCGAGCCTTTTGCCAGCCCAATGAAAGCGTGCTCACCACCACGCCGATCTACCCGCCCTTCATCTTCGCTCCCAAGTTCCAGAAACGCGCTGTGGTCAAGGCTCCCATGGGTCTGGATGGCGACCGCTACGTCATCGACTGGGACGCCCTCGAAGCGGCCATCACGCCGGATACCAAGGTCTTTTTCTTCTGCAATCCGCACAATCCCTGCGCCCGGGTGTTCGAGCGCCAGGAGCTGGAGAAGGTGGTCGAATTCTGCGAGCGGCACGACCTGCTGTGCTGCTCCGACGAAATCCACTGCGAGCTCCTGCTTGACGGACGGAAACACATCCCCTTGGCCACCGTTTCGGAGAAGGCCGCCGAGCGGATTTTCACGTTCATCGCTCCCAGCAAGACCTACAATCTGGCGGGGCTCGGCTGCTCCATCGCCATCATCCCCGACAAGGAGCTACGCCAGCGCTTCACCATGGCCGCCCGCGGCATCGTGGCGGAAGTCAACAATCTCGGCTACACCGCTTGCGAGGCGGCCTATCGCTACGCGGGCGACTGGAGAGACCAGCTGCAGCGCTACCTGGCGGGAAATCGCGACTTCATACACGACTTCGTCAAACGGGAGATACCAGACATCGGGCTCTACCAGCACGAAGCCACCTACCTGAGCTGGATGGACGTCTCCAGACTCGAGCTGAGCGACCCGGTAGGACACTTCGAAAGCCACGGCATCGGCCTGAGCGACGGAGCCTTCTTCGACAGCAAGAAACACGTGCGCCTCAACTTCGGCTGTCCACGCTCCACATTGGAAGAAGGCCTGCGACGTCTCAAAGCTGGCGTCGACGCGTTGAAATAAAGTGGGCCGATTTCTCCGAAGGCGATTGCAAGCTCACCTTCAAAGACGTCGGCCCAAGGTTCGAAGCCAACGCGCTTTTCGCTTGGCTAGACGCAGAGGCAGGGCGTGCCCGTCCGGACACGCCGCTCAGGAAACCCAACTACAAACGCGCCTACATGGACGAGAAACGCTCTAGCGCAGCGCCACCGTCTGCAGCGACTGAGGCGGCATGAGCAAAGTCACCTCCCGATCGCCGCACACCAATCGATAGGCTTGTTCCTCAAGCCCGCGATTCAGAAGCACCGCCACGATGGAGCCATCGACGTTGCGAACCGCCGTTCCTTCGATGTCGCCCTCCGCTCCCTCAATGCCGATGCGCACCGCATCAGGACGGATGAAACGGCTGAAGTGGCACATGACATAATAGAGCGGCGTGTAGAAGGCCTCGCCCTTTTCGCGATCGATCAACACCGGGGCCCCGCAAAAGTTCTTCACGTGATTCGGCCCGCCTCGCGTATCCAAAACCATGTTCCAGTCGATCCATCCAGTCATCCAATGATTCAGTCCGCCGATGATGTCACCAGCATATCGATACACGGGCGAATAGGGAGGATGGTCAACCTTCTGCTCTTCTGGGGCCCAAAAAACGCCCCAATCGGTCGCTTCCTCGCGCCAGTACCAATCCGCCTCCAGCCAGCTCCACATCGGCTCGTCATCGCCGAGAGCGTCGATGCAGCCTTCGGTGTGCATGATCTGCATATCCGGATAGGCATGGTGCACCGCGTCCAAGGCCTCCGCGCACACGTCCACCGTGCTGCTGTACCAATGCACCGCCATTCCATCCACGAAGGAGCGGACCGCATCGTCCGCGTAGACCACCTTGGCCCATTCCTCCATGTGGTCGCGATTCTGGTCGAAAACGAAAATCTTCGTATCGCGATTCTCACTACGAAAAACGGGCCCTAGGTGGTTCGCGATGAAATCGCGCATCTGCTCGGGGCTGAAATGCATGCTCTCCCAGTTCGCGTTGTTGCCTTCCGGCTCGTTGACCGGAGTGAGCCCCCAGATAGGCACGCCTTCCGCCGCGTAGGCATCGAGGTACTTGGAAAGATAGTTCACGTAGACCTCGCGATATTCCGGTAAAAGGCTGCCGCCAAAATAGGCGCCATTGTCCTTCATCCAAGGCGGAGCGGTCCAGGGCGAGGCGAGGATCTTGAAGTCCGCTCCCGGCACCGCCATGCTGTCCTTTATCAACGGCAGCAGCAGCTTGCGGTCCGGGTCGATCGTGAAATGCTCCAGCGCCTCATCGCCCTCCACCTCGGCGTAGGTGTAGCTCCCAAGCGAGAAGTCGCAACTCCCCACGTGAGTACGCGTCAGACTGTAGCCGCCCTGTCGCGGACTGAAATAGGCCTCGATGACCTCGCGGCGTTTCTCCTCCGAAAGCGCCGACAAGGCGTCGGCCGCGCTCTCGGTGAAGGCGCCTCCGATGCCTACGATAGTTTGGTAGCCGCGATCCGGATACAGCCGAATTTCGCGACTCGCATCGATGCCCGCCTGCGGGACCTCCACTCTCGCAAGCTGATCGCCCGCCCGAGAGCTTTGGTAAACTTCGACCTCCGCCGCCTGTGCGGAGCTCGCGCCTTCGGCGGTCAATGTCGCCGCCAAAGCCGCGCCGCAGACCACACACTTCGTCATATTGCTGGGTATACGTTTCATTCTCTTTTTCTAGGACGTCTCGATCAACGGACGCCCACAATCGTAGGGGTTGGCTTCCTTAATCCTATTAAGTGCACTTTGATGCAACTCTTTTCTTGGCGACGGGTCTCGTTTGTCAGCGTCTAGCCAGCGGTGGATCCTTGGTCGTCCAAGCCGCCAGCAGGGAATGTCGCCGTCCCGAAATCGGGACGCGATGCAGCTCGCAAGCGGGACGCGGCAAGCGTCGGAGCGGATCCGTGGCGAAATTGAGATCCTTTATCGTTTGATGTCGTGCAGGTTACGCAAAACGCCAGAACCCATGGCGCGAAGTCTGGTACCGCTAGGCCCTCATCAAAATCTTGCCACCATGCCAAACTTGCCATCCATTCGTACCGTCCACCACCCTTTGCCTCGCACCTCCAAACCGTCCACCCGCCACCCTACTACTCCAAATATGCCTACGAACAATCGCGTGCTTATCGCGGATGACAACCGGGACGTCCTGCAGGCGATCCGGCTGGCCCTGAAGGCCGAAGGCTTTCTACCCGATTGCGTCAGCACCCCGGCAGACGCTCTGAAGCGCGTCGAACAAAACGACTACGCGACCGTCCTGATCGATCTGAACTACCATCTCGATACCACCTCCGGCAAAGAGGGCATGGAGCTTTTGGAGCGGATCAAGGAGCGCGAGCCGGATTTGCCCGTAGTAGTGATGACCGCTTGGGCGAGCATCGACGTAGCGGTCGAATGCATGCGGCGCGGCGCCAGCGACTTTCTGCAGAAGCCATGGGAGGACGAACGGCTTATCGCCATCGTGCGCACTCAATGTCTGCTGCACGAAACGCGTATCCACACCACTCGACTCAAGGCGGAAACCCGCAGCTTGCGCAAGAAGGGCGTGTCGGGCTTCGTGGCTCAATCGCGCGTGATGAAACCCGTGCTCGAGCTGGTGGAAAGCGTGGCCGATTCGGACGCAAGCATACTGATCACCGGGGAAAACGGAACCGGCAAAGGCGTCATTGCAAACCTGATACACCAGAATTCCAGCCGATCCGACGCCTCCTTCATATCGGTCAACATGGGAGGAATTCCGGAAGGCGTTTTCGAAAGCGAACTCTTCGGTCACGTCAAAGGGGCGTTCACCGACGCCAAGGAAAACCGCATCGGCCGCTTCGAAATGGCCTCCGGCGGGACGCTTTTCATGGACGAAGTGGCCAACATGCCGATGGCCCAACAGCAAAAGCTCCTCCGCGCCTTGGAAACGCGCGAGTTCGAACGCGTCGGGTCCTCCAAGACGCTGCGGCTCGACGCCCGGCTGATCACCGCAACCAACGCCGACTTGCAAGCTGAGGTCGACCAGTCGCGCTTCCGCATGGATTTGCTGTACCGACTCAACACCATCACCATCCACCTTCCCCCCTTGCGCGAGCGCGTGGAAGACATCGAGCCGCTAGCCACGTCATTCCTTTCCAAATACACCAGCAAGTACCGCAAGGCGGACCTAGGCTTTTCCCAGAACGCCCTCGAAGCGATGAAAGCTTACGAGTGGCCGGGAAACATTCGCGAGCTGGACCACGCTATCGAACGGGCCGCCCTCACCTGCCGCCAGGATGAGATCGGCGAAGCAGAGCTCGGACTAAACCCGTCGCGCGAAAGCCCCTCCCGAGCCAATCTCGACGACATGAGCCTGGAAGAGGTCGAAGCCTACCTCATGCGCCGCACGCTGGCCCGCTGCGACGGGAAAGCGAACGAAGCAGCCAAGGAGCTCGGCCTCAGCCGCAGCGCCTTCTACCGCCGCATGCAACGCTACGGGCTGTAGCCAGGAGCGCCCCCCCATCTCTCCAACCTGTGACCGCCCCGCGCCCACCGTTTCGCCAGCACCGCTTCTCCTACGAAGCCAAGATCGTGCTCAACGCGGCTCTCTGCGCCCTACCCGGCTTCGTTCTCTGCGCCTTGCTCATGCTGGCCTACGATTCCGAATGGGAGGTCTGGGTGACGGTCATGATTTTCTTGATACTCCCTTGGCCACTTCTGGCCTGGCGCTTGCAAAGCCGCATCTCGAACCCCATCAAAATCGCCACCAACATTCTCGGCTCCATCCGCGAGGGCGACTACACTATGCGTACCAAGCGCATCGGAGAAAAGGACGGCACCATCGTCGAGCTGTACAAGGAAATCAACTACATCTCCGAGCTGCTGGAGCATTCCCGAACCGCAGGCATCGAAACCCAGTCCGCCATCGTCAAGATAATGGAGCACATCGACGTGGCCATACTCGTCGTCGACCAGAACCGCGTCGTCAAGCAAGCCAACGACGCGGCGCGCCGCCTCATCGCATCGATCACCAACTGGGAGGCCTCGCCCATCGATTGCAGCGTCGACGAGCTGCGCATCGCCTTCTGCCTGGACGACTCACCCAGCGATTTCAGCCGCTTCTCCTACCGCGACGCTTCTCGGCGCTTCGAAGGACGTCGCGGCATATTCCGCATGGAAGGCCAGCGCTATAGCCTCATCCTGCTGACCGACATCACCCAGGCTTCGAGCGAGCAGGAACGCGAGTCATGGAAACGCTTGCTCCGCGTGCTGGGACATGAGCTCAACAACTCGCTGGCACCCATCAGCTCGCTGGCCAACACCTTGCACAAAATCACCCGAGCCACCGAGATGGATTCGGAGACGAAGACCGACCTGCTCGACGGCATGGAAACCATCGCCACGCGTTCGGAGGACATCGTGCGCTTCATGAAGGACTACACCCAGCTGGCCCGTCTGCCCGAGCCGAACGTTCGAGCAGTCAGCATCTCTCACGTGCTGAGAAAAGTCTGCCAGCTCTACTCCGAAGAGGTTCAGCTCGATCTGCCATCGACCTCTCCCTACGCCTTGGCGGATCCTTCCCAAATCGAGCAGGCTATGATCAATCTGGTGAAAAACGCCTGCGAAGCCACCAGCCATCGAGCGAAATCCGTTCGCGTCTCCACTCGGTCCAGCGAGGAAAGCGTCGCCATCTCCATCGAGGACGAAGGCCCGGGCATCTCCAATCCCGACAACCTGTTCGTGCCTTTCTATACCACGAAGGAAAACGGCAGCGGCATCGGTCTGGCAATCAGCAAGCAAATCGTGGAGGCGGTCGGGGGCTCCCTTTCCCTAAAAAACCGAACCGATCGCCAAGGCTGCATCGCGAGCATCACCCTCAAGCGAGCCTAGACCCACCCCAGCCCTGCTCGCTCACGCAGGGCGCGACGGCATCGCCCTTGCGCGTTTCCCCCAGTCCTCCAAGCCGCAATCAGTAAATTCTGTAACCGTTGCCGCATCGCCGCGGTATAAGCAAACAATCATGAAACGCTTCCTCTCTCTCGCTTTCATCTCCATCGCCTTCACCTCCAGCTCGCTGGCCAACGAAAACGTCATGTGCGACACGCGCCACAGCGATCGCGTGCTGCGCTTTCCCCGCGAATGGAAGTTTTCCGTCGGCGACGACCCCGCATGGGCAGACCCGGCCTTCGATGATCGCGACTGGGGAAAGATTAGCGTGCCAAACGCCTGGGAGCGCGAAGGCTACCGACACTACGATGGTTTCGCCTGGTACCGCGTCTCCTTCAAGACCCCAAAAAACACGACCGGCCAGCTCTTCGTGGCGCTCGGCGAAATCGATGATGCGGACGAAGCTTACCTCAACGGCACGCTCGTCGGAGGTCTAGGAATGTTTCCGCCTCACTACAAAACCGCCTGGGGACAGGGTCGCGCCTACCCGATCTCCAAGGACCTGCTGAACCCTGATGGCGAAAACGTTCTCGCGGTACGCGTCTACGATGGAGAGCAGGAAGGCGGCATCCGCTCCGGCCGCGTCGGCATCTACGAATCGCGCATGCCTGCGATCACAGCCAATCTCGAAGGCAAGTGGCTCTTCCGAGCCGGAGACAATCTCGAATGGGCCCAGCCTGAAACCGACACCACCGACTTTCAGATCGTCACCGTCCCTAGCCTGTGGGATGATTTTGGATACAAGGACTACGACGGCATCGGCTGGTATCGCAAAACGTTTTCCGTCGATCCCGGAGAGCTGCAGGGCCAGATGGTGATGCTGCTGGGAAAGATCGACGACATGGATCAAGTCTACCTCAACGGCGAGCTCATCGGAGCAACCGGCGATTTCGAGCAGCCCAGCACACGAGCCTACAACCACCTGCGAAACTACTACTTTCCCGCTTCCCTGCTAACGCAGCAAAACACCATCGCGGTCCGCGTCTACGATCTCGAGCACGGCGGTGGCATCTACCAAGGCCCGCTCGCCATCGTCACCCAGAAGGACTACATCGACTACTGGGAGGAACGGCGAAAAGAAAACACCTTGCTCAACGACATCCGAAACCTCTTCGAGTAGACAGAAACCGCCGTCCCAAAATCGGGACGCCTCACGTACCGCAAACGGGACGCGAGGCGGCTCCCACCGCAGACCGAAAATAATCAGTTTCTTATACTTCTATTATACAACACCTTACGCACCCGATCGCCACCTTGGCGCACGTCCTGATTATATCCTTCCAAACCTCCCCCCTCCTTCCCCCTCATGGACATTGTTAGAAAAGACCTGAAACAAAAGAAGCGCCGCAAGCAGATCATCTCTGCTGGCATCGCCGTAGTGGCGATCGCCGCCGGCGCCTGGTGGTTGAGCACTCTCGACGTCTCCACCCCCACCGTGGAGCACGACCGCGTTTGGCTCGGCCACGTCGAGCAAGGCGAGATGATGCGAGAAGCGCGCGGCATCGGCACCTTGGTGCCCGAGGACTTTCGCTGGATCGCTTCCGAAACCAGCGGTCGCGTGGAGCAGATCATCGTGCGCCCTGGCGCCTGGGTCGAACCGGATACCGCAATCATGATCCTGAGCAACCCCACGCTGGAACAGCAAGCGCTCGACGCCAAGCTCGCCTACGAGGCGGCGCAAGCGGACTACGTCACTTACGACGTCCAGCTGCAGAACAACATTCTCCAGCTTCGCTCCAATCTCGCTCAGCTCGAAGCCCAGCAAAAGGAGGCCGCCTTGGACGCCGAGATCGATACCGAGCTCAACAAGGAGGGGCTCGTATCCGATCTGCAAATGCGCCGCTCGCTCCTCCGGCACGAACAGCTGACCACCCGGCTGGATATCGAACGCCAGCGCCTCGAGTTCAGCGAAAGAAATTTGGATACCCAGCTCTCCGCCAGGAAAGCCCAGGTCAACCAAGCAAAAGCCCGATTCGACCTTCTGCGCGACCAGTTCGAAGGCCTCACCGTGGTAGCCGGAGTGGCAGGCGTGCTGCAAAAGCAGACGGTCGAAGAGGGTATGCAGGTCGGCATCGGTCAAAACCTTTCACAGGTCGCCGATCCCAAAAACCTGAAAGCCGTGGTTCGCATCGCCGAGATCAACGCCAAGGATCTCAGCATCGGCCTCCCAGCCGTGGTCGACACCCGCAACGGCAAAGTTCGCGGCGCCATATCACGCGTCGATCCCAACGTGGAAAACGGCACCGTCGCAGTCGACATTCGCTTCACCGAACGCCTGCCCGAAGGAGCCCGCCCCGACCTGACCGTCGAAGGCGTGGTAGAATTCGAACGGCTGGCAAACGTGATCAAGGTCAAACGCCCCGCCTCCAGCCGACCGGACGCGCAGATGACCATCTTCAAGCTCCAGCCCGAAAGCGATTTCGCCCTGCGCGTGCCAGTCGTCTACGGCAAAGCGTCCGTCAACCAGATCGAAGTCGTGGAAGGTCTCCAGCCAGGCGACGAAGTCGTGCTCAACGACATGAGCGAATGGGACACTCACGACAAGATCCGTATCCAATAAATCTCTACACCTTAAATCCTAGCATAGAACATCCAGAACCCTAGACTCACCATGTCCGACAACCAAGCTCTCATCCACCTCGAAAATATCTCGAAAGTCTTTCTGACCGACGAGATCGAAACGCACGCCCTCTCCGACATCAACCTCGACATAAACGAGGGAGAGTTCCTTTCCATCAGCGGGCCGTCCGGTTGCGGGAAGTCGACCCTTCTCTCCATCCTCGGACTGCTGGATTCCCCATCGGACGGTTCCTACACCCTGGCTGGACGCCAGGTGGCCACGCTCGACAACAACGAACGCTCGCGTATCCGTAATCTGGATGTAGGCTTCATTTTCCAAAGTTTCAACCTGATCGGCGATCTCACGGTCTACGAAAACGTGGAGCTCCCGCTCATCTACCGCGGCCTCAAGTCAGCGGATCGCAAAAGCCGCGTCATGGAGGCTCTGGAAAAGGTCCAAATGTCCCACCGCCAAAGCCACTACCCGCATCAGCTTTCCGGCGGCCAGCAGCAGCGCGTCGCCGTGGCCCGCGCCCTTGGAGGCTCCCCGCGCATCCTGCTCGCCGACGAGCCCACAGGGAACCTCGACTCCAAAAACGGCGCCATGGTCATGCAGATGCTGCAGGACCTGAACAACGAAGGCGCCACGATCTGCATGGTCACTCACGACGAGCGATACAACGAGATCGCGTCACGCATCGTGCACCTGTTCGACGGCAAGATCGTCGACGAAACGGTGAGAGCCAAAGCGGTCGCCACCGCCTAAACCATTTCTGGGTTCATCGTCGAACCCCTTCTCACTCTACGTTCTGCAATCGGTAGTGGCCGTATCCGTACGGCCGCTACCTCGGAACGTCATGCCCAAACCAAAGCTCCCCTCTCCTTTCCATGTCATTCGCAAACGATTTCATTGTAGGTCTCCGACAAATACGGAAGAATCCCGGCAGCGCCATACTCGCAGTGGTCGCCTACGCCGTCGGCCTCGGCTTGGTCGGCCTGATGCTTACACTCATCTTCGGAGTGGTTCGCGCCCACCCCAAGGACATCGACTTCGACACGACGCAAACCCTCTCGTGGGACGAGTCCACCAAGCACCTTTGGAAGAGCGGCACTCAAACGCCGAACCTTCGCTATCGCGATTTTCGCGAGTTGCACGACCAGCAAGACGTGTTTCAACACCTCGCTTCCCAGAGAGGACAGACCTTTTCCATCGTTGTAGACGACTACGCGGAGCGCTTCTCCGGCAGCTTCGTTTCAGCGGAATACTTCGATGCGCTCACCTTGAAACCTCAGCTCGGCCGATTCTTTCAAGAAGGAGACGACCTGCCTGGCTCCGAAAAGAAGGCTGTCATCTCCGACCACCTGTGGCGAAACCAACTCGAAGGTCGCGATTCCATCGTCGGCGACTACCTCACCGTAAACGGCGAGCCGATTCTCATCATCGGAGTTGCAGGCAAGGACGTCGACTTCCCCAGCCAAAACGACATCTGGGTGGTGGAATCGCTCGATCCCTTGGCGATGAAACGCGGCGAAGGCGATCAGCTTTTCGTCATCGGACAACTGAAACCTGAATACACGCCTGCATCCGCCTTGATCGAACTCAACACGATCGCCAAGCGATTCGAAAAAGCGTATCCAGAAAGCAATACAGGCTACGTTTCCTTTCAAATGGAACCCATGTCGAGCGTCTACCTGGGCAAGGAGATGAAGCGCATGTTCTACCTCATGTTCATCTGTTCGCTGCTCGTCCTGCTGATCGCCTGCACGAATGTGGCAAACCTCACCCTCTCCAGGGCGACGCACCGGGTGAAGGAGCTGGCCATACGCTCCTCGCTCGGAGGCAATCGCGGCAGATTGGTCGGTCAAATGATCGTGGAGGGCTTCTCTCTCGCCATCATTGGCGGACTGCTAGGCTTGGTGATCACGATCTGGTCCTCCAAGGCCACTTGGGCGTGGATCGCCGAAGCGGAGGAAGCCAACGCTCCGGAGTGGATGAATATGGATGTGGACCTTCAAGTTGTCGGCCTGCTATCGCTCATCACCCTGTTCGCCAGCCTCGTCGCCAGCATCATCCCGGCCATCAAGGCGTCCCGAGCCAACGTAAACGACATCCTAAAAGACAATTCCCGCGGCTCCACCGGACTGAAGATCGGCCTGTTCAGCAAGCTGCTGGCCCTCTTTCAGCTCTGCGTCTCCTGCGGTTTGCTGATCACCACCTCCACCATGGTCAGCACCGCGCAGGATACCGCAGTCTTCAAGCCTCCCTACGATCCTAGCGGCATGATGTCCGCTCGTTTCGATCTGCCGGAGACCACCGGCGGTGACGCCGGAAACGCGGAGCTGTTGGCCCGCATCCAGGCCCGGCTCGAGAATACGCAAGGCTTGCAGGGCATCGGATTCACCACCTCTATCGACATGCTATTCAACTGGAATTCCCGTTGGGAGGTGCAAGGCATGCAGCAGGAAACGGCCGACGACTTCATCCGGGCCCGTCACGAGATCGTCTCCGACAACTACTTCGACCTTCTCGGCATCCCGATCCTTTACGGACGCGGCTTCGAGTTCACCGATCAAGGCGAAAACGCCCAGAACGTCTGCGTCATCAACCAGCCATTGGCCAAGCGGCTCTGGCCGGACGAAAACCCGGTCGGCAAGCAGATCCGCGATGTCTGGCAGGACGATTTCCCCTGGCTGACGATCGTGGGCGTGGTGCCCGACACCAAAATGGCAGGCCCCGGACCGCGCGACGACGAGGAGCTCGGCGGCGTCTATCGCCCCATGAGCTCCGCCCCGCAGGATTCCGTCACCGTCTTCGCCAAGTCATCCGGCAACCCGACCGCCCAAGCGAACCTGATCAGAGCCGTCCTCTACGACATCGATCCCAGCATCGCCTTGTACCGCGTCAAGACTGTCGCTCAAGCGGTCAAGGACGCCAATTTCGGCCCTCTCTTCTTCCGAAACATGTTCGGTCTCTTCGGCATCGCGGCGCTCGCCCTCGCTTCCATCGGCGTCTACGGCGTAATGGATTTCTCAGTACGCCAGCGCTTCCAAGAGTTTGGCATTCGCCAAGCCCTTGGGGCGAACTCCGCCACCATCATGAAGCAGGTCCTGCGACTGGGGGCCGCTCAGATCGCCATCGGCATCGGCCTGGGCGCCTTGCTCGGTTGGGCCCTGGTCAGCGTGATCAGCCAAGCCTTGGGCGGATTCAACGTCGCGATTCTGAACTACGTTATCCCCGTTCTCGTCACCACCGCCATCGCGGCCATCGCCTTGTTCACTCCCGCCCGCGAAGTCATCAGCGCCAATCTCGCAAACTGCCTTCGAGAAGAATAGGTGCCAGATGCCCCTTCCTCATCATCCCCTTCATTTCGCCATGCTTCCCAAACGCCTCATCGTCACTCTCGCGTCCCTCGCGATCGCCGCAAGCGCTTCAAGCGCCGAAGAGACCGATACCATCGGCCTAGAGAGCCTCATCCAGCTCGCTCTCCAGCGCGACTTCCAAATCCGTATCGTGGAGATCGATCGAGACATCGCTCGTCAGACCGCGAGAGCGAACGCGGGCTACTGGGACCCCGCCGTGAGCGCCAGACACTCCGACGGTGCCTTGGGAGGCGGAGGAGGAGCCGCCTCGTCCTTCAATAGCCAGGAGGGACACGTCACCAGCGCCTCCATTTCGCAGAATCTTCCAACAGGGGGAAACGTGGTGCTCGACGCGGCGACCGGGAAATTTGAAAACGAGTTCGGCGACGCCTACGCCACCAACGCGGGCATCGCTCTCAACCAGCCCTTGCTGAAAAACTTCGGGGGAGCGGAAAGCCTGCGCCGCCTGCGCATCGCCAAGCGCGACTACGAGCAAACCGAGCAATCCTTCAAGCTTCAGGCGATCGCCACCGTCACCAACGCCATCACGCTCTACAACCAGGTCGCCCTGCGCAAGGACTCCCTGCGCGTCGCCGAACAGAGCCGCGAACTGGGACGAAAGCTCGTCGAGGACACCCGCAAGCGGGCGGAACTGGGCACGGTGGAAGCCCGCGGGGTAGAGGTCGCGGAGACTCGACTCTCCCAACGCGAAGCGAATGTCGTCCAGCAGGAGCGCCTCTACTACGAAGCCCTCAACGAACTGAAGCGTTTCGTATCCAACGAGTCGATCGCCCTGGTGGAATGGCAGGTCACGGTTGGCGAGATCCCCGAGCCCACGCCTTGGAGCGGCGACTTGAAAGAGGATTTTGGATACGCTCTGCTCAATCGCCCGGACTACCTGCAGTCCCTCATCGAAATCCAGAAGGCCGAGATCCAGGTCAAAGCGGGCCACAGCCAAGCGCTCCCGCAGCTCGACCTCACGGCTCGCTATTTCCGCACCTCCTTCAACGATTCCTTCACCAGCAGCTACAAGGGTCTGGCTGACGCGGAGGACGATCTCTTCGTGGGCGTCATCTTCAGTCGCCCCTTGCTGAACATCACCGGTCGCGCCCAACGGGCCAGCGCCAGCTTGTTCAACGACCGGGCCCACCTGGTCGAACAGCAGCTCAAGCAGTCCATCGCGATCCAACTGGACAACGCGGCTCGCCGCATCCGCACGGAGGCCCAGAGCCGCCAGCTGGCGCGCGAAGGCCGCGAATTCGCCGAAAGGTCCTTGGAGGCGGAGGAACGCAAACTCAACCTCGGCCAAAGCACCGCCTATTTCGTGCTCGAAGCTCAGGAAGACCTCACCGCCGCTCAGGTCCGCGAGCTGGAGGCGATCGCCAACTACAACATCGCCGTGGCCCGCTACTATCAGGTCAAAGGCAGCACGCTCGATCAGGTGGGCATCCAGCTCTGACTGAACGCACGCCGAGCTAGCGCTGGACGGCGCCAGCCGAGCGATCGAAGCCCCTGACATTCGACCAGTCCTCCACCAGCGCCAACGGCAGGATCAGCAGGACCACCAGCAACACGATCTTGAGAAATCGGGTCGCCTTCCTGACGAGAGCGGCTTCGGGCAAGGTCGCCATGGGGTTCAAAACAGGTATTTCAAGTCCTTCATCTCCCTCGCTTCGTAAAAGCAAAGGCCAGGCCCGACGCACAAGGGCAGGTTTAAAATCATCGAAATGGGCGAAAAGCTGATGAGCTCCGCCAAAAGCAGCAGCATGATCCCCACGCAAACGAACTGCCAAACGATGAGGTCGCGTTTCAGCCTGTTCGACCCCAGAACGTGCATGGCGACAAAACCGGAGAGGACGAGGAAGAGAAACACGCAGATTCCCAGAAACCGATACTCCAGTTCAGAATCTCTCGGAACCCTGCCAAATGAAACGGTCTCTTCAGAGGGCTTCAGAGAAGGAATCGCCAGACTGACGATGTTCGCGACGCGCTGATACTCCGCGTTCAGCACGACATGCAGGTTGCGTGACAGGCGCGCCGACTGATGGTAGGCGCCCACCAGCGCCCGTTCCGCCAACCCCGCTGACTCATCACCCGTGAACGAGCCGACAAATTCAAGCTGCTCAACCACCGTCCCTCCTCGATCGGAGTTCTGGTAAGCGCTTTTCGGAGCCGGCGTGTAGACGAAAAAGCCAGTGGCCAAGATGAAGAGCAGCATGCCTCCGTGCCTGATGAGAATTCCCTTGAAATCGATCATTCAGCCTCTCCACTCCATCGCTTTCCAGCGCCGCACGAGCCTTCGCCGACCGCTGCGGCTCTTGGGAAAGCGATTCCGCGAAGCCAAAGCTCCTGACCGATCGTGATCGCGGCACCCACCCAACAGGCCGAGACCAGGCACTCTTCCCATGTTGGCAGTATCCAATTCACACGCGCAAACAATAGCCCGATCAGCATGTTTCGAACGACAGCGATGAGAAAGAAGACTAGGCTGTGCGTTTCCAAAAAAACTTCGCTTCGCGTATCCCGGACCGGACTGCCATGGGCGATGCGGGCGATCTCCACCATCTCGGATTCCCTCGCAGAAGGGTCGCGTTTCGCTTTGCATCCGGACCGCGCCTCCTTCTTCGCTTCCGTTCTCCGCCGCGAAGCGAGCCGAGCGAGCTCCACCGCATCGATCCGCTCATTCGCTCCGTCGGGTTTCGGCGCGACCGAAGGCGCTTTGCGTTTTCCTCCGACTCCACATTGCGAATACGGCCTCCAGTTTTGCCAGTCCTCCGTACGCGCCACCTGAAGCTCCGCGGGCTCGAAGCCACCGCTTTCCACCAGCAAGGCCAACTCGTCCCGGAGCAACGGTCCCTTGATCCGGCCATCGCCGGACTTCACAAGCCAAACTCGTTGATCATCATTCATACAGAGTCCCTCTGGGCACTGATCCGCGCTAATACCAACGGAGCCGACCGACACAAGTTTAGCTCTCGCCGGGGAAAATTTCGACGCAAGTCGCAGCGAGGAAGCGACTTGAGCGATGAAATAGGGAAACCGTCTCCACTCCGCGAGCAGATCGCTCTCCCGCTCCGAAACGGGGGGACGATCCCCACCTGGCGCGCATTCTGCGACTTTCGGAGACCAGACTGGAACCCGAAACATGAAAGGAAACTGCCATGAGACAGCTTCGAAACAAATCAATCCATCTCTTGCACGCCTTCGCCGCAGCCGCC
This sequence comes from Pelagicoccus sp. SDUM812003, assembly GCF_031127815.1. Taxonomy (NCBI): domain Bacteria; kingdom Pseudomonadati; phylum Verrucomicrobiota; class Opitutia; order Puniceicoccales; family Pelagicoccaceae; genus Pelagicoccus; species Pelagicoccus sp. SDUM812003. The sequence goes on along the minus strand of NZ_JARXHY010000004.1, from coordinate 53,771 downwards.
CTGCTGGCCATGGCGCCCGCCCTGTCGGCTGACAGCGGCGAAACCGCCCAGAGCTCCAAGCTCACGGTGCTCATCGACGACCTTCAGGGACACCTGGATTTCTCGTCCGAACGCGTCAGAGAGGATCTTTTGCAATCTGCATTTTACAACGTTGCGGACCGCAAGGACTGGATCGGCGAGTTCGAGTTCGAATACAACACCGCCCTGCCCAAGAACGCCCGCGACCACCTTCGCTTCCGCGTAGTGGATTGGGAACGGACACGCTCCAACTTCTACGAGTTCACCGCCCAAGCGGAATACTTCGACTCGAATGGCGAGAAAACCAACCTCGGCCTCGTGCGTGGCACCACGACCGGCATCGCCGTGACCAACGCCTACGACGTCTCGGATCAGTTCGTCGAGGCAGCCGAACAGGCGTTTGAGGACGCCGTGGAAAAACTCTCGAAAAAGCTTTCGAGCTCCGCCTCGTAGCGAGATCTAGGACGGGTCCCAGCGACCCGTCCCGCAAGACCGGAGGCCTCTCGCCTCCAGTTTTCAGATAAACGAAAAAAGCGGCTTCGTTTCTCATGGATCCCAATGGATCGAGAGAGACGGAGCCGCTTTCGTCTTTGCGATTCGCGAGGGGCTAGGCCTTCACGTTGAGCTTGCCGCCTACCGGCCCACTGGGCTGCGACTGCTCGACTTGTTCGGCCACGCCTTCGATCACCTTCAAGGCCGCTTTGCCGGGCGCTTCCTTCGCATTTTTCAAGGCCGTCAAGGGAGAAGCGAGCGCTGCCTGCGCCGCGGTAGAGGATGAATCGATAGTCATAAAGCGTGCGGTCGTTAGAGTGTAGATTGAGAGTTGCGCTGCCCTTGCGCCCCGAAGAGCCAGGGCCGGGAAGCGTTTCCTAATACGACCGGCGCCCGAGCGACTTTTCCCCATTTACGCGAAACGAGGAGTATTACGCCGCTTTCGTCCGCTTTCCATTTCCTTGGCTAGGGCGAGCGCGTATCAACGCTCAAGAGAAGACCGGGACTTCTCCCCCCGGCGACGCTCCCGCGCGCCGCTCGCTCAAACGTCCAGCTCGTCTTTGAGCCGTCGATACAAGGCCCGAAACTGATGGTAGCTGATCCCAAGCCGCTCGGCAGCCTTCGTCTGCTTGAAGCCGCACGCTCGCAACGCCGAACGAAGCGAACGAATCTCCAGCTCCTTGACCTTTTCCGGTAGGGGTCGCTGGTCGTCGTCACTGGCTTCGGTCCCTTCCGAGGCGCTCCGCTTCTCCCCCCCTTGCAGATAGGGGTTCACAAACGGGTCGAATTCGATCGTATCGATTCGCTTGCCTCCGGATCGGTAGACGGTTCGCTCCACTACGTTCTTGAGCTCCCGGATGTTTCCCGGCCAGCGGTAGGCGTTCAGGCTCTTCAACGCTCCGCTGGAAAACTGCGGCACATCGCCCAGCCCAAGCTCCTGCGCCATCGAGGCCGCGAAGTGCATGGCCAAATGCTCGATATCCTCGCTGCGGGCCCGCAAGGGCGGCAAATAAAGCACGTCGAAGGAAAGGCGATCCAGCAGGTCGCTCTTGAACTTCCCCCGGTTCGCCATCTCCGGCAAATCCGCGTTGGTAGCGCCCACGATGCGCACGTCGACCTTGACCGAATTCGAACCGCCCACTCGCTGAAAAATGCCATACTCCACCGCTCGCAGGATCTTCTCCTGCACCGTCATGGAGACCAACCCGATCTCGTCGAGAAACAAGGTGCCTCCCTCCGCCGCCTCGAAGCGCCCCATGCGCCGCTTCACCGCGCCCGTGAACGCCCCCGCTTCATGCCCGAACAGCTCCGACTCCAAAACCGTCTCCGCCAACGCCGCGCAGTTCAAAGCCACCAGCGGCCCCTGCCACCGCGAAGAAAGATAGTGCAGTCGCGAAGCCGCCAACTCCTTGCCCGTTCCCCTCTCCCCTATGATCAGTACCGGACGATCGATCTTCGCCACCTGCGAGAGCCGCTGCTGAAAGTCGAAAAACGCCTCCGAAATGCCGAGGGCATCGGGCAACGGCCCCATCTCAAAACTACCCTCATCTTCCTGGTTCATTCGCATGGTTTATTTATCCGTTTTTTGGTGATCTCAACCTAATTTTTATCAAACCAAAAGCTGAAGAATTCGATGAAAATTTTCTAACCCCTAACTATCAGTCGCTTAAGATATCCGAAGGAGCTTTGGCACGGATCGTGTTTATACTTTTCCGAACCTAAACAATTTTAACCAAAAACGAAAATGGGAATATTCACACGCTTCAAAGACATCGTCTCCTCCAACATCAACGCCATGCTCGACAAGGCGGAAGATCCGGAGAAGCTGATCAAGCTCATGATCCAGGAAATGGAGGATACGCTCGTGGAGCTCAAAGCCTCCTGCGCCTCGACCATGGCCACCAAGTCCAAAATCATCCGCGCCCTGGATAGCGTCCAGTACCGCGTCACCGATTGGGAGAACAAGGCTCGTCTGGCAGTCTCCAAAGGACGCGAGGACCTAGCTCGCGAAGCGCTCGCCGAGAAGCGCGTCTTCACCGAGGAGGCGGATCGCCTGCAGAAGGAGATCGATCAGCTCGACCACATCGTGGAAAAGTACCAGAGCGATATCGGCCAGCTCGAGGACAAGCTCGCAAACGCTCGCAAGAAGCACCAGATGCTCATCCAGCGCCACACCCAAGCGGAAAAGCGCTACAAGGCCCAGAGCGTGCTGCGCAAGAACGACAACTCGGACGCCTTCGCTCGCTTCGATGCCTTCGAAAACCGCATCGAGCGCATGGAGGCCGACGCTGACCTGGTCAACGCCAAGTCCAAGCCAAGCCTGGAGGACGAGTTCGCGAAACTCGAAGGCGACGAGACCCTGGAAAAGGAACTTGCGGCCCTGAAGGCGGAAATCGAGAATAAGTCCAACGAAAAATAGGACTTCTCATCACTCCCAACTCGCAGCCCTCTAATCAGCCTAGAACATGATGAACCCCTTTCACTTCCTTCTCGAAATGATGCCCTTCGTTATACCGATCGCGATCGTCGGAATCATCTTCGGGTCCATCACGAGCATCGTCAAAGCGAAGACCGAGGCCAAAGCGAAGGGGGGAGCCGGACTGAGCGACGAAGAGGCCCGCATCATGCAAGACCTTCACCAGTCCTTGCAAAAGATGGAGAAACGGGTCGAAGCGCTCGAAACCATCATCATCAACAAAAAGTAGTCGACTAGAGGCTACACCGAGACACCTACCATGAGTAAACCGCTTTATCGGTCAAAAAACCGCATCGTCTTCGGCATCTGCCAAGGACTCGCCGACCACTTCGACTTATCCGTCGTTTGGATACGACTCGGCCTCGTCGCGATCTCACTCTTCACCGGATTCTTCCCCTTCCCCGTTCTCTACGCCATCGCAGCTCTCATCATCAAGCCCGAGCCCGAAGGCTTGCGACGGGAAGAGCGTAGCTTCTGCTACGAAGAGGACTATTTCGAAACCAGCGACTCGCCTCGCATGCTTAGTTTGCGTCGCCTGAAAAACCGCTTCGACTCCATCGAATCGCGCATCCGTCGCATGGAGAATTACGTGACCAACAAGTCCTACGACTGGGAGCGCCGCTTCAACGCCGGCAAGTAAGCTCCTCACCTCTCCTCCTCTCCTCCTTCTTTCTTCCCGCGAGCGTACCACTCGCGAAACGGGACCACCATGTCCCGCCGTCTTGGAATAGCAACGCCAACTCACCGCTAATCCCGACATCTCCTTCCGTCATGAAAGCTCTTCCCTATCGAGCAACTCACACTTCGTTCACTTTGATCGTTCTGATCGGTTTCCTTACCATCGCCCTTGCCTCGGAAAAGAAAGCCGAACCTATCGCGTATTCGTCATATGGGCACGGTCCCGAGCTCGTGCTCCTGCACAACTCGCAAGAACACGAAGAAAACTGGATAAACGCCGCTAAGCAGCTCGCAAACCGTTTTCAAATCATCGTGATCGACCTCTCTCAACTTCCGGACCATTCAGTATCCACGAGCATCATACATGATCAGCTCGAAGAAATGGGAGTGCGCTACGCTCGCATATCAGGCGCCCCCAGCGGCGAGGAGTTCGCGCAGCGGTACGCCCTGGCCTACCCCAACGACTCCCGCAGCTTCCTCCTCCCTCAGTCGAGCGAGGATCTGAAAACACTCACCGACCTTCTAAACTCAACCCATATTCTCTAATGTCAGACCAAGGATCCGCCGGCAACGTCATCGCCGCCCTCTGCAGCTTCTTCATCCCCGGCCTAGGCCAACTGCTTCAAGGCCGCGTATTGGCAGCTCTCATACACTTCGTCTTCGCATGGCTGCTCTGGATCATCCTCTTAGGATGGGTCGTCCACCTCTGGTCGATCATCGACGCCGCCCGCTTCCGCTCGCCTCGACGCTACCGCCACTGCCGCTACGAATACGATTGAGTCCCGGGCGACAGCGATGTCGGCCTCACGAAAGGCTTAGCTAAAACCGCCTTCCACCACCACTCGCTTGTGGTCGCTGTGCAATTTCAGGACGCTTCCCAAGCCCTCCAAATAAGGGCTTAGGCGAGCGTCCTCGCCGTTTATCTCCTCAACCAAAACCCGCGATACGCCGGCTCGACCGAGTCCCCACATCGATTCCAGCATAGCGAAGACGGAAGTCAGATCCGGGTCGTCCAGCGGCAAGTGAATGCGCAGCGACTTGCCGCCACGCGAACTCTCGAGAGCCAGGGTCGATCCTCGATAGGCGAGAACAGTGCCGGCTCGGCGAGCGGGCATCGTCGAAGCGCCACCGCCTAAGAGACCCAAACCGCAAACCGAAGCTGGATCCGCAGCGCTTAGCCAGTAGAGCGCCGATCTTGGCAGATCCTTCAACAAGGCTCGAAAGGCCGCCTTTGAGGCGAATTGCAGACCGGGCACGCCCTCGAAAAACCGCCCTCCGATCGCTTCTCCAGAAAGCTCCAGAAGTCTCAAGGCTTTGAATACGTCCCTCCAACGAAAACCGTTCGCCTCCCGTTGAAGGATCTCCTTGAAAACCACTCCGTACCGGTCGAGCAGCAAACGGGCTCGCTCTCGCTGCAGCTCCAGCCGCTCGACTGGGTCGCCTTCGTCTTCGACGTCCGGCAAAACGTACCAAGCGCCTGGGTACGTCACCGTCCTGATGGCTGAGGATCGGCGGCCAAGCCGCTGGCGTCTCGTGCGACGCTCTGGTTGAGCGCTTCGTTCGCAGAGTGCGAAGCCCCCGCCAACCCCTCTGCGGGCCGTCGCGAACGCATCGTTGCTGACGCGCCCCTTCCATACCAATCCCCAGAGGGAGCTCTCCAATTCCCTCGAAGGCATTTCCAAGGTTTCTTGCAGCTTCGCGAAACTCAAGCGCTGACCGCTAGCCAGCCGAGCAAGGACCTGTCCTTCCGCCTCATCCAGCTCGCTTCCTTCGCCGGACTCCACAAAGAGGTCCCAATCGTCCTCCAAAGCGAAGCACACTTTGCCCTCGCCAAAGCCACGCCACCTCATCTCGTCCTCCAGAAGGACGCTATCGAGCAAGGCGGGGTGATAGTTCTTAACTCGAACCGGCAGGATCGACTTCTCCCAGTCCTCGATCCCAAAGCTCATGCCCCATAGGCGATCCAAGGCGTCTCGAACCGAACGAACGCCTTCCTCCGGCGTCACCAAACCCTGCCATTGAGCGAGAAACAGGGGCAAGTCCTCCAACGGCAAGGCCGAGAATCGAGGGCGGTTCCTAGCCCGATTCATTCGAAGCAAGGTCTCGTAGTTCTCCGCTTCGCAAACGTACAGCCCCCGCTCGCCTTCCACCAGCTCTCCCACCACCAGCCGGCGCTCGTCAGCCAGGGCATCCAGCATAGCCATCAGCCTTTCCCCCGAGCACGCCAAACTTCCCTGGGCCGATTCCAGGGAAATCGGTCCGAAATAGGATAGCCATTCGATGAATACGTCAGCATCGGGCAGATCGCCAAAGAGGGCTTCGGCCTTCTCGCGCTCGTCCTCATGCGCGATCCAGGTTTCACTGCCCACTTTCAGCCTTACGGTTTTCGAAACAAACTGGTCGTGGCCTTCCAGCTGGGACGCCCGCAACAACCCCTCCCAATCCGACTCGAGCAGAGCGACGCGGTCGCGCAGCCACTCCAGCATCTCCAACACGTCTCCGGGTTCATAGCCCGCAGCCGTTCTCTGGCGCTTCGCCTCGAACTCCCGTATCAGGTCTTTAGATACCTTTGGTCGCGCTGATTCGTCGAACGCGATCGATCGTACCAGGTCCTCCTTTAGCGAGGAGCGTCCGTCCGAATTCGGGTCGTCCGTCGCGTACATATATTCATCGTTGATCTGCCTCCAAGCGACGCTGGAGGCGAACGGACTGGCGACCGACAAATGAGCTTGCGAGATTTCGATCTCGCCATCCTCCAGCTCGGCCAGGACGAGCTTGAGGGCGTCCATGTCGAATTCATCCTTCAAGCAGGTTCGCCACGCTTCCAGCAAGAGCGGAAAATCGCCAAAGCGCTGCACGGACTCGAAAAGCTTCTTGGCCCGCAAGCGGCTCAGCCAAAGCGGCAAACGTTGCCCCGCCCGATTTCGTGTGACGAGCAAGGCATTGCCAGCCGCCTCGCGGAAACGCGCCCCGAAAAACCCGGATCCTTCTAGGCGTTTGCGCAGCCAGCTTTCCACATTTCCAGCGGTCACCAAAGGCAGGACCTCCTCGATTGTCACGCCTTCGGACAGCATCAGCACCACGCAGTCGTCGTTGACGTAGATTTCGGTTCGATGGCCCATCGTCTCGTTCCACGCCGCGTCCAAAGCCAAAGCGAACGGCCGATTGACGCGGCCGCCCCAATGCGTATGCAAAACGAGCTGCTTGCCAGGAGCCCCCGAAGGCGCGGCATCGATCAGCTCGGCCAAAAGATGATGACGATGCGGCAGACTACTGCGTGTCACCACTTTTTGACTACGCAAAAAGCGCGCAAGCGATTCGGCCGCGGCGGCGTTCAACTCGAATCGGCTTTCCAGCTCCTGCGGAAAGGCCTTCTCGTCCAGTCGATCGTTCGCCCACTCAAGGAAGCTGCCGATTCGTTCCGCGAAATGGAAGTCGCGGTTATAGCGCTCCGCCCTCCAAAACGGTGGCGCCATCTCGCCTGCCTCCGCCGGGACCACGAACACGTCGTTGTAGGTGATGCGCTCGATCTTCCAGCTCTGTACTCCGAGCGTGAACACGTCACCGATGCTTCTCTCCCACACGAACTCCTCATCGAGCTCGCCGAGCCGAGCTCCGTTTCCAGTCAACCTCAGATGAAAATAGCCTCGGTCCGGAATGACTCCGCCTGAGAAGTAGAAAGCCATCAAGGCCCCCTTTCGAAGCGTAACCGTGTTTTCACTACGACTTATCGAAATCCGCGGTTTCAGTTCGCGCAATCGGCTCTCCGCATAGCGGCCCGCGAGCATGTTCAAAACCAGGTCGAACTGCTCTCGGGTCAGTTCACGGTAGCAGTAGCAGCTGCGAACAAGCGCAAAGAGCTCGTCAATATCCCAAGGACCCGCCCCAAGCGTCGAAACGATCACCTGAGCGAGCACGTCAAGCGGTCGTTCCACCGGCTGCACCGCTTCGATATCGCGCTCGCGTATCGCCTCGGACAATACGGCGGATTCCAGAAAGTCACGCGAATGCGAAGGAAAGACCACCGCTCGACTCACCGCGCCCACCTGATGCCCGGCTCGGCCGACCTTCTGGATAGCGGACGAAATCCGATTGGGGCTCTGCACCATGACCACGCAATCCAGAGCTCCGACGTCGATCCCCATTTCCAGCGAATTGGTCGCTACGATGGCTTTGAGCTCGCCCTGCTTCAGACGTTGCTCCACAGCGGATCGAATCTCCTTCGACAACGATCCATGATGTGAATACGCCAGCGGCGTCGCTTCCTCCAAGTTCAGACGATGTGCGATCTTCTCGCAAAGCATGCGGCTGTTGACGAAGATCAAGGTGGAGCGGTTTTCCCGAACCAGCGTCTTGAGCTCGGCCACGATCGGCGCCCAGGTGTCCTCATCGTTCGCCTCTTCATCGAAATTTTCCGGGAAACGGACTGCGATCTGATAGCGTTTCTCCACAGAAGATTCCGCCAGCCTCAAAGGGCGGGGCCTTCCCTCGAAGAACCCTCCCACCACAGCAGCCACAGTCTCCATCGGCTTAACCGTGGCGGAGAGAGCGACTCGTTGAAATTCGCCGTTTAGATGAGCGAGGCGTTCCACCGCTGTCATGAGGTAAACGCCACGCTTGGATCCGACTACGGAATGTATCTCATCCAGAATCACCGATCGGACGCCCAACAAAGCCCGGCGACCGTCGTTCGAAGTCAGGAGCAGATTTAGGCTTTCCGGAGTGGTGATCAGGATCTCCGGAGGCTTGCGCAGCATCTTTCGACGGTCCGCTTGCTCGGTGTCGCCACTTCGAGTCATCACTCGAATTTCCGGCCAATCCAGCTTTTCGTCGCGGAAAACCGCCTTCAGCTCCGCCAGCGGAGAGAGCACATTGCGGCGGATGTCGTTGTTCAACGCTTTGAGCGGTGAAATGTAAAGCACTCGCGTACCTCCGAGTTCCCACTCCCCGCATAGCAGCTGATTTATGCTCCACAAAAACGCCGCCAAGGTCTTGCCGCTACCAGTGGCGGCGGAAATCAGGCAGTGCTCGCCGTCCGCGATGAGCCGCCAAGCCTTCTCCTGAATTTCGGTCGGCCGCCCAAAACGCTTCTGAAACCAACCAGCAAGAACTGGATGAAAACGTTCGAGAATTGATTCGGAAGCGTCGGCAGGCATGAGGTAAAACAACGGTACTCTTAGTACAATCAACGACGACTACGGAGAAGCCGAAAATGAAGTCGCCCCAACGCGGCGACCTACAATCGCAAACGAGAACCCTGTAGGTCGAGGCGCCGACCCGACAATGCGAAACCATTCACCGCCCACAAAAAAGCGACGGGCTGAGACAACCCGTCGCTCTGAAGATGAAAATCTGTCTTTCGACTAGTAGCGGTAGTGGCTCGGCTTATACGGTCCGGCCACATCTACTCCGATGTAGTCCGCCTGCGAGTCGGTGAGCTTGGTCAGCTTCACGCCGATCTTCTCGAGGTGCAAGCGAGCGACTTCTTCGTCGAGGTGTTGCGGCAAGCGGTAGACGCCGACCTTGTACACGTCCTTGTTCCTCCAGAGATCGAGCTGAGCGAGCGTCTGGTTGGCGAAGGAGTTCGACATGACGAACGACGGGTGGCCGGTGGCGCAGCCGAGGTTGACCAGACGTCCCTCGGCGAGCAGGAAGATCTCGTTGCCAGCTGGGAAGGTGTACTTGTCGACCTGAGGCTTGATGTTCTCGTGCTTGATGCCCGGGAAGTTCACCAGCTTGGAAACCTGGATCTCGTTGTCGAAGTGACCGATATTGCAAACGATAGCCTGGTCCTTCATCGCCTTCATGTGATCGATGGTGATGATGTCCTTGTTGCCAGTGGTGGTCACGTAGATGTCAGCGCGACCGAGGGTGTCCTCGATGGTCGTGACTTCGAAACCTTCCATGGCGGCCTGCAGAGCGCAGATCGGGTCGATCTCGGTCACGATCACGCGAGCGCCCATGCCGACGAGCGCTTGGGCGCAGCCCTTGCCAACATCGCCGTATCCACAAACCACTGCCACCTTGCCGCCAGTCATGACGTCGGTGGCGCGCTTGATGCCGTCGATGAGGGATTCGCGGCAGCCGTAGAGATTGTCGAACTTGGACTTGGTCACGGAGTCGTTCACGTTGATGGCGGGAACGAGCAGCTTTCCAGCCTTCTCCATGTGGTAGAGGCGATGCACGCCAGTTGTCGTTTCCTCCGAAACGCCCTTCCACTCCTTCACCAGATCGTGCCAGCGCGTTGGGTTCTCTTCGTGAGAGCTTTTGAGAAGCGCTTTGATGACCCCTTCCTCTTCCGATTCGGACGGCGTATTGACCCAGTCACTACCGTTTTCCAGCTCGTAGCCCTTGTGGATGAGAAGCGTGGCGTCGCCACCGTCGTCCACGATGAGCTGCGGGCCTAGGCCACCAGGGAACTTGAGAGCCTGATCGGTGCACCACCAGTACTCTTCCAGCGTCTCGCCCTTCCAGGCGAATACCGGCACGCCTGCCTTGGCGATGGCCGCAGCGGCATGGTCCTGCGTGGAGAAGATGTTGCAGGAGACCCAGCGAACGTCGGCGCCGAGGTCGACCAAAGTCTCGATCAGGACCGCGGTCTGGATGGTCATGTGCAGGGAGCCCATGATGCGAACGCCAGCCAGTGGCTTGTCGTCCGCATACTTCTTGCGCACGCCCATCAGGCCTGGCATTTCAGCTTCCGCGATAGTGATTTCCTTGCGACCGAATTGGGCCTGCGCCTCGAACTCCTCGGGAGTCTTGGCCGCTACTTTGTAAGGGAGAATTTCTGTAGTTTCTGGCATGATACTAATTTGGCTGTGGTGTTGTCTCGCAGGCCTATGAAAGCGCCTTGGCCGCCTTCTTGAGGGCCGCCGCCTTGTTGGTTTGCTCCCAAGGCAAATCGTCCTTGCCGAAATGGCCGTAATTGGTGGTGCTGCGGTAGATCGGCTGCTTGAGCTTGAGCTGAGATACGATGTCCGCTGGCTTGAACTTGAAGACCTCGGAAACCGCCTTCTCGATGACTTCCTCGTCGACCGTGTTGGTGCCGAAGGTGTCAACAGTGATGCTGACCGGCTCCGGATAGCCGATGGCGTAGGCCACCTGCAACTCGGCTCGGGCCGCTAGGCCAGCCGCCACGATGTTCTTGGCCACCCAACGGCACATGTATGCCGCGGAGCGATCGACCTTGGAGGGATCCTTGCCGGAGAAGGCTCCGCCGCCATGACGGCCGGTTCCTCCGTAAGTATCCACAATGATCTTACGGCCGGTGAGGCCGGCGTCGCCCTGCGGACCGCCAATGACGAAACGTCCGGTCGGGTTGATGAGAAATTGGGTGTTCTTGGTGAGAAGCTTTTTCGGAAGACTCTTCTTAATAACCTTGTCGATCATGAACTTCTCGATGGTCTTCTTGTCGACGTCCGCGGCGTGCTGCGTGGAAATGACCACCGCGGTGATTTCCTTGGCCTTGCCGTCCTCGTAGCGGATGGACACCTGAGACTTGCAGTCGGGGCGTAGCCACTTGGCTTGACGACCGCCATGGCGGATGCGAGCGATCTCGCGGCCGACGCGGTGGGCGTACATGACAGCGGCGGGCATGAGCTCCGGCGTCTCGTCGCAAGCGTAGCCGAACATGATGCCCTGGTCGCCCGCGCCCTGCTCCGCCGTATCCTTGCCCTTGGCCTTCTTGGCGTCGACGCCTTGTGCGATGTCAGGCGATTGGCTGGTCAGGTTGTTGGTGATGAACACCTTGTCCGCATGGAAAACGTCGTCGTCATTTACGTAGCCGATCTCGCGAATGGCTTGCCGCACCACCTGCTCGTAGTCGAACTTGGCCTTGGTAGTGATCTCGCCAGCAAGCACCACCACGTTGCTCTTCACCAGAGTCTCGCAAGCGACGCGGCTATCGGGGTCCTGCTCGAGACAAGCGTCGAGAACGCTGTCGGAAATGTAGTCGGATACTTTGTCGGGATGGCCCTCGGCCACGGACTCGGAAGAGAATACGAAGTTTTTTGGCATAGCTGTTTAGGTTTCCGTCTTAGGCGAAACGAATCTTCGCTCGCCATTTATCAACATATGACGATCTATTGATATGTTGATTGCAAAAAGCAAGAGCGGATTCACCCTATGCTTGCGGGGAAGAATGCCTTGAGCAGATACGCCTATGGCGGGCGAGGAAACGAGAGCCAACGAGCGGGCCGGTCAGCGCAGCAACGAAGTCGCTAAGGCCTTTTTCGCTGCTTGATCAGCTGGTAGCCGACGGCCAGATCCAAGCCCTGCGACTCTTCCAACTGCCGTTGCTCACGCAGCTCCTCCTTCTTTTCGGCGCTCATGGCCGCGGTCAGCTGCTTGCGGATCTTGAGCGGCGTCACTCGCTCTTCCTTGAAAGCAAGTCGGCCCTTCGAGCCATTGAGCTCGATCAGAATCGATTCGGTCTCCGCATCCCACTCAAGGAGAGTCAAACCCGCTCGAGCCTCCTTCAGCCCCAGCCAAAAGTGTCCTCCGCCCACGCGATCGTGGATGCAGAACTGGGCCCTATCGCCGATGCGCAGGATTCCGTTGAATTCGTAGGATTTGAGCGAGGAGCTCATCTCCGAACCGTTAGCAGCCCCGGCGAAGAGAGACAGTATCACGAAAACAGGGCTCAGCTTCCAGCGGGCCATTCTCACGGAGTCCGAGAAGCTAGGAAATGTTTTCAGTTTCTTGATCATCATTTTTTCGGCGAAATCTTAAACGCTCAAAACCAGCCCTCCGCCAAGAGGGCTGGTCCCCGTAATCACAAAGCCACTAGCGGCTTTGAAATTCTAAAAGAGCGGATACTTATTTTAGCGATCGAGCATCCAAGCGGCGATCTGGACGATGCCAGCTCCGTCATCTTCGCCAGAAGCGCGGATGGTGTAGACGCCTGGGTTCAAGCTGATGAGCAACGCTGCGGAGGTGGTGTCGTCGGTCGGGCGACCGTCTTCCGGAGCGAGCGTGGACATGCCAACGCGAGCGCCCATCATGTCGATGACGTCAGCGCGATCGGTCCATCCGGTTTCCGTCGCTACGACTTCGCCAGTGGTGAAGTCGCGGATCAGGATCTCCGGATCGGCGAGCAGATCAGCCGCTTCGAAGTTACTATCGTCGAGGATCTTAGGACCACGAGCGCGAATGATGAAAAGACGAGGCAGGTCGCCTTCAACCACCAGAGCGATGTTGGCGAAACCATTTACGTTGGTCTGGGCGAGGCTGGAAACGGAGGTCGGAGCCGCAATTGGGTAGGCGTTGTCGATTTGCGGCAGGTAGCCGGCGCTGTCGAGGTAGCTCCAGCCATAGAGCCAGTTGGTGGAACCAAAGGCGCCAATGTGGTCGACGGACAGGTACCAGGGATCGTCCGCAGGAAGAGCCTTCCTGGCATTGCTGAATGCTGGGCTGTCAGCCGATGGGCGAGGATCGAGCATGCCGTCACCGCTAACGAAACCAGGACCGTCTGGATTTGCTTCGTTTACTAGGGTGAAGGTGCCACGGCTCAGGCCGCGCAGCATTGGGTCGACAACAGAGTTGTTGAAGGATGGGTCGAAGAGGTACTCTTCGTCGTCGCCTTCGCCTTCATCACCGTGAGAAAGATCCGCCGCAGTTGTTCCGGCGAAGGAAGTCGCGTCGAAGATGTTGTTAGCAAGCTCGATCATGGTGGCATCGTCGTCAGGAGCGATACGCTCAGCAGAGTCGGCATCGATACGAACCGCTTCGTCTGTCCAGCCTGTGAAGATGGAGTTGAAGTACTTGGAGAACGCGTTGTCGCGAGTGCGCAGAGCGCGACCTGCGCCATCGCCTGGACCAACGAAAGTGGCGTTGTAGATGGTGGCGCCACCGATGTTGCCACCCTGGGAGTTCACTTCACCATCCATTTCGGCGCCGTTGTCCGGCTCGAAAGAATCATTGGCAGAGTTGATCCGAGCGTCCGCGATATTGAACCAGAATTGGGCCTTGCCGTTGTATCCTTGGTCGTAGTCGAAACCGTCATCACCCTGATAGGCTACCGCCATGAAGCGAGTGTTGACCGTACCGCCGAAGAACTCGACGCCGTCGTCCGCATTAGCAAAAACTTCGACGAACTCGATGAGAGTTCCCGATCCGACACCGCCAAGGGTCAGACCATTCAGTTCGTTGTCTGGAGCAAGGAGGGAACCGCCGAAACGAATCGAAACGTAGCGGAAGATACCGGAGTTGTCTTCAGCGTCTTCGCCACCGTAGAGACGAGCGTCTCCGAATGCGGCAGGGATACCTTCGATAGCGTCCTCAAGGCCAGGAGCTGTTCCAGTGCCGGAAGCGTTAGAATTGATCGGAGCTGCGCCAAGAATAACCACGCCTCCCCATGCTCCGCCTTGGTCGGGCGTCCAAGTGCCGTCCATAGGATCGGCAGCTGCGGTGAAGATGATGGGCTCGCTAGGAGTGCCTACCGCATAGATTTTGGCTCCGCGCTGCACGACCAGCGCCGAAGCGGATGCTCCTGTTCCAGCCTCAGCACGAATCACCGTACCCGGCTCGATGGTTAGGCTTGCTCCTTCTTGGACGAAGATAAATCCAGAGAGCGTATACTCGTTGTCGTTCGTCCATACGGTGTTCTCCGAGATGGGGGCATCTACGGTGATGTCAGCCGCATGAGCCGCTCCGGCCAACAATCCGGTAACAGCGATTAGCTTGAGTGCTCGTTTCATATAGTCGTTAGTTTTAGGTTGATTGAGGATTTTCAAATAGGGCTATAAAGAGTAGCTCAGCCCGAGAGAGTATTTGGTAGATGGGTCTTCTAGGTGGTAGATGTAGGTGCCACCGAGAAACTCGTGATACCCGAGCGAAGAATCCCTCAAGATGTTCGACGCCTTCAGCTTGAGCTTCCACGAATCGCCAAAGCGTTGGGTATAGATAAAATCGAGCGTCTCGCCGGGATCTTCGTACACATCCGGCAACTGAGCCACGGAGATGCGTGACAGGCGGGTGCCGGTCGAGTTGTAGTTGAAAGTGAAGGACGAGCCCCAACTGAAATGCTCCCAGGTAACGTCGAGGTTGAGAATCTGGTCGCTTTGCCCCTGCAGCTCGCGAGTGCTCGAAGTTTCCGGATCAAACACTAGCTTGCGAGTCAGCTCGTCGTCCGGACGCGTCACCTCCGAATCGATTATGGAGAAGTTGCCGCCTACCGTGAATCGATGGAACTCGCCAGAAAGCCAGGGCAGCTGCTTGCGGGCTTCGAGCTCGAAGCCTGACACTTCGCCTTCGTCGACATTCTGCCAAGTCTGCTGATTGATGAAGTCGACCGTTTGCTCGATCGGGTTGATGAGGTCCTTCTTGAAAACGCTGACCGCAAGCAGGTCGCCGTCCTGCAGGAACCACTCCCAACGCAAATCGTAGTTTTCGATGTTGGTCAGCTCCAGATCCGGGTTTCCGATGATCTTCTGCGACGCGAGCGCCGAGTATCCAGCGACTGGTGACAACTCTCTAAAGTTGGGACGAGCGATCGTTTCCGAGTACGCGAGGCGCACGTTCTGATTCTTGGTCGGACTCCAAACGAAGTTCACCGATGGCAGCGTATCGCTTTGGTCGATAGAGCCGATCCGATCGTCCAGCTCGTTTCCGAAACGGTCCGTCGACAGAACCTCGATCTGAGTATCCTCCTTGCGGACGCCAGCGATCAAACGGTACTTCTCCCCAAACGGAATGTCCACCATACCATACATCGCATCGATGTTTCGCGTGCCATCGTAGGTCGGAACGAAGTCGGTGACATCAATCATGACACGCCGCAGAAAGCCATTCTCGCTGAGGCCAATATTGCTGTCGGATAGGAAGGTGGTCCGATCTCCAAGATACGGAACGCCAAACCCTCGAGGATCGCGACCGAAGCCAAGCGCGAGCTCGTCGTAAGATCGGTCCGCTTCAATCGCTCGGTAGCCCACCTTGGCCGTAGCGTTACGCTCAAGGAAAGGAAGCGGGATGGTTACATCCAGACCGTTCTCAACGCTGTCCTCCTGCAATTCGCGAAACAAGCGCTGGTTGGTGGAGCCAACAGGGAATCCCCAATCGCCTGGCTCCGGATCCGGATAGTTATCAAGTCGAACGCGATCGAAAAACAAGCGGAAGTCAGGCTCGTCCTGGGAGCTTGAGGAATCGGAATAGTCCCACTCCACCTTCAATCCATTGAGATTCTCGAACTGATGCTTGCCGTAAAGTTGATGGGAGCTGATCTGGCGTTCCGTGAAATGCAGGCGACTTTCCCGGAGAAAGATGTCCTCGCTCACGACGACCGAACCTTGCTGAAAAACCGATTGGTCCGAACCGGACTGACTGTAGAAGTTCTTGAGCCCAACCTCATGATTCTCCGCGAGCTGATAGGAGAGGTTCAAAAGCGCTCCGACATTTACGTTGTCGACCGTCTTATCGACCTCGAAATCCTCAAGTTCGTTGATCACCCATTCGCCCTGAGAGAGCCTGGTTTCATAACGCGTTTCCGCGGCATCCTCCTGATGCGTGTATTCACGTGAGTATGACAGACTAGCCACATACCCAAAGCGTCTTCCGCCGAGCATCAAGTTATCCCCGAGAGCGATCGACCAGCTTTGATCCATCGGAGCTTCGGAGCGAATGGGGCTCATCGTCGTGGAGAATGAGCGAATAAGCTCATCGCGCGTTTCGACAGACGCATTGCTGGTCAGGTTTTGCGGGTCCAAGGCGAGCGCCGGCAAAGCTCGTGTTCCATCGTCCTTGCCCATCCAATCGTCACCGCCACCTGGGTAGGATAAAACCTCTTCGCCTGTGGTACCATCGCGAAAGCCAAAGCCAATCGAAGCAGTGAAAAAGTACTGGTCAGGAAACGCCTTGGTCTGAATGTCGACGGAACCACCAGTGAACTCTCCTGACTTGTCCGGAGTAAACGTCTTGGAGGTGGAAATGACATCAATCAATCCGCTCGGGAACTGGTCGAGCTGGACCGCTTTGCGATTCGGATCGGAGCTCGGTATGTTGGTGCCGTTCAACGTCGTGTTGTTGTAGCGATCTGACAAGCCGCGCATGACGACATACTTTCCGTCTACTATAGACGCCCCTGTCACCTTGGACATGGCGTCGGCGGCGTCGCCCAAGCCAAGTCGACTAAACGCTTCCGCTCCGATGGCATCGCCAACAGACGCCGACTTCTGCCGCTTAGACAAGAGGCCAAGATCCGAACTCTCCAGAATGGTGGCCTTAACGGTGAAACTATCCAACTCCACGATGTCGGAGTCATCGCCATAAAGCGGCACGTTCACCTTGGCGACATCGCCCGGGCTGACCGCTAGCTCCTCGACCGTGGATGACTTGTAGTAGTTAGCGGTGGCGATCAGCGTGTACTCGCCTTCCGGCACGTTCGTCAGAATGAAACGGCCATCCAAATCCGTGGTGGCCGAGATATCGGTGCCAACCAATGTGACGCGAGCGCTCAGTACGCCTCCGCCAAAATCGGCGTCCAAAACGGACCCCGAGACGATGCCAGTGCTGGCTGCCCTAAGAACAGCGCCTTGAGACACAAATAGGGCCACTACCATCGCGAAGATCGGCAGTTTGGCGAAGCCCCATGTGGACTTTGTATTACGGGAATTTAAAACCATAGCTAAAAACAGTTTGAAGCCACATGACTTCACAGCCTGATAGAATCTCAATGGGAAATCCGCTCTGTAACAGTCTTGTCACTACGCCGTAACAGTTCCTATAAATTCGTAACTCCGCCGTCACATTGATGTGAACAAGCCACGCTTTTTGGCGCGCAAACGACACCTTGCACCTAGGTAGATGGCCTTGGGTTTCAAAAAACCGCCAAATTCGGGTCATAAGGACCTCAGGCCATACCTGTATTCACATTTCGTATACGTGTAAGTTGAGAGAATACCTACTCCCCCTTCGAGCTGGGCTCCGCAATGAGGGAGCCCGAAAAGCGTCTCGCCGCTCGCTCCGCATCTCAAAGTCGCACCTTAGAATTCTCGAGCCAGAGAACGCTACCCTTCACACCGCCTGTCCACCAAGCCCAACGACGGCGCCTCCCGCCCGTTTTGTCCAAGGGGGGAACCGGCTATCGAACACGCCTTCGCGAACGGACTTGCATGCAGCCGAGCAACGGCGAAGCCCGAGGCCACGCCAACACCCGCGGCGCGAGCGAAGCGAGCAGCAAGGCCGCGGGATCGAGGCCCGTCGGCATGCAAACTTCGGATACAAAAAAACCGTCCCAGCGAATGGAACGGCTTTTCTGAAAGTGGCGGGATAGACGGGACTCGTTCAGGGCGAAGCCCGAGGCCACGCCAACACCCGCGGCGCGAGCGAAGCGAGCAGCAAGGCCGCGGGATCGAGGCCCGTCGGCATGCTAACTTCGGACACAAAAAAACCGTCCCTGCGAATGGAACGGCTTTTCTGAAAGTGGCGGGATAGACGGGACTCGAACCCGCGGCCTCCTGCGTGACAGGCAGGCGCTCTAACCAACTGAGCTACTACCCCGTGGTGTTGATGAGGACGCTGAAAGTAGGATCGAGCATACCCAAGTCAAGCGTCGTTTTGAAAAAAAAGGCGCGTTTTTGGAAAGTTCAAAAAGCCTCCGGCAGAGGTCCTTTTCAAACGTCTAACTAGGTGAAACCATAGGGTCCACTTTCCCCCCGGGCGGGCTTGCATTATTCCCGAATTTTTAACAAACATACCAACCGCAACGCTTCGCATGCCAAAAAAGTCACCGTCAAATCAGCTGGAGCTGTGGAGCTCCGACGCTTATTCGACCGCTACTCAAGAGACCCTCTTCACTAGCGATCAGCTTGACCGACTCTCCCCACGAAACCCGAGGAGCAAGAAGACGGAGCGCACGCCGACTCCCACCTCCACCAGCCGCTTGCTGGACCACTCATTCGCCCAGCGGAGACCGCTGAACATCCTGGTGGCTGACGACAACGAGATCAACCGCAAGGTCATTCGCATCATCCTGCAAAAGCTAGGCTACAGCTGCGTGGAAGCGGAAAACGGTCGCGAAGCTCTCGAGCGCCACAGCGAGGACAACTACGACTACATTTTCATGGACATCGACATGCCGGAGATGGACGGCATCGAAGCCACCCATGCCATCCGCTCCGCCGAGCGGGACGAGCCTCAGGCGGAGATCATCGCGGTGACCGCCAACGTCTCCAATGAGACGCGTCTCAAGTGCCGTCGAGCCGGCATGAACGGCTATCTGGAAAAGCCGATCACCGCGACCATCATCAAGGACCAGCTCCTGCGCAGCTGGCCGCGCATCCGCAGCCGTCGCGGCAAGAAGAGCTAGGCTAGCCCTCAAACGGCAGCGTCGTTCGCTCGGTCGGACGCCCGCCTCGAATCACGACCGCCGGGACGACTGTCCCCACTCGCCTAGCGCGTTCGCCGTTTGGATTGTCGCGCGTCTTGATCGGGCTGAGGTTTAGTACGCGAGCCCGGAGGTCGCGCGCCACCATGGCGACTGACTCGACAAAAAAACACTCTGGGTTCCCACGCAAAAAACGCCCTCGGCCGCGGGGACCGAAGGCGTTTTCGAAAAGAATCGCTAAAGCGAGATGCGGGACTAGTCAGCCTTGCGGGCGGACTCGATGAGATCGCAGAAGGACTTCGCCTCCAGCGCGGCGCCGCCGATCAGACCGCCATCGATGTCCTTCTGGGCGAGAAGATCGTCCGCGTTTGCCGGCTTCATGGAACCGCCATAGAGGATGCGAATCTTCTCTGCGACCGATGAGCCGTACTTTTCCGCCAATACCGAGCGGATGGCGGCGTGCACCTCCTGAGCCATTTCCGGCGTAGCGGTCTTGCCGGTGCCGATGGCCCAAACCGGTTCGTAAGCGATGACCACCTTGGCGGCGTCCTCGGCGGAAACGCCCTCCATGCCGCCGAGCAGCTGAGTCTTGTTGACTTCGAGGGTCTCATCCGCTTCGCGCTGCTCCAGCGTTTCGCCGATGCAGAGGATGGGGATCAGGTTGCTTTCGAGAGCGAACTTCACCTTTTCGTTCACGAACGCGTCGGTTTCCGCGAAGTATTCGCGACGCTCGCTGTGGCCGAGAATCACGTACTTGGCAAAAACGGCGCGCAACATTTCAGCGGAGATTTCTCCGGTGTAGGCGCCGCTAGCCTTCGGATAGAGGTTCTGGGCGCCAAGCTTCACAGCGGAATCCTCGATGACCTGGGAAACGCGATCCAAAGCCACGGCAGTCGGGCAGACCACCACCTCGACCGACTCGTCCTTGCTCACGAAGGAAGCGATTTCCTTCGCGAGGTCGGCGCCGTCGGCCGGCGTCTTGTTCATTTTCCAGTTTCCTGCGATGAGATATTTGCGGGACATAGTGTTGTGTTTTGAAATTTCGGATTTGAGATTCGGAATTCGGCCTTGGCCCTACTTCTTGTCGAGCGCGTCGACGCCAGGAAGGATCTTGCCTTCGAGGAACTCCAGGCTGGCTCCGCCGCCGGTGCTCATGAAGGAAACCTTGTCGCCGTAGCCAGACATGTTGACCGCGGTGACGGAGTCGCCACCACCAATGATGGTGACCGCGTCCTGGTTTTCCGCGATGGCCTTGGCCACCGCGAAGGTGCCCTTGTTGCAGGCGTCGCTTTCGAAGATGCCCATCGGACCGTTCCAAAGCACGGTCTTGGACTTGGCAACTTCAGCGCAGTAGAGCTCAGTGGTCTTGGGGCCGATATCCACGCCTTCCCAGCCTTCCGGGATGTTTCCTTCCGCATCGGATTCGCCGATGTTTCCGGCGGTCATGGTGCTGAAATCGAAGGAGTCCACGGTTACGTTGTCGATGGGGAGAAGCAGCTTCACGCCCTTGGCCTTGGCCTTTTCCTGCAGGGCCTTGGTCATGTCGACCATGTCGGGCTGGCAGAGGCTGGAGCCGACGGTCTTGCCGTTGGCCAATGCGAAGGTGTAGGCCATGGCGCCGCCGATGAGGATGGTGTCGGCCTTCTCGAGCAACGCGTCGATGACCTTGAGCTTGTCGCTGACCTTCGCTCCTCCGAGGATCACGGTGAAAGGACGCTCCGCGTTCGCAGTCTTGTCGCCGAGGAACTCGAGCTCCTTCTGGATGAGGAAGCCGCAAACCGCTGGCTTGAGGAACTCCGCGATGCCCGCGGTGGAGGCGTGAGCGCGGTGGGCAGTGCCGAAGGCGTCGTTGATGTAAACGTCGCCCAGCTTGGCGAAGGCCTTGGAAAGCTCCGGATCGTTCTTCTCCTCGCCCGGGTGGAAGCGCACGTTTTCCAGAAGGGCAACGCTGCCGGGAGCAAGCTCCGCGACCGCCTTTTCAGCGACTTCGCCGCGAGATTCGGGCACGAACACCACCGCCTGACCGAGCTCAGCGGAGAGGGCCTTCGCCACGGGTTCGAGCGAGTACTTCGCATTCACCTCGCCCTTGGGGCGGCCGAGATGGCTGAGCAGCACCGCGGTGCCGCCATTGGCGATCACGTGCTTGATAGTCGGCAGAGCGCCGAGGATACGGGTCTTGTCGGTCACTTCGCCGTCCTTGAGGGGCACGTTGAAGTCGACGCGGATAACCGCCTTCTTACCGTTAAGGTCGATGTCTTCGATGGTTTTTGTAGCCATGGCTTAAAAAGAATGGATGGACGGCCTTCCCGGAAGGCGTCCGAAAATTGAGAGTGGAGGTGGGCGGGCTCGGTTTCCAAAACCGGTACGCGCCTGGAAACGAAAAAAGCCCTTTGCCCGCGCAATTACGGGCGCAAGCAAAGGGCCTGGAAAAATCAGCGACTCACTCGATTAGAGAGCAGCAACCTTCTTGAGAAGGTCGACGACGCGATTGGAGTAGCCCCACTCGTTGTCGTACCAGCTAACCAGCTTGAAGAAGGTGTCGCTCAGGCCGATGCCCGAGCCAGCGTCGAAGATGGAAGACGCGGCGCAGTGGATGAAGTCGGAAGAAGCGACCTGATCTTCGGTGTACTCGAGAATACCCTTGAGAGGACCTTCCGCAGCTTCCTTCATCTTCTTACAGATTTCTTCGTAGGAAGTCGGCTTGCTGACCTTAACCGTGAGGTCGACAACCGAAACGGTCGGAGTCGGAACGCGGAACGCCATGCCAGTGAGCTTGCCCTGCACTTCCGGGAGCACGAGGCCGACAGCCTTAGCAGCGCCAGTGGAAGATGGGATGATGTTCATCGCAGCGGCGCGGCCACCCTTCATGTCCTTAGGAGACGGTCCGTCTACAGTCTTCTGCGTAGCAGTGTAGCTGTGAACGGTGGTCATCAGACCTTCTTCGATGCCGAAGTTGTCGAGAATGACCTTGGTGATCGGAGCCAAGCAGTTGGTGGTGCAAGATGCGTTGGAGATCAAAGTGTCTTCCGCAGTCAGGGTGTCGTCGTTTACGCCGAGAACTACAGTCTTCACGTTGCCCTTGCCTGGAGCGGAGATGATGACCTTCTTCGCGCCAGCGTCGATGTGGCCTTGAGCCTTGTCGTCCGCAACCCAGAGACCAGTGGACTCGATCACGATGTCGATGCCCAGCTCCTTCCAAGGGAGGTTGGCAGGGATTTCGCGCAGAGCGAGACACTTGATCTTGTGGCCGTTAACAACCAGCGTGTCGTCGCCTTCCGCAGCTACTTCGCCATTGAAGCGGCCCTGAGTGGAATCGTACTTCAGCAGGTACGCGAGGTTGTCCGCAGGAACGAGGTCGTTCACAGCGACTACGTCTACTTCAGAGCCGAGAAGGCCTTGGTCCACGAGCGCGCGGAATACGAGGCGGCCGATGCGGCCGAAACCATTGATAGCTACTTTTACAGCCATGGTGTTTTCTTTTTTGCTTATTGACGTCTTTAGTTTCTTCACGCGGGCGAAAACCCACGCGAAGCGGGAGTACATGGAAGGCTCCGAAGAAAATCAAGAAGTTATGACGCGTGAATTTTCATCACAGTATTAGCTTCTTTTCTCCCACAAGCCGCAGCTCAAGGGAGGCAAAAAGAGACGCTTATCTACCCGATTAGCCCACGTTTCATCTTTGGCGTCATGAAAGCGTTCGTGATCGGCGATCTGGCGCCAAGCGAGCTCCGCCCATTTGCCGAGCTCGATCTCCACCGGACCAAGTCCGGGGTTGATGGCGAAGAGCAGCTTGGCATCCCCCCATTCCCCCTTCGCATTATATATACATGCGTAGGAACCGCTGCTTTTCCCGTCGATGAACTCGAAGAACGCATCTGAAGCCCGATTGTAGTGACGCAGCAGCTCGCCCTTGCTGGATAGCCGAAAACGCACCCAATCCGCAAAGTAGCGGGCGCAGTTCGGGTACTGCAGGGCCCGTTTGTAGTCGAGGGCGTTTCGCGGCCCATCCTGGTATGTGTTGCGCACCCCGTTCTTCGTCCCCAGAAAGTCCATACCTGCATGCAGCATCGGCATGCCGATGGACATCATCAGGGTGGCGATCATCAGCCGGGTTCGAGCGATGTCGTGATGCGTTGGATACGTCCCATCGAAACCGCCATGCTCCGTCACGTCATCGATCCAGACCCGATCGTCGTGGGATTCCACATAGTTGATCGTCTGAGCAGGCCAAGTGGCGTAGTGGATGGGCGAGCCCTTTGTGAAGTACTGGATTTCCGGCATGCCCGCCCCTCCGCGTACGAAGCGCTTCAAAAACTCTCGGTATCCATCGTTCCAAGACGCGTAGCCAGTATCGCGCAGCTCGGGTCCGATATGGCCGCGAAAGCTCCACGGCTCCGCGATGAGTATGATGTCGGGCCGGATCGCCTTCAACTCGCGCTCCACCTCCTCCAGGGCAGGCTTGCCGACCAGATCCGCCAAATCGAAGCGGAAGCCATCCACGCCGTAGAACGAGACCAGATGCTTGAGGCTATCCACGATGATGCGCCTCGCCATAGGGGCGTCGCTGCGAAAATCGTTCCCGCATCCGCTCCAGTTGCTCAGCGAACCATCCGCTCCCACGTGGAAATAGTAGAGCTTGTCGATGAACATCAGATGAGCCGGCTCGCCCACGTGATTGTAAACCACATCGAGGATAACCGCGAAGCCCTGTCCATGCAGCGTGGATACCAGCTCCTTGAACTCGTCGACCTGGGAGGCTTTCTCCGGGGCCTTGGCGTATCCAGAATGTGGAGCGAAGAAATTGGCGGTCATATAGCCCCAGTGGTACTCGTCGTAGCTTTGGCTATCGTTTTCCTGAATGGGCTGCAGCTCGATGGCGTTCACCCCGAGGCGCTTGGGATAGAAATCCTTGCGCTTGGCGTAGGCCGCCAGATCGGAGAAACCGCGTGGCTTGCCCTCCTCCGCCGGCAGGTCGGCAAGGTTTTGAGTGAAGTCCCGCACATGGCCTTCAAGCACCACCAGATCCTGCCACTGAGGGGAGGAAAACGGATGCGGCGGGCGGCCGTGTCGCGAATCGTCGACCACGATGCCCGGACCCTCCCGGCCGATGGCGGCCCTGGCGTAGGGATCGAGCACCTTGAAGTTAGGATCGAAGAGGCTGAACTCGTTTTTCGGCCCATCGAGGCGGAACCAGTAGTACCAGCCGCGCAGGTCCTGCTCCACGGTAGCCTCCCAGACGAAGTCCTCCCCACGTTTCATGAGCACCCAGATCACTTTCTCGGGCTGATCGAGGTCCTCGAAAAAGCCGACCTTCACCCATTTCGCCCTGGGAGCGAACAAACGGAAGGTCACGCGCTTTCCTTGGGGGATCGCTCCCAGCTCCTTGTCGGACTTCAGGCCCAGAAAGAAATCCCCGAGGTTGAGGTTCGCCCGCTCCACGCCCTTGCGCGTGTGGTAGAGCAAGCTGTTGTTTTCCGAAAAGTCGATCTGCGACTTCAGCACGAAGCCAAGCCGGTGCCTGCCGGTGACCTTGCTGGAGTACGCGTAGTTCCAGTTGCCCATGCCGTCCTGAGCCAGGTTCGGGGCGGACATGTCGACCAGAAACCAGTGATGGCGATCCGTGACGAACTTGAACTGGCTGCCCTCCGCGGGCGACAACGAGTCCAGGTCCTTGCGCAGCGCCAGAACGCGGCGGCCGCCCACGCGTTCCGGCACCAGCTCCCACTCGTCCTTGCCCACCGCGTCCTGCCAGCCGTTGAAGCCGCCCGCCACATATATGGACGCTCCTTTGTACTCGATTTTCGAATACTTCTCCGGATAGAAGACGAACACGATATGATTCGTCTCGTCCACGAAGTAGCCGCTCTTTTCGCCGAACTCGCTAGCGGGCAGCGGATAGAGCGAAAGGTAGCCGTGCAGCTTTCCTTCCATGCTGATCGGAGGCATGCGAGTCGCCCTCCAATCGCGTTGCAGCTCCACCACTCCCTCTTTCATTGAGGTCAGGTAGGCCTTGCGGATGTGTTTCGAGTCAGATGCAGGCGCCATAGATCAGTGCTTGTAACCATGCATCAAAACACGATTCGCGCCAACACAAGAAAAACCCTCCGCCGCGGCGGCGATATCGTCGCTAGACGCCACGGCGCCCGACGCTGCCTAGCAAATCCGCCGAGCGTTCGATGGCCTCGAGGTAGCGCTCGAAAAGCGCCAGGGCCTCCTCCTCTCCGAAGGGAGCAAGCTGCGAGCCGTCCTTAATCGCCTGCAGCTCCTCGAATACGGACAGGTCGAACATGACGTGTCGCTGCAGCTTGGAAACCGCTTCGCGCTTCTTGGCCGGCACGCTCACTTCGTAGAAGCGCAAGGCCGCTTTGAGCATGATCTGGAAGGCGGAGAGCGATTGGAGCATCAAATCGAGCAGGGCCTCCGCTCCCGCTTCGGTCAGCAGGTAGCTTTCGCGCAGCTGGATCAGCTTTCCCTTGAGCTCGTGCTCCAGCTGAAACTTCAGGTTCGCCTGGCTGATGGGCAGGGCCTTCAGCAGGTCCGGACCGTAGAGCACCCGGTGGTTTTCCTTGATGTCCAGCAACTCGATGGGAAAGACGTGAGAGGAATTCATCAATCGCTCGTGGGCGAAGAGCAAGGGAGGCGGGTTTCCCTGCCTGGCCCAGCGCCTGGCCAAACTCCGCAGGGCGTTCAGCTCCTCCATGCCCAGCTGGGCGCACACCACCATCATGTTCACGTCCGAGTAGCCTTCCGCGGAGTCGCCAACCGCCGCTGAACCGTAAAGCGACACCATCGTAAGTCGCTCTCCTAAGGCCGACCTAAGTTTCTCCGTGAACGCTTCCGGGGTCATTGAGCTGCGAATCTGATGTTGAATGGGAGCTCCGTTTTTGCGCGCTTCCTTGTAAAAAGCGAGAACGGAATAACCGTCAGGAGCGCGAATCTATCCTATAGACAAGCACTTAGCCGACCTGAGAGTCATGCTGACCGACCAGCGGCGCCGCGCCGCGTCCTAAAACCGCCAGGCCGCTGCGCCACCCCGCTCAGGTAGAGCTTGCCTCGCCCCCGCAGCCCCCACTATTTCCCCAGCCATGAAGAAGATCCTAGTCGCCATGTCCGGAGGCGTCGACTCCGCCGTCGCGGCCCTGCTCCTCAAGGAACAGGGGTGCGACATCGAAGGCGCCTACATGAAGAACTGGATCAATGAGGACAATATCCTGGGCGATTGCCCCTGGCAGCAGGACATCGAAGACGCCGCCGCAGTGGCGGATGCAGTGGGAATCCCCTTCCGCGTGGTCAATCTCATGCACGAGTACCGATCTCGCATCGTGGAGTACCTGCTACACGGCTACCAAACTGGCATCACCCCGAATCCGGACGTGATGTGCAACCGGGAAATCAAGTTTGGCGTCTTCCTGGACTACGCCTTGGAAAACGGTTTCGACGAAGTCGCCACCGGCCACTACGCCCAGCTCCGTCGCGATGAAGAAACCGGCCAACGCTCCATCATTGAAGGAGCCGATCCCAACAAGGACCAGAGCTACTTCCTCGCCATGATGCGGCCCGAGCAAGTGGCCCGAGCCAACTTTCCGGTGGGTCACCTGCTCAAGCCGCAGCTGCGCGAGCTGGCCCAGCGAGCCAAGCTGCCCAACGCCTCGAAAAAGGACAGCCAAGGCATCTGCTTCATCGGAAACATCAAGATGTCCGACTTCCTGCGCGAATACGTGCCCGACCAGCCAGGGCCCATCCTCCGCGCCGACGACGGTCAGCAGCTCGGCGAGCACCGCGGACTGCACTACTTCACCATCGGCCAACGCAAAGGCATCGGCGTACCGTCGAACACCGACAACCAGTTCTATGTCGTAGTGGGAAAGGACAGCAAACGGAACGCCCTGCTGGTTTCCTTCGAATCCCCCGGCGCTCCCGGCCTCTACACCTCCCGCTGCGAAGTGTCCGGCCTCAGCTACACCGGACTTCCCATCCCTCAGGACTGCAGCATCGAAGCCAAGGTGCGCTACCGCGATCCGCGGGTGAAAATCAACTACCGCCGAACGAGCGACGACCATGTCGAAGTCGCCTTCGAGGAGCCCCAGCGCGCCCTCGCCCTTGGACAAATCATCGCCTTCTACGACGGACCGACCCTGCTCGGCGGCGGCGTCTATTCCAAGATCGGCTGATCCCCTTTCCCTTTCCAAACCCACCATTCGACTACCCGCCTTGCAACGTCTCAGCGAAAATCCGAACACCCTGCTGGCGCTCTACCGCATCAGCCAAGCGGCGAGCAGCGCCAACACTCCGCGCGACGCCTACATCGTCATCATCGAAGAGCTCCAGCGGCTCTACGATCCGCACGCCGCGGCTATCTGTCTCATAAATCCAAATACGAGCCTGCTGGAGATCGACTACGCTCTCGGGTACCCGCCCAACCTTCCCGAACTGGCCATCCATCCGGGAAAAGGCATCTCCGGACGAGCCGCGTTCAACGGGGAGCCGATTCTTTGCAACGACGTCGAGACCGATCCGCGCTACGTGAAGCTCATCGAAGGCGTGCGTTCCAAGATCGCCGCCCCGATGATCGCAGGCGGCCAGATCATCGGAGCCCTCAACGTGGACCGCGATCACGTCGACGGGTTCACGGAAGACGACCTCGACAACCTGGTCCATATCGCCAACGAGGCATCGCGCGTGCTGCAAAGCGTCTGGCGAAAACGCCAGCTGGTCATGCAGTCCAGCCAGCTCAACGCCTTGATCGAAGTCGGACAAAGCATTGTATCTAAATTTGAAATACAAAGCCTTTGGCAAACCGTGACCGAAGCGGCCCACCAACTGACGGGGGCTGGCCTCTGCACGCTGCAGCTGTACGAGTCGAAGGAGAAGAAGGTCAGCCTGCAGACCGTTTTCCCCGAAAACCTGGAATTCTTGGACATGGTGGGCGACATCGCAGTGACCGAAAGCCTCGCTGGCTCCGCCATTCGAACCAAACGGCAAGTGGAGTTCTCCAACATCACCACGCCTGACTACCGGGACTTGCATGACGTGCCGCACGATTCCGAGGTCACCTCCTGCCTCTCCACTCCGATGATCTACGAGGGCAAGGTGATCGGCATCATAAACGTATTCACTCGGGAACGACACCGCTTCGCAAACAGCGAGCGACGCCTCCTCCAGGCCTTCGCCAGCCTAGCTGCCGTGGCCGCCCAGAACGCCGAGCTCTACTCGCGCGTGTTTAATAGCGAGGAGCGCCTGCGCAAAAGCGAACGCCTCACCACCCTAGGACTGCTCTCAGCGGAGATCGCCCACGAGATCCGAAATCCGCTCACCGTGATCAAGCTTCTCTTCAGCTCGCTCGACCTGCAATACCCGGAGAGCGATCCGCGCAACAAGGACAAACAAGTCATCCGAGAAAAGATCGACCACCTGGAAGAAATCGTCAGCAAGGTGCTCTCCTTCGGCAAGGCCCCAGAGGGGATTTTCACGCACTGGGACATCGACGACCTGATCGCCGACACCTGCTTGCTGGTGCGACACAAGATGGGACAGCTCAAGATCGACCTCAGGCACCATGCCAGCTCGCGCAAGGCCCGAGTGAATGGCAACAAAGGCCAGCTGCAGCAGGTCCTGCTGAACCTCATCATCAACGCCACTGACGCCATGCCCAAGGGCGGTATCCTCACTATCACTACAAAAGTGGAGCAGATCGAAAGGCGATCGGTGGTCGCCCTCTACATCGAGGACACAGGCTCCGGCATCCCCGAGAACCTAGTCGCCCGCATCTTCGACTCCTTCCTCACCGGAAAAGCCGAGGGCACAGGCCTGGGGCTTTCCATCGTCAAACGCATCCTGCGCTCTCACCACGGCGATATCAGCGTCACGGATACAAGCGAACATGGCACCACCATGCGCATCGAGCTTCCCTTCGTTCGCTAACGCCTCGCCCCAGCCCCGCTCCCGCCACCCGCATCGCAACCCGCATCGTGAAACCTCGCATCAAACTCGCCGAAACCTCCCTCGAATCGGGAAACATCCTAGCCCTCTACGAACAGGACGGGGCCTACTCCATCAACTACCGTGGCCAAGAGCTCATGCACTCCAAGGCTTCCGCCTCGGAAGTCCTGCTAGGACAGCTGGGAGCAGCCGGCCTGCCCGCCGCCGAGCCGAGTCGTACCCTCGTCGGCGGCTTGGGTCTGGGCTTCACCTTGCGAGCGCTGCTGGAGGCCGCCCCGAGCGAAAGCCAGATCGAGGTTTGGGAGCTCGCTCCCGAGGTCATCGAGTGGAACCGCCAGCACCTGAAGTCCCTCAACGGGCGCTGCCTGGACGACCCGCGGGTGCGGGTGGAAACAGGAGACGTGGCCCCGGTCATCCGCAAAGCGGCCCCTGCCACCTACGATTGCATTCTGCTCGATGTCGACAATGGCCCGGCGCCCATGGTCGCCAGCGGAAACGCCTCCCTCTACTCCCCCTCCGGCCTACGGCAGCTCAAGGCGAGCCTCAAGCCGAACGGACAAGCCATCTTCTGGTCGGCCGGTCCCGACGAGCGATTCGCCCTGAAGCTCAAAAAGGCGGGCTTCGTCACCCAGGAAATCCCAGCCAAGGTCTACGAGGGAGCCAAGCGGGCCGCCTACCGTCTCTACCAAGCCCGCAAAGCCTGAGCCCCCCTTCGCTGTTGCGAGGGAATCCACTGCCGCCAATTCGCCACCCACCCTTCCAGATCGTAGCCCATCGAGGCGCCTCCGGCGAAGCGCCGGAAAACACCCTGCCCGCTTTTCAGCTGGCATGGGACGAAGGCGCCGACGCCATCGAAGGCGACTTTCATCTGACCGCCGACCAGCGGGTGGTCTGCATTCACGACGAGGATACGGGACGCGTTTCCGACAAATCCCTTCCCATCGAGCGCACCGATTTCGCCACCCTGCGAGGACTCGACTGCGGAAGCTGGAAATCGGAGGCCTTCGCCGGAGCCCGCATTCCGAGCCTGACGGAGTTTCTCGACCTCGTACCGCCGGGCAAATCCGCCTTGCTGGAGCTCAAGACTGGATCGAAAATCGTGGAACCGCTGCTGGCGGAACTGGACCAGCGCCCGGTCGATCTATCGCAGCTCACCTTCATGTCCTTCCAAGCCAACGCCTTGGCGGAGCTCAAAGGACGGCGTCCCCAAATCGAGGTCCGCTGGCTGCACGAGTTTTGCCAGCCGCCTGATCGGGAAGCCCTGCCCTTCGTGATCGACACCGTCCGAAGCTGCGGAGCCAGCGGCGTAGGCCTGTCCGCCCTGCCCTTGCCCTCCCGAAGCTTCGCCCAGGGGCTGCGGAAGGCCGGCATCGACTTGCACGTCTGGACCGTCGACGATCCGGATCTCGCCAGGCGGTGGATCGCCCTGGGCGCCGCCTCGCTCACCACCAATCATCCGTCTCGCCTGCGTCAGCAGCTGTCTCGGTAGATTTCGCCCCGAGCCGCATCACCTACGCAAATCCATCCCATTCAACGATATTGAGATTGCGGAGGGATAAAAGCCCGTCTTTCAATGTCTCCTCTCGTAGCATCACGAAACCGAGCGATCAATTGGACTCCCGAAACAACACAATCGAAGTCGAGAAACTCCACAAGCGATTCGGCAAGGTCGACGCAGTGAATGGCATCAGCTTCGAAGTCGGCAAAGGCCAGATCGTCGGCTTTCTCGGACCCAACGGGGCGGGGAAAAGCACTACCATGCGCATCCTCACCGGCTACACGCGGGCGAGCTCGGGCTCCGCACGCATCTGCGGCATTCCCGTGGCCAGCCACCCGCACGAGATCAAGCGCCGCATCGGCTACATGCCGGAAAACAACCCGCTGCCGCACGAGCTTCGCGTGCGCGAGTACCTGAAATGGCGGGCCAAGATGAAGGAGATCCCCTTCTCCAAGCGCCGCCGTGCGGTCGACGCCGCCCTGGAGCGCTGCGACCTGGCCCGGGCTCAGGACCGCATCATCGGCAAGCTCTCCAAGGGCTTCCGCCAGCGCGTGGGCATCGCGGACGCCATCCTGGCGGATCCGGAGGTCATCATCATGGACGAGCCGACCATCGGGCTCGACCCGCATCAGGTCATCCTCATCCGCGACCTCATCGCCAAGCTTCGCGGACGCATGACGGTCATCATTTCCAGCCATATTCTGCCTGAGATCGAAATGACCTGCGACCAGATCATCATCATCAACGGCGGCAAGATCGTGGGTCAAGGCACGCCCGAGGAGCTGCGGACCACCTTCATCGACTCCACCTCCTACGAAATCGAGCTCAACGGCGAGCTCTCGGAGCTCGAAAAGGCCTTGGAAGACCTGGAGGCTCCCGACCTGGCGATCGATACCACCAAAGCCGCCGACGCGAACGGCTTCGCCACCATCGACCTGCGCATCAAAGGCAACTGCGACTACGGAGAGGAGCTTTTCCGCTGCCTCTCCCACCACGACTCCCTACGCATCCGTTCCTTGCGAAAACGGGCCGCGCCCCTGGAAAACGTCTTCCTGGCCGCCACCCGCCGCAGCTGGGAGGAAGTGGACGAAGGGATCGCGAACCCGATGCCTCGAGCCGCGGAAGACCGTACCGACGAAATACGCCCGCAGGAGCCGCGCGACGCTCGATGAGAATGAAACCTTTCACCCTATCCACATCGCCAGAAGCATCCGAGCTTCTCCGCGCCCTCCGTGGTTAAACAAATTTCCCGTGCGCCATTATTTCACACTTCTACGCAGCGAGATCTGGCGGTTGCTCATCAACCCCAGCACCTACATCGCGGCCTTCCTGTTTCTGTTGGTGATGGGCTTCATGTTCCAATACATGCTCACCCTCTACTCCTCCGACCCGCAGGACGAGACGCCTAGCGTGCTCTTCTTCCAGATGTTTTTCATCCCGGTCTTCTTCATGGTCCCTCTCCTCACCATGAGAAGCATGGCGGACGAGCGCAGCAGCGGCACCATCGAAAGCCTGCTCACCACGCCGGTCACCATCACCGAGGTGGTGCTTGCCAAGTTTTCCGCCAGCTACCTCTACTACTGCACGCTTTGGCTGATCACCGGGACCTTCCACATCATCTTCTTCACCTTCGCTCAACAGGACACCATCATCGACCCCTATCCGCTGATCGGCGGATACGGTTTCATCTTTCTCAGCGGAGCCCTCTTCCTGGCCCTCGGCATCTTCGCCAGCTCGCTCACCAGCAGCCAGCTGGTGGCAGGCATACTGGGATTCTCTCTGGTGTTCGGCTTCATCGTCATCGGCAGCAACATTTCCGACCTCACCACCATCGCTCCCGGACAGCACCTTTGGATTCGCCAGCTCGCCGATCACACCAACGCCCTGCAGCACATGAGCGACTTCTCCGCCGGCATCATCGACACCCGCGCCGTAGTGCTCTACATCACTTCGTCCCTAGCGTTCCTCTTCCTCGCCATTCTCATGGTGGAGTACAAGGACGGTCTGTCCTAAGCGGACCGCACGCGCCACGCAGCCTAAGATTTCACCATTCCTAAATGGACTCCTTTCAGAACAACCGCATTTCAGACCGCCTCCAAGCGATCGTCCAGGTTGCCCTCGTCTTTCTCATCCTGATCGCCGTCAACTACATCGGCATGCGCACCTACCAGCGCATCGATCTGACCAAAGGAAACATCTACTCCCTCTCCCCGGAAACGCGAGCCTACCTCCAGCAGCTCGACCAGCCCATTCAAGCCATCGTCACCATCCCGGAAAACTCCGACGATCCCGGCCTCTCCGATATCCTTAAGGACGTGCGCCTGCTGCTGCGGGAGTATGAATACGCCACGCGAAACCAGGGCGAAAACCGCGTCACCGTCGAATACCTCAACATCTACAGCCAGACCAGCCGAGCTCGAGCCCTAGGCATCGACGATCCGAACGTCATCGTCTTCAAGACGGGAAATCGGCAGCGACAGGTCCGCATCAACGAACTCTACAAGCTGCAGGACTCCGAGCTGCGCGAATTCCTAGGCGAAAACGTCTTCACCCGCTCCATCCTGGAGATCGTGGAAAGCAGCGAACCGGTCATCTACGTCACCACCGGTCACGGCGAGCTGGCGCCGAACGACGTCGGACAGGAAAGCGGCGCCTCCGCCCTCTTCAACGAGCTCAAATCCCGCAACTTCGCCACCCGCCCCATCGACCTCAGCACCGCCGAACGCATCCCGGAGGACGCTTCCATGCTCCTGATCGCCTCCCCCAAGGCCCGCTTTCTTCCCCAGGAGCAGCTGCTGCTGCAGAACTACCTCGACAAGCGAGCCGGCCGCGTGCTGATCCTGCTCGAGCCCGGGCACGAGCACGGACTCGACGACCTTCTCTACAATTGGGGGCTGCTAGTGGAGGACGCCCTAGTGGTGGAGAGGGACCCGGCCTACATCATAAACGGGGGCGACCTCATCATCCGACGCTTCGCGGACCACCCGGTCACCAGTTCGCTCTACAACCTGAACATTCGCGTCATCACCGATCGCGCCATCTCGGTGCGCGAGGATCCAGGTCGCCCGCTCGACGATTCCCTCGCGGTCACCGAACTGCTGATCACATCGGACAACAGCTGGGCCGATCGACAATACCGCAAACCCGGACCGGCGACCTTCGACCCGAGCATCGACATCCCGGGGCCGGTCAAGATCGCCGCGATTTCCGAGCAGCAGGTCGACTCCTCCCTCGGCATCTCTCTGCCCGGCGGAAAGGTCACCGTGATCGGGACCTCCAACTTCGTATCCAACCAGCGGATTCAATCATCGGGCAACCTCTACCTGATCCTCAACGCCATCAACTACTCCATCGACCGCTTCACGCGGCTCAACATCCCCCCGCGCCCCATCCGAAAGGTCAAACTCGACCTCTCCTTGGAACAGCTCCACCTCGTGCGCTATCTCATCTGGTTCGGCCCGCCCGCCATCGTCGGCCTGCTTGGCCTCCTCGTCTACCTTTCCCGCAGAAACTAGGAGAAGACGGAGGCCCCTGACCACTCTCCCGCGAACGCGCCAGGACAACTCCGTTTCTCGCTCTCACTCTTTCATCTTTCATTTAGCCGATGCGCCTAAAAATCACCCTCACCCTTTTAGCCATACTGCTAGGACTGCTCACCTACATCTTCTACATCGACAATCAGATCGATGAGGACGACTACGACCAAACCCGCAGCAACGTTCTGGGCGACCTCGCGATCGGTCTCGACTACCTGAGCATCCTCAACAACGCCACCGGCCAGCGCATCACCCTGCAGCTGAGAAACAACAAATGGTTCCTCACCGAGCCCTACGAATGGCCCGCTAACGAATTCGCAGTGCAGCGCATCCTCACCGAGCTGCGCTTTCTCGAGCGCATCTCCAGCTTCGAGACCGACATCGTCAGCCAATCCGGGGTCTCCATGTCCGACTACGGCCTCCGCCCACCCCAAAGCACCCTCTTCCTCGGCCGCGGAAAGGAACGCGTCGCCATCGGCATCGGCAAACCCACCGAGATCGGCAACAACCTCTACATCCTCTCCACCGACCAAAGCCAAGTGCTGGTGGTCAACCGCAGCCTGCTGGAAAGCCTCAGCGTCTCGCTCGACAGCCTGCGCTCCTCGCGCCTCTTCCAAACCGCCGTCTTCGAAGTCACCTCATGGAACATCCAAGTGAGGGAAAACAACCGCAACGTACGCGCCTGGTTCGCCAAGGAGGGCGATCGCTGGAACTTTCAGACGCCCATCCGAGCCCGAGCCGATTCCGCCGCGGTCAATACCTTGCTCAACCGCTGCCTCAACCTGGAAGCGGACTCCATCGTGGCATCGAACCCCACCGACCTCTCGCCCTACGGACTGCAAAGCCCGCTCTACCGTATCGCCATCGAGTCCGACCAGAACCGCGAAGTGCTGGAAATCGGCGAGCGCATCTCGCCCGAATCCGACTTCCGCTACGCGAAACGCGAAAGCCGGCCCACCGTCTTCCAACTCCGCATCGACTTTCTGGATACACTCGGCAATGCCCAGACCAAACTCCGGGAGCGCCGCATCTTCGAGCTGGACGTCACCGCGGCCTCCACCCTCACCATCGAACGCCGAGACGAGCAGCCCCTCACCCTGCAGAAGCTGGAAAACGGCAGCTGGGAGCTGGTGGTGCGCCATCAGGAGCAGGGCATACAAACCCAAAAGGGAGACGCCGAAATCATCGAGGAAATCCTGCTCTGGCTCAACGAGCTGAAAGCGGTGCCCGGTACCGGCTTCGTCAACGACGCGCCCTCCGCGCCCGACCTCGAATCCTACGGACTCGAGGTTCCGGAATACTCCATCACCATCACTTCCAACCGCGTCTACGCCTCGGAGGAAACGCTGTCGCAGCCCGCCACCGAAACCCTGCTCATCGGCGACCGCTCCCCAGACGATCGCATGGAGAGCTTCGTCAAGCGGCAGAGCAAGGACTTCGTGTATTCGGTCTACAACGACATCTTCGAACGCATCGACAACAACCCCGACCGCTACAAGGACCGCCAGATCATCGACCTGCCAGCAGGCCAGCGCATCAGCCGCCTCACCATCAGCAGGATCGCCAACTCCGAGCAGTTGGCCAGCTTCTCGCTCGAAGCCAACAGCGCCGCTCCAGAACGCGCCAGAAGCCTCGCCGCCCAGATCGCCAGCCTGACCGTCGAAAGCTTCAATCCGGGCGGCTACACCCCCACAGTGGATATCGCTGGTCGGGAAACGCCATGGGTCTACCAATTGACCGCTACCGTCAGAAACGGTAACGACGATCCCGACTCCGCTCCCGAGCCGATCGAACTTCTCGTCTCGGAGACCTCCGGAGGCCCGCTGCTCTACGGAGCGATTCCCGACCGCGACCTGTCCTTCCGCTTCGACATCGACTTCATCGACGCCTTCTCGGAGATCGTTTTCGACCGCGTCGCCAGACCCGCCCCACAACAGCCTTTCAGCAGCCGTCCCCTGCCGGAGCAAGCAAGCCAAGACCAATCGCAGGCCCAAGCCGAGCCCGAGAGCTTGCCCGTCGACGAGTCCCCCACGCCAGAAGAAAACGCGGCCGAAACGAGCGAGGATACCGCCCCGGAACCCGCCGCGGACTAAAGGCGCTGCCCGCGCAGCATGAAGAAGCCGAGCAAGAGCCCGATCCGCCTCGCATGGCGTAGCGTCTTTACGACCTGCCGGGCGACCTTCCATTGCTTCTACTCGGCTATCGTCATTCTGCTCTTCTGCCTCACCGCCTTCGCCGCCTATGTCGCGACTCTAGACGACATTCCTGTACCGAACTTTCTGATACGAGAGCTCCGAGACGAGCTTCGAACGCAAGGGCTCGCCATACGCATGGATGGCATCCGTCTCCATCCCAGCGGCCGGATCACCATCGAAAGACCCCAGTTCCATTCGCAGGACCTGGGATCCGACGTGCTCACCGCCGACCTCGCGGTCGCCAAACTCGACATCGCCCACCTGCTGCTGGGGCGACTCACGATCGAGCAGGTCAAACTGTCCAATGGCCGCTTCATCCTGCCAGCCATGATCGCCCCGTCCGGCACCCCCACCCCTGTCGCCACCTCGATCAGCCTGGAAGCGCGACTCAGAGGCGAGTATTGGGAACTCCAATACGCCCACCTCGCGATAGATCGGCTGCGCCTATCCGCCTACGGCACCATCGACGCCGCCTACTTGCGCCCCAAACCAAAGCCCGATCGGGCGCCACGGGCCTCCGCCTCTCAAACCATCATCTCCATCGCCCCGCAAATCCTCAAACTGCAGGAGCAACTCAAACGCTTCGATCAGCCCTTCGCCTTGCTCACGCTTTCGCTGGACGATCAAGGCTCACAGACCATCTCCCTGCGCGCCGGGGCCGAGGCATTCGCGTTTTCCCCTCAGCTATCCGCTAGCGGGATCCACCTGCAAGCAGATCTCGAACGCTTTCAGGAGCTGAAGCTGCGCCTGGAAGCCGCAGAAATAAAACTCCCGCAGGACAGCGTCGCTCGCCAAGTCATCCTCGCAACCTCTTGGCCGGAAATCCCCACAAAAGAAGAGTGGCTTCCGAACCGTATCCTCGCATCAACGACAACGCTCGCCTACAAGGACGTCGCCCTGCCCTCTTTGCTGGCTTCCATCGAGCCCAAGGACAACAGCGTGGGGGCAAACCTTCAACTGTCCCTCGCCAACAGTCCCATCGAACTGCGACTGGACTACGAACTGGACAGCGAACGAAGCTCCTTCGACCTGCAAGCCGAGCTTTCGGACCAACTGCCGGAATTCCTCGCTCCCATCGCCGAGCGACTCGCTGGCGTGGACCTCCCCACCCTAGCAACAGTCGGCCAACCCATCGACCTGAGAGTCCAAGGCAGCCTCGACCCCAAGCTCAAGCCGGAGCGGATCACCGCCACCGTGCAGTCTGGACACCTCGAAATACAAGGAGCACCCATCGACCGGGCTACCGCCGTGGCACGCATCGAAGGCCCCCAGATCGACTTGCCCAAGATCGCCCTCCGCTCGGGCGAGCAGGCAGGCGTCATAACGATTGGATACAACCTCGACACCCTTTTGCGTCGCATCCTGGTCGAAGGCAGCTTCGACCCGACGCTCATCAACGACTGGTTCAAGCCCTGGTGGGCCGCGATGTGGGAGGGCATGAACTTTCCGGACGAAGGCATGTACACCCTGCTCGACTCCCAAGCCATCTTCAAGCAGCCCGACACCGTGCGCGTCACCGGCACCGGCTTTGTCAAGGATATCAATCTGCGAGGCATCGACACCGAAGAGCTTCGCCTTAAAGTGTATTCCCTCTTTCACTACGTCGACCTCTACGACATCGAGCTGTACGCGAAAAACAACCAGCAAGCCTTCGGCGAAATCCAGTTCCACATGGACCGCGACCGACGGGATGAAAAAGACAAGCTCACCGGGATCTGGATAGACGTCATCTCCACCCTCGATCTGAAAATCGGTCCGGACGTCATCTGGGAAATCGCCGACTCCACCCGCAAGATCCTCGCACCCTACTGCTACCACCTGCCGCCGTTGGTCGTGGCTCGCTCCTCCGCCTTCATGCGCGAGGACCAATTCATCTACGACATCGACCTCGATATCGATAGCCCCGGCCCCTTTAGCTACTACGGCTATCCCTTCGACTCGCTCTCCACCTTCGTGCATGTGGCAAACGATCGAGTCGACATTCCCAACGCCAGAGCATCGCTCGGAGGCGGCGCCCTCGACGCTTCCGCCTTCATCGTCGGCGACCGCATCGACCTCGACGTGCAGCTCGCAGACGCAGGCTTCGGCCGGCTGCTCAACGCCTCCAACACCTACTTCCTGAGAGACGGCAGCGAAACCGCCGAAAACATGGATCCCCAACGCTTGCTCAACTACGGCGGCGTCATCAACGCCAGCTTCCAGGGGTTCGGATGGGTCGGCGACGCCCTCTCCTACAACGGGCAAGGCCAGCTCGACATCCATGATGCCGACTTCGGAAAATTCCGCCTGCTGGGCCTGCTCTCCCGAGCCCTCGAAATCACCCCGTTCGGCTTCACCACCCTCAAGTTCAACAAGGTCGCCAGCCCGTTCTCGGTCGAGAAAACAAAAGTTCGCTTCTCCGACGTCTCCATCGAAGGCCCCGTCGCCAGCATCCAGGCCTCCGGCACCTACGGACTCGAGACCGACGCCCTCGATTTCAAGGCCCGCCTCTTCCCCTTCCGCAACAGCAAGGTGCCCCTCATCACCCCCATCATCAATCTCCCGCTCAACATCGTCTCCAACGCCCTCGAAGTCACCATCAGCGGCACCTTCAGCGAACCCTCGCTCAGGCTCTTCGATCCGTCCACCTCCGAAGAGATCGGCGTCGACTCCCGCAGCACCGACCTGCGCGAACACCGCCCCACCCGCCGCTAACGCGCTTTTCATCTGGTCAGTCGCACAGGTAGGGCGTGACCGCCGGGCACGCCGCATCGGCCCCCGAAAACCTAGGAAGCCGCCCATCAAACGAAGGATACGCGAGCTACATTTCGCACATAAACAATGCCTCGTCACCAAAAGCTGTAGAAATCTCTTTCTCAAAACCCCAATCGTCCTCTCAGACGCCTTCAGACGACTCCTCCCAACTCCGCCATCAGAGCTAGGCCTCACCCATCCGAACCATCCGCGAAACCTGCCCCCCCCTTTTTCCACATCCCCCCTCTCCGCCACGCTTCCTCCACCCATTTTCTCGCGTAAAATTCGCGCGAATCCAGCGCGCCAAATCGGCGCCGACGCTAAGTCGCTCTCGCCGAAATCCTTAGCGAAAACGCGACCCGACGCCCACGGTTTTCAGCCAAATTTCAAGTCGAAAAAAAATTTAAATCCGCGTTGACCCGAGGAAAAGCCTCCCAATATCTTGTGGTCTTCACACCAAGGACCACACTATCTTGTGGTTAATACGAAGTGGATAACTCGGAACAACTCGAACTCGCCAGCGGGTTTCGCTCGTGTTCCTGTTTCCACCCTTCGCATTTCGCCGTGCCAGCGACCGACCACTTTCCAATCTAGTCTCAACCGTCTCACACACCTCGAACAACACTATGCACAAGACCTACACTGTCGGCTCAAAATCCTTCGTACTCGACCAGGAAAAAGCGGAAAAGGCCTTCAAGGAAAAGCGCATCATCAATGGGCGCGAAACCATGACCTTCAACCTGCTGCCCCTGAAGTACCATTGGGCCTACGATATCTACAAGACGATGAAGGCGAACCACTGGGAGCCGGAAGACATCATCATGAACAAGGATATCGAGCAGTGGAAGGACGACTCCCAGGTCTCCGAAATCGAGCGCTGGATCATCATGATGGGCGTGGGCTACTTCTCCGCCGCCGAAGGCATCGTGGGCGACAACATCATCCACGTCATCCGCGAGCTGGTCACCGCCCCCGAGCTCAAGCTGGTGCTCGGCCGCCATGCCCACGAGGAAAACGTGCACGCCGACTCCCTGCTCTACATGATCTCCTCGCTGGGCATCAACCCCCACGAGTGCGAGGCCATGTTCGAAGACATCGAAACCATCGTTAAGAAAAACGAATTCGTCACCCGCCACAGCCACGAGCTGCGCAACGACATCGACCTGACCATCACCGAAAACAAGCAGAAGTTCGCCAAGAACATCTTCCTCTTCGGCCAGTGCATGGAAGGCACCCAGTTCTACGGCATGTTCGGCATGATCCTCTCCCTCTATCGCCAAAACAAGTTCCGCGGCATCGGAGAGATGTTTCGCTACACCCTGCGCGACGAGTCCAACCACATCGAGCTGCTGCGCAACGTGCTCATGGACCTCATCGACGAGAACCCCGACGTCTGGACGGAGGATTTTCGGGAAAACCTACGCAGCACCATGAGAGAGGCCATAGAGCTGGAGAAGGAGTTCATCAGCGACTGCCTCCCAGTCGACTCCATCGGCCTGCGCAAACAAGACTTTCTTCAGTACATCGACTACATCGCCGACCGTCGCCTCGAAGGCTGCGGCCTCGCCCCGCTCAATCCCGGCGCGTCCAACCCCCTACCGTGGCTCGCCGAGATGATGGACATCAAGAAGGAGCAAAACTTCTTCGAAGGCCGCGTCACCGAGTACCAGAAGGCGTCCTCACTCGAAATCGATTCCGACGACGACCTGTAGCACGACTTCCGTCGCGCATTTGAGATCTCAAATTCCAAATCTCAAATTCCCTCATCATTTCACCCGTAGCCGCGTTCCTGCGGAACGCGCCTCCCAGCTATCCACCAACCCTTGATTCCAACCGCCACGCCCCGTCGCCCCCCGACGGGGCCGCGGCAGTCCAAACGCCATCAAGCGTCCGATCAGGACGCTTTCCCCACCTCGCCACTCAAGCATTCGCGCGATTCGTGGGCCCAAAAGAACATCCCTCGCTTTCCCACCTCCCCAACCTTTTCGCATCTTCAAAATCCATCCGCGCCCATCTGAGCAATCTGTGGGCAGTCAACACCTTCACCACTCACTCTTCACCACTTCAGCGCAGCGCCCATGATCAATCCAAATCTCCAAGAAGACCTCGCCCTCAAACGCCTCGTCGCCGCCTCCCGCGAAAAACGCCACAGCTTCGACTGGCGCGCCGGCCTCGCCGACACCGAAACCCAGCGTTCCAAAATCAACGTCGTCACCCACGAGGGCGAAGCCACCTTCGACCTCTCCGAAATCGTCGACACCATCGGAAACGCCCTCGCCAACGTCCTGCTCTCCAAAAACGAGAAGGACGTCTTCACCGAGAGCAACCGCAGCTGGGTCTGCGACGTGGCCCGCCAGGTTTGCGACAAGCTTGAAGAACGCTCCATCACCACCCGCGAATCCCGCTTCGGCTTAGGCGAACTCTACGACGTCATCGAAAACACCCTGGTGGACAACCACGCCTACGACGTCGCCAAGTCCATGCTCATCAACCGCCAGCGCAAGCTGGTCGCCGACAAGTCCGTCGGCCTGAAAAACGTGCGCCTCATCCGCCGCGACCGTCAGGTCGTGCCGTGGAAGGCCGAGAAGATCGAGATCGCCGTGCGCCGGGCCTTCCTCTCCCTCGAGCTCAATTCCGATCCCGCCGTCGACGTGGCCGCCGCCGTCACCGAGCGCGTGCAGACCACCGGCCAGTCCCTCGTGGAAATCGAGGAAGTGCAGGACATCGTGCAGGAGGAACTCATGCGCCAGGGACACTTCAAGGTCGCCGCCCACTACGTTCTCTACCGCGAGGAGCGACGCCGCCTGCGCGAACAGGAAGCCCTCCAGCTCATCGACTCCCCCGAGCAGAACTCCATGGTGGTGGTCAAAAAGCCGGACGGCGAAACCTATTTCTGGGACGGCCTCGACCTCAAAAAACGCATCGAATTCGCCTCCATCGGCCTCGAGCTTTGCCTCACCCCCGACGAGATCGAGACCGAGCTTCGCCGCGCCATCTTCGACGACATCTCCGAGGCCGACCTCGAAAAGACCATCACGCTCAACGCCCGCACGCTCATCGAGCGCGACGCCGACTTCGCCAAGTTCGCCGGCCGCATCAAGCTTTCCTACATGTACCAGGAAACGCTCGGCTGGGACATCGTTCGCGACGGCATCGGCGCCCTCAAAACCTTCCACCAAAAGAAGTTCAAGGAATACGTGCGCCACGGCATCATGATCGGCCGCCTCAACCCGAAGCTCAAGGAGTACGACATCGCCAAACTGGCCCGGGCCCTCGACCCGATGGCCGACCTGGACTTCGACTACCTGGGCATTCAGACCCTCTACGATCGCTACCTCATCGTCGACAAGACCAACCCCAAGAAGCAGCGTCGCATCGAAGTGCCGCAGTTCTTCTGGATGCGCGTCTCCATGGGCCTCTTCATCGCCGAGGAAGATCGGGAAACCAAAGCCAAGACCCTCTACCGCCTCTACAAGTCCCGCCGCTTCTGCAGCAGCACGCCGACTCTCTTCAACTCCGGCACCTGCCACAGCCAGCTCTCCAGCTGCTACCTCTACTACGTGGACGACTCCATCGAGGGCATCATGCAGCGCGGCATCGCCGACAACGCCTACCTCTCCAAGTGGGCGGGCGGCCTGGGCGGCTCATGGACCGCCGTGCGCGGCACCGGCTCCTACATCTCCGGCACCAACGGCGAATCCCAGGGCATCATTCCCTTCCTCAAGCTGCACAACGACCAGCTCGTAGCAGTCAACCAGGGCGGCAAGCGCCGCGGCTCCGGCTGCGCCTACATCGAAACCTGGCACAACGACCTCTACGACTTCCTCGAACTGCGCAAGAACACCGGTGACGACCGTCGTCGCTGCCACGACATGAACACCGCCAACTGGATTCCGGACCTGTTCATGAAACGCATGGAAGCCCGCCAGTCCTGGACCTTCTTCCGCTCCTCCGAAGTGCCCGACCTGCACGACTCCTACGGCTCCGATTTCGAAAAGAAATACCTCGCCTACGAGGCCAAGGCCGCCAAGGGCGAGATCTGGTCCAAGGAAGTCCCCGCCATCGAAGTCTGGAAAAGCATGCTGCGCATGATCTTCGAAACCGGCCACCCCTGGATCACCTTCAAGGACCCCTGCAACGTGCGCTCCCCGCAGGACCACGTGGGCGTCGTTCACAGCTCCAACCTCTGCACCGAGATCACCCTCAACACTTCCAAGGAAGAAACCGCCGTCTGCAACCTCGGCTCCATCATCCTGGACAACCACCTCGATAAGGACGGAAACATCGACCACGAGAAGCTGCGCGAATCCGTTCGCATCGCCATCCGGGCTCTCGACAACGTCATCGATATCAACTTCTACCCGACCGAAGCCGCTCGCCTCTCCAACTCCCGCCACCGCCCCATCGGCCTCGGCATCATGGGACTGCAAAACTGCCTCTACGAGCGCGGCGTGGCCTTCGCTTCCCAAGAAGCGGTCGAGTTCAACGACGAAATCATGGAAGCCGTGGCCTACTACGCCATCGAAGCCTCCTCCGACCTCGCCGCGGAACGTGGCGCCTACAGCTCCTTCAAGGGCTCCAAGTGGGATCGCGGCCTGCTCCCGCAAGACACTCTCGACCTGCTGGCCGAAGAGCGCGGTCAGGAAGTGGAAGTTCCCCGCGGTGGCAAAATGGACTGGACCCCCGTTCGCGAGAAGATCGCCAAACAAGGCATGCGTAACTCCAACGTCATGGCCATCGCTCCCACCGCGACCATCTCCAACATCACCGGCACCAGCCCCTGCATCGAGCCCGGCTACAAGAACCTCTTCGTCAAGAGCAACCTCTCCGGCGAATTCATCATCCTCAACCAGCACCTCGTTCGCGACCTCAAGTCCCGCGGCCTCTGGGGCAAGGAAATGCTCGAAAACCTCAAGTACTTCGACGGCGAGCTCGACGAGATCGAAGAGATCCCCGA
Source organism: Pelagicoccus sp. SDUM812003 (assembly GCF_031127815.1). Classification (NCBI taxonomy): domain Bacteria; kingdom Pseudomonadati; phylum Verrucomicrobiota; class Opitutia; order Puniceicoccales; family Pelagicoccaceae; genus Pelagicoccus; species Pelagicoccus sp. SDUM812003. The sequence goes on along the minus strand of NZ_JARXHY010000004.1, from coordinate 9,930 downwards.
AGACCTCAAAGCCAAGTACAAGACCGCCTTCGCCATCGACCACTCATGGCTCGTGCTCGCCGCAGCCCGCCGCCAGAAGTGGATCGACCAAAGCCAAAGCGTGAACCTCTTCCTCGCCAGCCCGGACATGAAGACCCTGTCCCACATGTACCGCGCCGCTTGGAGACATGGCCTCAAAACCACCTACTACCTCCGCACCCTTGGCGCCTCCAACATCGAAAAGGCAACCGTCAGCAAAGCCAAAGAACTCCGAGGCATCGTCGCCGGCAAAGCCACGGCGGCTGAACCCGAGATATGTGAAAGTTGCCAATAACAACTTTCACGAAGCGTACCGAGGAACGCAGCGACGACTCTCGAGCAAAACGAGACAATATGTGAAAAGTGTTAGGAGCACAGTTCCCAACAGGTAGGGCTCGCCCGCCGCGGCGAGCCTAACTCAGCCGTGGTAGCGATCGCCATCCCGACGGCCACCAAAAACCTTTACCATCAAAGCCCCGCTTCCCCCGAAGCGGGGCTTTTCAATGTTCAAGGGCATACCCGCTCCCTGTACAGCATCCTCAGCCGGAGCCCCGTTCCCCACTGGCAAGCGGGAACTTCTGATTCATTCCAGACAGCCATATCGCTCACAGAACCCTCAGCATACCTGAATAGAACATGACCGCCAATCCGTATCCAGCATTTGCAGCTATTGCATATTTAAACCACCGATAGCCTCGAAGCTCGTGGGCGAGCCTCAGCCAGCCCCTTCGCTCTTCCATTTCGAGAAGCAATGGCAAGCGGAAGCTCCAGGGCGGCAAGTCTTGGGCGTCATCCTCCATGCAAAGCCTGCTTCGCACCAGATAGAAAATCGCATCGAGCACGCGTCACTTATCTTAAAGTAGAGAACGACCTCACCTGCACGCCCCCGGATTCAGATGCTCAATCACGCTCCACTCCGCGTCTGTCAGATCGATTGGAATGCTTCGGTGTCCATCGACTCCCTATAACTGGGGAGCATTCTGGAAAAAGCGTCAATACAGTGCATGAATACGCGATAAGACGTCAGTTTCACACCTTAGTTGACAGCCTCTTAAACAGAACACGCTCCGAGTTCTAGCAAGGAGCCCGTCCGTAGCTCGACCTGACCAACGTCGAACAATCCCGCTCCAATGCAGGCGTAGATCCTACACCTAGCCACATCCAATCGAAAGCCATCAAGCTCGCTACCCCCAAAGCGTCCTACGAAGAACCAAAGGCTTTGCGTGAGAGATTCGAAGCAAGCAATCGAAACTCCATTCGAACGACACACAATAGCGGAAAGAAAACCAGCAACTACCGCCGAAGCGACCTCATCTCCACACCTTCTAGAAGCAGCGGAGGACCTAGAATTTCAGTGAGCAACCAGCCATCGCCGAATGAGATCGAGGACTTTGGTCTTGCTAGCGACAGGAGTCTTCTTCGCAGGCTTACCATCAACGAACACCCTAAAATTACGTGCGGTCTCCAGATAGTAGTCCGCATACAGTTCGACCCTAAAGCCCGCCTTCGAACGGTGATCCGTCACTTCGATCGTATAACGAGGTTCCTGCTTCATAGCCTACGCGCGTTTACAGCCTTGCAACTACCTAATGCAATCTGCAGACTTCACCCACCTCACGTAAATGTAAACGTAAAATTTACGCTAACGCAAAATTCACCCTCAAACCCCCACCCCATTTCACTTACCTATATTAATACTGTTAAGTAGATGAATCAGAAATACGCAGAGATTGAGCTAGATGGAATCTACTGCAAGATTCTGTCGGAAGACGAAGACAGCTTCATTGTCTCCATCCCTCATGAACGTAACTTACCAGATTCATACCATGTAATCGAGTCCGCTAAGAATGGGCAGCGCGCAAAAGCATTGGTAAAGAAGAATACGCGTATTCAATATGTTGACCGCACTCGAAGAGTGCTGCGATACAAAGGAATAGAAATATCGAGTGACAAAAAAGTAGGAGACTACTACCACATTTGGACTCTGATTTCACAACCTCCACATGACTTTATCATGGATCTAGAAAATATTGGAAAGATGGAGTGGATAGGACGAGTTCACTGCAAGGATCCTGAGATTGAGAAAATTATAGAAACTTAACCAGTCAGCCCATACAACTCCGGCCAGCGCTCCGCGCTGACCTACGCGTATGGCTTTCACGTTGGGCAAAGAAACTAATGAATAAAACACTCCAGATCCCTCTGCTTTTGACATTCCTCGCGTTTGCAACGGCGACCCAGGCACAAACAACCACCGATGCCACGATTTTGAAGTTTTCCCTCGAATCGCACGATTCATTCGCTCCAAGAATCGGGTCAACATTCCCGGAAATTGATTTGATAGACACGAACGGAAAACGATGGAACTCGGAAACTCTGACGGGAAAGGTTGTATACCTTAATTTCTGGTCCACCGGCTGCGGACCCTGCCTAAAAGAAATGCCAGAATTAAACACGGCATTCACCTACTTCTCAGACGACCCCGATGTCGTCATACTATCCATCAACTGCTTCGATACGGAGGTCAGGCTAAATCAGTATCTAAAAAACAATGAAATGAGAATGCCTGTGTGCAAGATGGGGATGGAGGTCGTAGATTTGATTTCAGCAAATGGCGTATCGTCATTACCCACGCACTTTATAATCGACCAAGATTGGAACCTCGCTATTGCCGCAATAGGTGGGAAATTTGATATCGATAAGAAATTGATCGGATCGATAGAACAGATAGCGAACCGAGAATATAAACAAATAGAAAACAAAGAGCCCAACCAGGCGGTCGATACAACTGCGGTCAGCGCTCCGCGCTGATCCTCGCGTATCACCTCGACGATATGTGAAAAATAAAGAATCCAACATGAAAACGACATACAATATCTCAAAATACATCAGTACGTTGCTCGCTGTGGCCTTCATATTGTTGGTCACCACACAACTCATTCTAAGCATTTTCAGCATACATCTACGAGTAAGCCTAGAGCTACGAACGATCCTTTTACTAGGATCGGTCACTTTCAGGATTACACCAACAATACACGAGTTCTTAACTGAAAAGATGAACAGCAAAAAATATAAGGACTATTTCGAAAGAGAATCAACCGAAAGCAAAGAGTCTTGAGCTAAAAACCAAGATTATCGACTTTATATCGCATGCGACACCTCAGCCAAACTCTGAAACAAAAAGAAGTGCACATATCAAGTCGTCGCTCACAACTCCGGGGGCTGCGCCCCCTCCGCGTGAGGACTCGACGTTCTAAAAATATAATGGTAAAGCTAATCTTCCTACTCTTCATCTCCACCAACTTGTACGGTGGGACTATCTTCCCAGAGAAAGTGGGAGACGCGATACCAAGTTCTGACACGATGGATTTCATCAACGGACTTTGGGCGTTCCAAACGATGGATTCCGAGACTCCAATCCTCTTGTTAGAATACCGCCTTTTAGACAAAGAGGATGGAGCGTTCTTAGTCATCAATCACAACGGTCGATACTACGAAGATGACTCGGAAGGGAATTTTAGTCGCCTTCGAACCGGACCTGATGGATTGCTTTTCTTCTCCACACTGAACAAAGACAAAAGACCCGACTATCAAGGTTACATTGTTGGAAAGATCAGAATATCCAATTCAAAATACATTGAGCTTCTTGATGATGCAGATACCAAAATAAAAGAAGCAATTCGATCAGGAGAAATTGAGGGAGAAATCCTCAGAGTCACAAATGACGATAGATTCGGAGGCTATGAAACGCCAAAGATCTCAAAGATAAATTCAAAAGCAATTAAGATCATTTCGGGTACAGATGTCATTCTAAGAGGCTTTCGAATAGTAAAAAATAAAAATAATGAGTTAGAACCAGTCGTCCCATACAACTCCAGCCAGTCGCTCCGCGACTGACTTCCGCGTATGGCTTTCACGTTGGCAGAAAAAATGAGAACAATATTGCTTCTATCCCTAGTGCTGCTTTCAAGCTGCAAGACTTACGACCTCAACGATCAGAAAATGTCGATGCTGTCCTCGAATGTTACTCTGATTGACAGAGAACTCGAAAGTGTGCGCCTTGGAGAAAAGACACAACTCTCACCGAGAGCCTATTTGCGAAAATTCAATGCGATCACGATAGGAGGCCATACGAAACCTCCGAGACCAACAATAGCCCCTGATGGTAATGGTGGATTCCATGTAACCGTAGAAACTGAATCAGCCCTCGAATGGGGCTCGGCCGCTTTGGTGTCTGAAGATGGGTATTTTTTGACAGCAAACCATGTGGTAGACGAGAAAAAAGTATGGATAGTTTTCGTGGAAGAAATAGTCGATATACCAAATCAAAAGACTATAGAGAGATTCTCGATTTCGAGCGTTCGTACTGTGTTTTCAAACAAAAAGGCTGATTTTGCCATAATAAAGGCTCCCTTCAAAGGGCCTAAAGAGTGCCTCGATCTAAGAGAAGAACCGATTAATAAAAGAGAAACAATATTCTCTGGCGGTAGACTTAACGAGACAGGGGCAGGCTATTACGATCTTTCTTTCATCTACGGAAAGAAAATCTATGATGGGTACGAATTTCATGAGACTCCTTCTACAATCCCCACTCTACCAGGTGATAGTGGATCTGCAGCTATAGACAACAAAGGAAGAATATTTGGAATCCATACTGGAAGCAGTGCTCGTCGATCGATTTTCGTAATGCTGAACCCAAAGGAGACGATCAAAATAATCGAGAAAGATAGAATCGACAATAAGTCTGCAGACATAAAGGATGACACATCCATTTGGGAGGTATCAAAGAAGCTCTAAAATCACAAGAAAGCCTACAGCAATTAAGTGCATCATATGCCAACAAAACGGTCGTCACAACTCCGGTAAGCGCTCCGCGCTTACCTCCGCGTGACACCTCAGCGTTAGGAAGAATAGAAAATGAGCTACTCCACCAATTTGGCCAATTCACTCCTCCCCAGAGTCGATCATATATTTGACCGTAGGTATGTTTTGCAGTTTGCTACATTTGTTGTATCCAGCGACATTGCCGCATCGTCATATGCGAAATCTAGCCTACTATCACTGACACTGGAAACGCTCGACTCCAGCGTTCCTGTGGGAGCATTAATCATATTTGTCCTTTTATATGCCTTACTCCTTCTTTTCTGTCGAAAGCTGTATTTCTGGGCGTTCATCATTACGAATTGGCCTGTTACATGGATTCTTCACAAGACCGGCCTTTCTAAGATCAGAAGGGAAGTACTAGACGACCTCAAGAGACACAGTATTCCAAACTACAAACTGAGTCACTACCTGTCCCAAAACGATAACAAGATACTGCATGAAAAGCTAATTGAGAATGAACGTAAAATAAGAGAAGAATACCAGGTATGTGTTCTTAAGTTTTTGGTATCCTCACTCGTCTCCATAACTCTCTTTTTGGAACATTCAACGATTTGCTCGCTGTGGAGCACGACATGGATCACCCCCCAATACGTTGTATTGCTCATAACGATACCTTACCTATTCTTCCAGCTTCACAAGAGTGACAATTATGAACATTTCGTCTATGTCGGAGAAGAAACAGTAGACTACATCAATGAAAAAGAATCCTAACCAGTCAGCCCATACAACTCCAGCCAGCGCTCCGCGCTGACTTCCGCGTATGGCTTTCACGTTCTCCAAAAAATAGACAATGAATCAAAGAGCTCTCTCAACAGTCCTGCTCCGAATCATCGGAATACTCTTCATCTACTTGGTGATTTTCCAAGTTTCACAGGGCTACCTACTGTCACAGGGATTCGCCATGATGAGCTACGACTCTGAGAACGGTTCAGCATTCCTGCAAATCATCACTATCAGTCTAGTGACTCAGGCCCTCTTGGGACTTCTGCTCTGTTTTTCAGCCAGCAAGATATCGAATCTGCTTTTCAAGGAGAATAGCACGATAATTTTCGAAGGAAGGATTGATGCACAGGCGCTGCTATCTGTCGGAATCGGACTGATCGGCGTTTACATTCTAGTAAGCAACCTACCTGGATTTTTAGAATCTGGATTTCGTTGGGTCAAGACGACGGCTTCTAGCACTTCAGTCGACGACCAGTTTTCAGTCCACGGCCCATTCGCTTTGCACAGCACGATCATGGTGGTCGCTGGCTTGGTGCTTGCAGCTAAAAGATCAGCTATTTCCCGAATGATGGGCACAAACAAAAGAAGGGAGAACCAGTCGTCCCATACAACTCCGGCCAGCGCTCCGCGCTGACCTGCGCGTATGGACTTCACGTTCGAAGAAAATGAAAATTTGGACACTAACGTCCCTACTCCTTCTTTTGCAATCGGGCTACACCATGACACTTTCTATGTGGAGCCTGTGGAGTCACGAGTTTGAAATCTCCGGCACTCATTTCGCTGCACAGGCGAACTTCGCCGAAGAACATGAAATATTTTCTCATGTAATATTGGTTTTAGGCAATTCAGAGCTACTTGAGCAAATATCGGTAAGGATAAATAGAGAAGAACCAATTCAGATAACATTTGAGGATGAATCAGTTGAATTTACGGGAAAGCCGATAGTTCTGATTGATCCTAATGCTGTGAAGAAGTTATTCATCCTATTTGAGGATATGAGCCCGCACTTTCCGATCTCGGATACTGAAATGAGAGAATTGTTAGAAGCGAAAGCAGAGAACTATCTTAAAGAAAAGAATTCGAACCAGTCAGCCCATACAACTCCGGCCATCGCTCCGCGATGACCTCCGCGTATGGCTTTCACGTTAGCAAGAATATGAAACGAATACTCGCCACATGCATCCTAATTCTGGCCACTCACACTCAGGCTAAAGAAATAGTTGGCAGTACAATCAAATTTGAGATCCCTGATGAGTTCACCGCCAAGGTTCTTATATACCCTGAAACGAACCTTGAAGCATACATCGTTCAGATAGGCGGTGAGAATGATGAAGCGAAGCTATCCCTAGTGGTTCCAGATATGTCTCGCTGGGATGACCCCTCTTTCGAGAATTGGTACAGATTCTGGGTTGAAAAAAGCAGGCACACTTTACTCCAATCGGGATGGGATTTAGCTGACATTCCAGAGCCCCAACAAACAACTTGTGGTGAATTCGAAGGTTTTGAGGTTGTGAAAGACTTCACCAACATTGACGAAAAAGAGATATTCACGATCGACTATTACGTCCTAGCTGGGACGAAGAATCTGAATATTAGATTTCGAGGAAAAAAAGAGTTAACACGAATAGTGGAAGAGATCCTCGCTTCACTAAAACTCAATGCTAACCAGTCAGCCCATACAACTCCAGCCAGCGCTCCGCGCTGACTTCCGCGTATGGCTTTCACGTTCGTCAGTAAATAATGGAGATCGAGACAGCAAGACTGATACTTCGCCCCTTTCGCGAGGAGGATCTGGACGATGAGTTCAGCATTCTAGGAGATCCTGAAACGATGTCCTTCTACCCAAGACCATACACCAAAGCTGAAGTCGCCGGAGTCATAGCCCAAAACATCCAAACGTATGAATCTTCTGGTTACGGTCTTTTCGCGGCCATAGACAAGCGCTCCGGTCGCTATGTTGGAGATTGCGGGATAACGATTCAGAAAATAGACGGCGAAGAACTATTCGAGGTAGGATACAGAATCCACAAGAGTTTCTGGGGAATGGGCCTGGCTCCAGAAGCAGCACGAGCTATGGTTGGGTACGGGTTTGGCAATCTTGGGTTGAAGGAGCTCTACAGCTACATGGCTAAAGATCACCACCAATCTAGAAGAACCGCAGAAAAAGCAGGGATGACTCTAAAAAAGGAATACCGAAACACTCGAAATCGCGGCATCTTAACAACGGTCTACTCCATAAAAAACGGGACGAACCAGTCGGTCCATACAACTCCGGCCAGCGCTCCGCGCTGACCTCCGCGTATGACCTTCACGTTGGAGAAATAATGAAGAAGGAAACAGAAGAAAAAATCCAATCTTGGCTACAGATTCTAATCCTGCCCGTTGTAGTGCTTGTTGTGACTTCGTGGGTGAACGCAGCACTGAAGAGCAAAGATGTCGATTCGATGTTGGTTCAGCAGGCTATAGCAATTTTGTCATCCAAGGACACAACGGACCAACTCATACTTCGAGGTTGGGCGGTTGATGTTATAAATAGTAAAAGCGACGTCTGTTTTAGTTCCGAGCAAGTTGAAAAGCTAAAAGATGGAAGCATTAGTTTCCCAAATCAGCACAGCTTCAAGTACGGTGCTGGTTCAGAGGAAAAAAGAGTACGATATGTGCTCCAGCTCAAAGACGGAACATACGTGGAAGAAGATCTCAACTACGATGAAGCTAGTGATCGGATCAACGAATTGAAAAAACAACTCCAACCAGTCAGCCCATAGAACTTCGGCCAGCGCTCCGCGCTGACCTACGCCTATGGCTTTCACGTTGAGCAGAAAAGAATGAATACCCGCGAAAAGCATAGGATCCTAATACTTGGAGGTTCAGGAACCGTTGGAAGCGCTGTCGCGGAGGTTTTCGCCGAGAGCGGGAAGTTCGAAGTTCATTCAGTATCCAGACGAAGCACGAGCGACATCAAAGGTGTTTTCTCGCATTGCATTGATCTTCACGCTTCCAGCCTCGTCAACGATCTTCCTAAAATCGAATTCGACTACATCGTGGATTGCGCCCAACCCCGATACAATGCGGAGGACATGGACGATTTCGGGATCGACCACATCAAGAATATCGAAGCGGTTTATTCGGCTCGCACGAAGCGTTTGATATACACGAGCGGAGTCTGGGTCTACGGGAGTCAGTCCGGATCCAGCGTTATCAGCGAGGAGAGCCCTTTAGCCCCACTCGACTACGCTAAGCCTAGAATACCCATTCTGGAGTATCTCAGAGAGAGTTCCTATCCTTGGGTTCAGCTCTGCCTGCCAAGTATCGTTTACGGATCAGTCGGACCTTTTCAGGGCATTTTGAGGAGTGCGTACCAGAACGATTTGGTGTCTATAGATGACGAAAGAGTTCTTTGGTCGGTGGTCGAGAGATGCGACCTAGCAACAGCTTACCTATCGATAATCGAGAGGTGCTTGAGTGGTCCCGTCTACTGCATCGCTGAGCCAAGAGCGGTTTCCGTGGTCGAGTTCTTCGACTCTATTGGTCAAGCACTGAATAGACCGGTTTCTCGAAAGTCACGCGAAGAGCTGAGCAAGATACAATCAAGAGAAGATCTAGAAGTATCCTTCGCCAGTCAGCCAGTTGACAGCAGTCTGATCGTGAAGGACGCGAACTGGATTCCCAAGCATTCCTATCTGAAAGACTTCCAGAAATTCATAAAGAAAGATGAGCTCAACCAGTCAGCCCATACAACTCCGGCCAGCGCTCCGCGCTGACCTACGCGTATGGCTTTCACGATGGACAAACAAAGTGAATTGGCGAGATGGCTTAATCACGCCTCACCCCGAAGGGGTCGAAAATTTTGAAAAATCGACTGTTTGAACTAACGAATGGAATCGAATCTAGAAATCCCCAAAATCCTGATACGAAAGGTCTAAGTTCGACCATCAAAGCCCCTTTACACGGAATCCTTCCAGAAATCTTCCAACGCCACTACGAAGTAATCAGAATAGAGACAGAACTCCTGCACTGGAGGCTTCGAATATCCAGCCCGACCCTGCGCCAACTGAAGAGAAAGACTCATGTGCGAAGACTCGACGAGCTAGCTAAAATCGACAAGATCCTGCTCACAGGAATCCCAACCATGAACCCCAGAGAAAACTGGTCCATCCAGTCGTCCCATACAACTTCGGCCAGCGCTCCGCGCTGACCTACGCGTATGGACTTCACGTTCGACAAAAGAAAATGAAAAGACACCTAATTCTATTGGCAATCGCATCATTCACTCTTGGAGCATCGGCAGCTTTTCTAGTCATGTCT